>SCTZ01000052.1 GCA_004297765.1 Chloroflexota bacterium | reverse complement strand
CGCGCACCCTTCGGCTCGGCTCAGGGCAGGCGCCGAAGAATCCGCGCCCTGGGGATACGGATTCTTCGCGCTGCGGCGCTCAGAATGACAGATAGCGTCTTCTCTGTGGTCGAACACTAGCCTGAGGCGAGGAAGAATCTCCTCGTATGTCGTACCAGCAGCGCTTTTCCCGCTACTCAGGCGCTCTTCGTCCCTCCAACGGGGAGATCCTTCGCTGTCGCCTGAGGCGACTCGCCACGGCGAGCGGCTCAAGATGACAATCGAGCGTCCGTTGGCACGGGGAAAGCCTTACAATCTATTGTGGTCGAACACTTGTGTCCTGGAGAACTGGCATGTTCTGCGATGCGACGAGAACACGTGCTCGCCGCGGCAGTCAGTCTATCCACATCAGGAAGACCAGGGCGGCCAGGACCAGGAGGAGTCCGTTGATGCCTGCCGCACCCGCTCCGATGGCCGAGAGTGGAATAGCGAAGGCCAGGAGGATGACCAGGCGCGCCGTGCGCCCTCGGGATCGCGAGCGCTCCGTAACCTTCAACTGGCGCAGGCGCATGTCCACGCGCGCGTCGATGGCGCGCTGCGCTCGCTCGAGAAAGGCCTCTACGATCGCGTCGTCCAGCTCGGGGCCGAGCTCCCGGTGGGCGCCGAGAGAAACCTTCAGCTCATCGTGCAGGCTGATGAACTCCTGCCCCGGCAATTGTTCTCTCATCGCGTCCCCCCTTGACCCCCGGCCGTTCGTCTCGACCGGGCAGCATCCTCTGGCCGACAACTTCCTGCTCATCGTGTCCCCCTTTTGAAACGACCGAATCGAGGGTCCAAGGCCGAGACACTGCATGCTGCGTGCCCAGGGACGTGGGCTGCTAGTGCGGCTCGGCGCTGGCCGGTTGCTTCTCTTGCTGTTTGTCTAGCGGCTGGTCCAGATGCGTCTCTGGCAACGACTCCTGTGGCTGGTCCGGTTGTGCCTCCAGGGGTTGCTCCTGCGGCAGGCTGGGCGCGGCTGGCTTCAGAGACGTGCCGCAGATGCTGCAGAAGTTGTTTGTCGCCGCGGTGCCTGCTCCGCACTTAGGGCAGTACACCATGCCGGATGTCGCGTCTCGGATGGGCTCGGCCGCGGGCTGATACGGTGCGGGCTCCAGTCCCCCAACCGCCGCGCCTCCGCTGACCACGCTGGCATCGGGGACCGGCGCAACATAGCCCTGGTTCCCGTTGTGGCTTGGCGCGGGGTCCAACTCGAGTGCGCGTGTCATCTCCTCGGTGGCCGCGTTGGACATCCGCTTGAACTCCCTCACGGCGTTGCCGATCTGGCGTCCCATCTCAGGCAGCTTGCCTGGACCGAAGACGAGCAGCGCGACGATCAGGATAAGGATGATCTCCATCGGACCGATGTCGAATGGCATAGTGTCCTCCTCTTCCGTCCGCTCCAGAGCTCGCCCCGGCCATGCCATGTCTCGGGGTCGCTCATCGTCAAGTATTATACATCGACGTAAGAGCTCTGGCGACAGCAGAGAGAAGGGGCGCCAATGTGCCCCTCAGCGCACCACCAATACCTATAACGCATGAGGAGCGGTTTGGCCCCGGACGGTGGGGGCTAGGGGCTGGGTCCCAATCCCTAATTCCCAGCCTCCCGCCACGCTGCGTACAGGGCCAGGCAGGCCGCGCCGGTCGGGGTCAGGTTGCCGTGGTTGGCTGCCAGGAAGGAGCTGAGGGCGGTTGGCTTGGCATCTATGCTCTCGATCTGCAGTACTTCGCTTTCGCGGGGGACGCGCCGCACGACCTCGGCGAAGCTCAGTTGGGTGGAGACGGTGAGACATAGCTCCGGATGGGGTGTGCGGCGGTCGTAGACCAACCCCAGGACGACGAAGTCGCGCGGGGCGATCTCGAGGTCGATTTCCTCGCGTATCTCGCGAGCCATGGCCTGGAAGGGGTCTGGCCCTAGCGGACCGATGTCCTTGTCCCGCTCCAAGAAGCCGCCGATGACGTGATAGCGTCCGATGCCCACTTCGGACCGCTGTCGGCGCTCGACCAGGACGCGGTCCTCTCGGGTGATGATTGCCGTGCAGACGGCGAGCGGCTCGGCCAGCTCATCTTTGGCCCGTCCGCGACAATACTCGGGCGAGCGCGTCACGACGTACTCCCTGTAGCTGGTGTCGCCCAGCCGCAGGCAGAGCTGCTCGGGATGTGGCTCGAATGACATGAGCCGGAAGAGCTGTCCATCGTACAAGCTCGTGCCCACTCGCCGCGCCTGGTCCAGGGCGTCCTGCCAGATTCGACCGGCGTCGACCTGATCATCGGGACGCGTGATCCGCCGAGCCCCGGGCATGTAGCTGATCGTCACCTGGTCCGCCCGATATGGGCCCTGGGCCAGGATAGCGTAGTCATGCATGAGATGGGTTCCTTTCCGCTTACCATGGTAGCACCGGGAGAGGTGGTGGGCAACGATCAGTTGAGCGGATAGGCTCGCGTTCTTGTCGGACCGATCGGTCGGATCGGATCGATCAGTCCGAGACGTCGTCAGTCGTGGCACGAATCACATGGTGCGCTTGCTAGTCAGCTATTGACAGATGTCCAGGCTCCTGCTAGCGTGAAGCAAGAGCGACTTGGCGGAAATCGGGTGTGCGCAGGAGGCAGCGGACGATGATGGACAGAATCACGGTCGTCGAGGGCGATATCACGGAACAAAAAGTGGACGCAATCGTCAACGCGGCCAATACATCCTTGCTGGGTGGGGGAGGCGTGGATGGCGCTATCCACCGGGCCGCGGGACCGGCACTGCTAGAGGAGTGCCGCACGCTAAACGGCTGTGCCACGGGCGAAGCCAAGATGACGAGTGGCTACCGGCTTCCCGCGCGCTGGGTGATTCACACCGTCGGCCCGGTGTGGCACGGCGGCAAGAACCAGGAGGACGAGCTGCTGGCGCGATGCTACCGGAACAGCCTGGCGTTAGCCGTTCAGAGTGGCGTACGGACGATCGCCTTTCCCTCGATCAGCACGGGCGCGTTTAGCTTTCCACAGGAGCGGGCCACGCGCATCGCCGTGCGAGAGGTGCGACGCTTTCTGGAGTCCAACAGCTCCATCGAGCAGGTGATCTTCGTATGCTTCGGCAAGCAGGCGTATCAGACGTATCTGGATATGCTAGGCGAGCCTACAACATAATCCAGATCCACAGAGCAGTAGAAGGGCCGTACGCGTGGTGGATTGTACACGTAGTGGCGGACCGCCGTGTCCGCCAGGAGGGCAGGGTGGGGCAGCCCTCCTCCTAAGTCAGTGCACTGTTTTCCAGAACTAAGCCCGTCGCGGCCCGACCGGCGCCGCCTTTGAGAGCGCAGAGCTGTTGCTAGGGCAGGCGTTGCCCCCCGCCCCCCTGGCGGACACGGCGGTCCGCCACTACGTGTGCATGCAATCCTTTTGATTGCATGTGATGGGTAGGGTCGTATGCTCGATCGCTGCGGGTTGCTCTGCAGTCGTTGACCACGCGATCGCAGGGTGGCTCTGTTGGGTTATCCGCTGAGGGCCATCGTGGTCGACTGTTAGTAGTACAGCGGGACCCGCTTGAACGACTCGGCTAGAGCGATGCCCTGGCTTCGCCCCAGGTCTGCCGCGCGCTCGCGTAGCATCTGCTCGAGGTTCTCGTTGTCGCCCACCTGGCTGATGTGGCACCTGAGAGCGGCTATCTTGCGGTCGAAGGTATCGGTGATATCTACCCAGGCGTCGGGTTCGTCAGGGGCGATCATGTAGAGCTGCTTGACCTTGTGGGGCAGCAGTCCCTGCGTCATTAGCTCGGGGAAGTATAGGTGATCCCGCGCCGCCGGGAAGACCGCACTCATGGTTACTGCCCCGATGATGCGATGGTCTCGGTGCAACTGGTAGCGGCGATAGGGGTCCTGCGTGAAGACGGCCTCCGGTCGATAGCGGCGGATAGCGGCCGTCACGTCGCGGCGTAGCGCCGGCGTCTCTTCCAACTCGCCGTCCGGGTAATCGAGGAAGACAACTTCTTTGATGCCGAGGACCGCGGCGGCCGCGAGTTCCTCCTGACGGCGGATCGGGGCCAGCCGCTCCGAGGTCATGGACAGGTCGGCGCTGCCCTTGTTGCCATTAGTCGCGACGACCAGCACGACCTCGGCTCCCAGGTCGATCCATTTGGCCAGGGTGCCGGCGCAGGTGAACTCGGCGTCATCCGGATGAGCCACCACGGCCATCGCTCGAACGGGGATCTCAGACATCATGATCGCTACTCACTTCCTACCACGTTTTCGTCGTCACGCGAGCTACTTCAACTGAAAGCGTTGCACACGATTGTTGCCCGGGTCCGCGACGTAGATGCTTCCGTTTGCCCCCGCAGCCGCGGATAGTGCGCCCTGAAACTGCCCGTCGCCCAGACCACCGGTGCCCCAGTAGCCAAGCAGAACTCCGTCCGAGGAGTATACCTCGATCCGCTGGCGGGTGGGATCGGTAAGGAGGATCTGTGCCTCCGGTCCCAGGCGTAGGCGGGGCGCATCGCGCGTGTTGGCTGGCGGAATCTCCCACTGCAGCAGCATGCGTCCGTCCGGATCGAGCTTCAGCACGCGCTTCTTGGTCGGCTCGGCCACGTAGAGGTTACCCTGGGCATCGGCGAGGGCGCTGGTGGGCTGATCCAGGGCGGGATTGTTGCGCTCCGGGGCTCCGTAGGTCTTGACGATCTGCCCCTCGCGCCCGATCTTGACGATGCGGTTGCGTCCAGTGTCGGCGATGTAGAAGAACCCATCGCCGTCAATAGTCATATCGCGTGGCCGATACATTCCGAGATCGCTTCCCAGACGGGAAAGATACTTGCCGCTGCTGTCGAAGCGCTGGATGGACTGCCCTACGGCATCCAGAACGTAGACGAATCCAGCGTTGTCCGTGGCCACGGCCCAGGGCTCCGTGAACTCGCCGTTGCCTTCGCCGCTCCGTCCCCAGGCGAGCTGGGGCTGGAGGTTAGCATCCAGCCTGACGATGCGCTTATTGCCGGTATCCACCACGTAGAGCGAGCCGTCGCGGTCCGCCGCGACCGCTCGCGGCTCCAGGAACTCACCGTTGCCTGACCCCTGGCGCCCGAAGGCAGCGACGAACGTGGCCAGATCTCCGGGTATGTTGGTGGGCTGCTTGATCGTCTTCGACGACGTGGATGGTGCGATCTTCGCGGCCAAGGCAGGAAGGTTGCCTCTCATCTGCTGCCACTCGTTGACCACGAAGCCGGGCTGCCCCGCTCGCGCGCGCTCTAGCTGCAATTCCTGCCAGAGCGGGAAATCGGCATTGTCCACGGCTGGCTGCCGGGCTGCGGTGGCCTCTGGCTCTCGCATCCACTCGGCATATGCCCCAATGTTGGACAGGACCACCACTGGGGTCAGGATCAGGAGACTGATCTGGAACACTCCTCGCGCCAGCCGCGGTCTTGCGATCAGCTTATCGAAGGTTAATCCGCAGAAGAGGTAGACCGCCGGAATCAGTCCGATGGCCCGAGCGCCGTCGGGCACGCCGAGGCTAGGTATTTGCACGACGAGCAGCGGCAGGCCGAACAGAAGCAGCCAGAGGGCCATCTTGCGCCACCGCACGGCGGCCAGAACCAGGCCGACGACGAAAAGGGAAGACGTGATGGGATCGAAAAGGGAGCGTGCGGGTGGCTTGTAGCGCGTGTTTCCATCTAACGTAGCGTCCATCAGGACGAAGGCCCGCACTGTCCGCTCGACCTGGTTCCACAGGACGACGGCCTTGTCGGTCGTTCCGTACACCGGCTCGGTAGTGGTCAGGGCGGAGACGCTGGCGGTGCGCCGGTTGAAGTAGTCCCACTGTTTCACGATGGTGGGCAACTGGGGAGCGAAGGCCACGACTGTGACGGTCACGAGCACGGCGTAGCCCAGGAGAATCTGGCGCGCCTGTACTCGTCGCTGCCACAGGGCGAACGGCAGATATAGAAGCAAGAGAACGATCACGATGCGGCCGGAGAAGTAGCCGTACAGGCCGAGTGCGGCGAAGAAGCCGCTGGCCGCGTAGAAGCGCCGTTGTCCACGCGCGAGCGCCAGCTCTAGCATCCAGATCGCCATGAGCTCGTAAAGAACTATATGGATGTTCTCCCAGCCGCTGCGGGAGAAGTGGAAGTACCAGACTCCAGTGGACATAAGGATGGTCGAGATTAGACTCGCGGTTATCGAGAGGTGCCGACGTGCCACGAAGTACATCGGGATCAGCGCCACGGTGCTCAGGGCTACACTGGCCAGCCGCATGGCAAAGATGGTCTTGCCGAAGATGAGCATGAACAGCGCCATGAGGTGAACGCTGAAAGCGGGAGCGGGCTTCCAATCGAGGCCAAATAGCCCGGGGCCCTGTCCTTCGAGGATGTGATAGACGTTGACAAGGTTATCGGCCTCGTCCGCGGTGACGTTCGGGGGGACTGTTACAAGGAAAGCCAGTCGCATCAGGAACGCCACGAGAACGACTGCCGCCAGCAGATAGGTCTCTCGCCGCCGGCTCTCCAGGAACGTCAGGACAGAGCTGGTGAGCGTTCGCTGATAGGGCGTGGAGATGGTGGTCACCTGTTGTCCTCCTTGGATGCGCCGGCGGCTAGAATTCTGTAACCGATGAGCTGATGCGTATCCGCCGAATCAGACCGATCAGTCCGATCGGGCCGATCCGCACGTTGTCGCCTGTCAGGTCACTAATTGCGTCATTCCTCAAGTCAGTAGCACCCTGCTAACACGGCGCAATCGGGCCGCCGCCGGAGACCGCGGCGGTCTTCTCCGACACGACGCCGGACTTGAGGAACGGCGCACTAATGATGCAGCACTAGCAGCGTCCAGCGTTTCTGTGCGCGACGCAGATCAGGTGAACCGAAACAATCATAGACAGGCCGCCTGTCACGCCTCGGTGGCAGCGAACGTGTAGCGACGGGCAGAGTTGCGCAGGACGTTCTCGTAGAGCGTGGCGACCTGGGTTGCGACGAAAGGCCAAGCCAGATGCTTAACCGACGGTCGGGCCGCCGTGCTGAAGCGCTGTCGAAGCGCCGCGTTGGCTAGCACAAGCTCCAGCCGCTCGGCGAAGGGGTCCTCACAGCGCCATGGCACCAGATAGCCCGTCTCCCCGTCTCGGACGGTCGAGGTCAGACCGCCCACGCGCGAGGCCAGCACCGGGGTCCCGCAGGCCAGTGATTCCGCCGCCACCATGCCGAAGCTCTCGGAATACGACGGGACGACGCAGACGTCGGCTGCGCTGTAGTACGTCGGAAGCCGACCCTGCTCCACCGCCCCTTCGAAGCGCACCCATTCGCCTATCGCTAGCTCCCGAACCAACCTCTGATAGTGCTCCAGCGTTGGGTCTCTCGGTCCTTCTCCGCCGACGATCAGGACGCGCAGCCGAGAGCGGTCCTCCAGTCTGCCAACTGCCCGCAGCAGGATATCCAGACCCTTGACACGGTCCATGCGGCCGACAAAGAGAACTACCTTACATCCTGTCAAGCCGAGCGAGCGGCGTATCTCTCTACGGTCGAGAGGACGAAACAGATCCAGATCTACGCCACAGGGGATGATCTCGACCTTGTGGGGTGTGGCGCCGTAGAGTCTGATCATCTGCGTCTTCTCGGACGGGCAGGGCGCCACCAGCCGATCGGACTGAGCAATGATGCGACGCTCGGTCTCGATCCGCAAGGGAGGCTCGTTCTCTCCCACCCGCGCGCGGTTCTTGACGGCTCCCAGAGTGTGGAACATAGCCACGTGCGGGATGTGCCAGCGGTCCTGGAGCAGTCGGCTCACCCAGCCGGAAACCCAGTAATGGCTGTGCAGGATATCGTAGCGCAGGTTGTGCCGCTCGGTGAATCGACGGAGGTTGCAGACAAACTCCGGCAAGTGTTCGTGCAGCGTGTTCTTCTCGATCCGGGCAATAGGACCGGCCTGCAGATTGATCACACGTGCTCTCTCGCCCAGAGGAACGACAGCCGGCTCACGCGGGTCCTGCCAGCGCGTGAAGATGTCCACCTGCATGCCTTGCAGGCCAAGATGCCGGCTCAGCTCGCGCACGTAGACGTTCATGCCACCTGTCTCGGGTCCGCCGAGACGGGCGAGGGGTGAGCCATGCATGCTGATTACTGCTACACGGATCATGGATCTACCGCCTGATGGAAAGTCTGCATACGGCGTGATCGACGCCGCCCAGATGGTACTTGTACGGCTCACGGCCGCGCAGGAAATCGAAGGACTGACGTCCCAGCTCGATGGCATCGCGCAGACACAGGGCCTTGAGCACCAGGCTCATGCTGTGTGCAGCGAAGGCGGGGTCGTAGCCACTATTGTACAACATGAAGCGGTTCCCGTAATCGAAGCACAGCGTGCCCGCGGTCCGGGTTCCATCGGCCTCCAGAAAATAGAGCCGCAGCATGCCCCTGGGGATGAACTGACCGGCCAGGGCCAGGAAAAAGTCCCGACGCTGCCGAGTCATGAAGGATTCCTTGCCCTGGTGACTGATGGTCTGAAGGTGAAAGAACTGCTCCATGTCCCGCGGGATGTTTTCGCCGCCGTTCACGGGGTAATGACGCAGCGGACCAGACTCCTCCGCGCGGCGCATCTTCCGGCGCAGCTCGTGCCGATCCTTCTTGTTGAGGCTGGCCAGGTAGCCTTCCCAGGTGGGCGGCAGTGCCACTTGTGGGCAGCTCTCCTCCACCTCCAGATTTACTTGGTAGCCGCGCTCGGCCGCCAGAGACGGAAGATAGCGCAGCGTGGGCGAGGCAGACGGCACCGAGCGCAGCTCGAGGTGGCGAACATCCGATCGGTCCAGGTAGTCGAGTAGATGGGCGAGAGCAGCGCTTTCATGCTCGGGCGGCAGGACCAGGTCCATGTAGTCGCACACGTCCACATCGCCAATAAGGTACATCGTATCGCCCAGGCGCGCCAGCGGGAGAATCCCAGCGAGCTTTCGCTCGTGGCGCAGAGACAATAGATGTAGCTCGCGCTCGCCGGCGAAGTGTTCCCACCAGATGGTTTGCCAGTCGGGCGTTGCAAAGATCGTGTTGGCGGAGCTTGTGGGCAGAATGTCCAGCCACTCGGCCTGGAGGGACGCGAAGTCCTCTCGGTGGAGACTAAAGATCATCAGGCTCCTATCTAGTCGCCGTTCTTGATCAGGGAGAAGAACTCGCCTCGCGTGGCCGGGTTCCGTCGGAAGGCTCCTCTGTTTGCGGACGTCACCACTTTGGCGCCCGGCTTCTTGATGCCCCGCATGGTCATGCAGAGATGCTCTGCCTCGATCACGACGGCGACGCCGCGAGGACCCAACCCTTCCATGATACAGTCGGCGATCTGGCTGGTGAGTCGCTCCTGCAACTGCGGCCGGCGGGACAGTATCTCGACCACACGGGCCAGCTTGCTGATTCCCACCACTCGCCCGTCGGGGATATAACCCACGTGGGCCCTGCCGTAGAAGGGCAGGAAATGATGCTCGCACATGGAGAAGAAAGAGATGTCGCGCAGGATCACCATCTCCTGATGGCTCTCCTCGAATCCGACCATCAACTCGCGCGTGGGGTCCACGTCTACGCCCCAGAACAACTCCGCGTACATCTCTGCGATGCGCCGCGGCGTTCCGACAAGCCCCTCACGCTCCCCATCGTCGCCGATAGCCTCGATAATATGTGATACGGCGCTCATCACCTTGCTTTGATCAACCACAGCTAGCTCCTATACTCGCGTTCCGCCCTTCCGCGGCAGACAAAATGGCGGACTTATATTAGCACATTCGGTGCGGGAGCAGAAGTTTGACGAAGGAGCAGGCGCAGTTTGGATCACGAAGCACACGAAAGCAGCACGAAAAGAGTCACGAAAAGGGATCGACCCCGTCGGTCACACCGATTTCGTGCTCTCTCGACCTTTCTCTGCCCTCTCCTCCACTACCGCGAAGTGCCAGATTATGGCGGCGGCGACGAAGATTGCGATGACGTAGCCGAGGGGTTCCATAAGGTTCAGGGCAGGGCCGGCGCCCGATTGGATGGCTAGTGGAATCTCCGCGGCAAGCGTTGCGCTGTTCGGAGCGTCCAGGGCGCCGCCGAAGGCGAAGAAGAGCAGGGCGAGGGCGGCGATCAGCAAGCTGGGCGTGTACGTGACCAGGGCATCACCGCCGCGTCGGCGCAGCAGATCGTGCGGTGTGATACGGGCCGCGAGCATGACGATCAGCACGGCCACCAGGCTGAAAAGGTGCAGGGTGCTGGCGATGCCGAAGCCTTCTGTCCAGAGGTCGGCGAGTGAATCGATCCCGCGGACCACGCTGAAGGCGCTGGTGGTGATGGTCACGAGGGCCGCAGTCCAGACGAGGCGCTGGAAACGGGCTAGCACTGTACCAGCCAGCCGTGCCTGGGAGGATTCTTCCAGAGAACGCAGGGAAGGTCCCAGGATCACCGGTATGAAGGCCAGACCGCCCAGCCAGATCGTGATTCCACTATAGTAGACCAGGTTGATAAATACGTTCAGCGGGGTGCGCTCGAATTCGGTTAGCCCCGCGACGAATAGGAGCATCAGAACGGCGAAAGCCAGATTGACCCTGGTCGCCAGGTGCGACCAACGCAGCCAGAAGTTCGCTTGCCCATTGCCGCTCGAGGGGGAGGTGGATTTCTTGGTGGCGACGGTAATAACCAGGGTGCAGAGCACCATGCCGACGGACAAAAGGATCTTGGCGGTGAGGATGAGTCCGTAGGTGGTCCCTGTGAAGGTCTCCGGCGTGGGAACGTGGGTCCAGGTCGTGAGCATGCCGGTGAAGACGAGCGTTGCGATGCTCCACCAGGCCAGGTGCACGTAGCGCTGGAGCACAGCAGACATGAGCTGGGCGCGCTCGGCCGGGTGCAGGATGCGGAGCGCGGGACCGAGAAAGAGCCGCAGGAAGATAATGCCCCCCAGCCAGGCCACGGTGCCGACAAGATGCAGCCAGTTGACCAATCCGCTAAAGCTAACGATGCTCTCGGGACCACCCCCGTGGGCTTCGGCCGACAATGGGAGCGCCAGCCAAGTCACGAACAAGAGGGATGCGGCGGCCAGCAGTCTGATAGCGGACTTCGGCTTGCGGACTGCGGATTGAGGGTGATGAACGCCGCCCAGCATGTTGCAGTTGCCCCCCGCCGATGAATCTCCGTCGCAAGAGTACTTCTTCTGTTCCACATTACGGGAGTTTGCGTGGGGGGTCTGTAACTTTCGTTACACCTATAGTCGACCACAGCGGTTTTGGGTAGGCGTGCGACGCCGATCGCGCCGAGCTGGGGCTCGGCGTTCCCAGGATGTCTGCACCCTGGGAACGCCGAGC
>SCTZ01000051.1 GCA_004297765.1 Chloroflexota bacterium | reverse complement strand
GGTTGGTGCCGGCATCGCGCGAGCCGCCGTAGGGCAAATAGCGCATGCCGTCGACCGCGTTGAAGTTGACATCAGCTACCCGGATGGTGCTGCCAAGGTGATCGGTGCCCACCCAGCAGGCGACACCTGACCTGCAAGCCTCTTCCGGGAAACTCGGTTCATCGAAGCTTTCCGCCGCATGGTGCCCCCCAAAGGCAGGCCTGTCTACCAATCAATCCATTTCAGCCACCACGGACGCGGTGGCGGAGGACCGTTCCTTTCCAGCATCAGCTTTCTGTACCAAGGCGGTAAGGCCCAGCGGGGCCAGTGAAAAACCATCACGCTGAAGCCGATCGCCGCCCAAGGCAGAAGCGCGGCGGCCATCATTTTCTGCGGCAGGCTGATGCCCATGTTGCGCAAGATACCGAGCACAATCATCATTGCAAACATCATTCCAATCCATGGAGCGCATGGCATTCGCCATGCGTAGTATTGCAGCCGAGGATGATCGACCCAGCTTCTCCACCAGCCGAACCAAACTGCCGCTCCGCAGGCGACAAAACCGAGCATTCCGATCCAGGCCCAGATGCTTAGTCCAAACAGCATCGAGCCATCACCTTAAGCCCAACCAGTTGAGCCCCGCTCGCGAAAGGCCCGTCCCCGCGTGGCTTCCTGCATAGCCAGCACCAACGCCCACGACGAGAGCGATGGCGACGAACCCAATCCCGCCCGTGCCAACTCCTATGGCACCGGCAGCTGCGACCAGGGCTAGGTCCGCGAGAAACGGCGCGGCCGCACCGCCGAATGCAGTGCCAAGCCCCACCATAGCAGCCCTCTCCCGGGAATGCCCTTCATCCATCCCCAATTCGGTCTGATAGCCAGCGAAACCATCGTAGATGGCGCCGGTGGCCATGTTCATTCTGCCAACAAGTCGGGCTCCGCTCTTGCTGAATGGCTCGACTATGGCCTTCTTGGTGCCCCCGGCTGTGGCGAGCACCGCGCTGCCGATGTCGGCTGGTTCCGGAGAGAAGGCATCAGCGAGCGAACCGCCATCGTCCTTGGATCCTGATTCGTCTCCCGATGCCGCTGTCGTGTTGACCACGTCCGAAGCTGCCGGCGGGTCCGCGACGCCGGTCGGCGCAGAAGGCGTGCTGCCGCCACTGCTGCCGGCATCCCCGCCACCACCGCCCGCGTCTCCACCAGCTGCGGCCGCTGCCGACACCCATTCCGGTGCCTCGGTATTCTCGTATCCCGATGCCTCGGCCATCGAGCTGTAGCGGTCCGCGTAGTCGCTGTCCGTTGGATCGGCTCCGTCGTGCGAGTCACGGAAGGCCTGTTTCCAGTCTTCACTGAACCAGTCCTCCTCGTCGTGCCCTGACGGGTCGGTGTACCGCAGCGGGTTGTTGCGTCCATAGGAGTAGCGGTTCAGCGATTGCGGGTTCATGGCGTTCGGCACTATGGTGTCCGGAACCAGAAATCGCCCGAGCATTGGATCGTAGGCCCGGCTATTATACCAGTACAGCCCGATGCTCGCGTCCAGCACCTGCGACGTGAAGAGATGGTCGATCTGCAGGTTGGTGCCGGCGTCCCGCGAGCCGCCGTAGGGCAGATAGCGCATTCCGTCCACCGCGTTGAAGTTGGCATGGGCTACCCGGATGGTGCTGCCAAGGTGGTCGGTGCCCACCCAGTAGAGCGTCCCGCCTCGCCGGAAGGCGATGAGCCGGCCTAGCTTGCCGAAGGTGGCCCTGTAGTACTTGGTCACCACGTCGGTGGGGCTTATGCCGTTGCCGACGTTGCGCTTGTAGGGTCCCGCGTAGTGGATGGTGCCATTGTTGTCTACGCGCTTGCGCCGTACGCCGTATCCGTCGTAGGCGAAGCGGCAGATCGTGGCGCCGGAATCCCCACACGGACCGGGCGGATCTCGGGATCCTAGCCGAAATGCCGGTGGCTTTGGCTATCGGTGCTGAGCCGAGCGCCTACGGCGATGGCTAGACTTCTTCGATGGTCTCTGTCCTTCCTCCTGAAGTTTTCGATACCACGGGGGCAACGCCCATCTTGGCCATTGAAAGGCGGCAACCACTAACGCTATGATGATGCAGGAAAGGATGACGACTTCAACCAAGAATTGGGGCACCTCGATTCCTATGGACCGCAGGATGATGACTATCCCTCCAAATGCCATGGCCAGAGCAAACCACGGAACTCCCGGCGTGCGGTGAAGATAGTATTGCATCGGCCAGTCCACCCAACTCCTCCACCAGCCGAACCAGATCGCCGCGCCGGCGGCGATGAAAAAGATCATCAGGACCCACATCCACGCCTGCAAACCGGCTACCAATCTTCGCCTCTCATTTTATGTTGAGCCCTGCTGAGACACCGCGCCCGAATTCTGCCGCGAGACTGGATCCTGCCCAACCCAGGCCCACTACGAGGGGAATCGCCAGGAGGATTGTCCCACCTGTGCCAATCGTCAAAGCTCCAGCGATGCCAATCGCTATCGCGGTGCCTGCCGCGCCCCCCGCCCAACCGCCGAACGCACTGGCTCCGCCAACCACCACACCCCGTCCGAACTCATGACCATGGCTGATCTCTCCCTGGTAACCTGACCAAGCGTCAAAGGCCACCCCAATCGGGGCAGCTGCCTTTCCGGCAACACGGATCCCCAACTTCCCTGCCGAAGGAGCGACGTCCGACTCGATAGCTGCACTCACTGATGGCATCTGGTCCCCTACTGCGCTGATCGCGTTGATCAGACCACTGCCGACTTCACTGCCCGCAGGCTCGCTAACGGGCTTGGCCATCTCGTCACCTGCTTCCCAGGCTCGCATGGTGGGTCCCTCGTACCTAGGCTCCAACGTGGGCCCCGAAGGTATGCTGCCGCCCGCGTCTCCACCAGCTGCTGCCGCTGCCGCTACCCATTCCGGTGCCTCGGTATTCTCGTATCCCGACGCCTCGGCCATCGAGCTGTAGCGGTCCGCGTAGTCGCTTTCCGTTGGATCAGCTCCGTCGTGCGTGTCGCGGAAGGCCTGTTTCCAGTCTTCACTGAACCAGTCCTCCTCGTCGTGCCCTGACGGGTCGGTGTACCGCAGCGGGTTGTTTCGTCCGTAGGAGTAGCGGTTCAGCGATTGCGGGTTCATGGCGTTCGGCACTATGGTGTCCGGAACCAGGAATCGCCCGAGCACTGGATCGTAGGCCCGACTATTATACCAGTAGAGCCCGATGCTCGCATCCAGCACCTGTGACGTGAAGAGATGGTCGGTCTGCAGGTTGGTGCCGGTGTCCCGCGAGCCGCCGTAGGGCAAATAGCGCATGCCGTCTACCGCGTTGAAGTTGGCATCGGTGACTCGAATGGTGCTGCCCAGGTGATCGGTGCCCACCCAGTAGAGGGTCCCGCCTCGCCGGAAGGCGATGAGGCGGCTCAGCTTCCCAAGGCTGGCCGTGTAGTACTTGGTCACTACCTCGCTGGTGTCGATCCCGTTGCCTACGTTGCGTTCGTAGGAGCCCACGGCGTGGACCGTGCCTTTGACGTCAAGGCGCTTCCTCCGTCCGCTATCCCCATCATAGGCGAAGCGCGTGACGGTTGCCCCACCGGCGTCCACGCGGACGGGGCGGATCTCGGGATCGTAGCTGAAGGCTTGGCCTCCCCGAGCCGTGGTGCTCGTCAAACAGCCGTTGGCGTCATAGCTATAAGTCGCCCCGCTGAATGCCGACACGGCGTGCTTGTGGTTGGCATCGTAGCTGAGGTTGCCCCCATTCTTGCTGGTCATGTTGCCGATCTCGTCGTAGCTGTACGTCTCTCCGTTCGGCGCGCTGGCGCTCAGCAGGCGATCCAGATGGTCGTAGCCGTAGGTGATGGTCTCGAAGTTCACGCCGTCCGTGATGCTGATTACGTTTCCCACGGGGTCGTAGACCATGCTGCGGTATACCAGCGGCGGGTTCGTCCCCTGCTGGAGCTCGATGGTCCTGGGCGCTCCGAAAGGCCAGCCTGGCGCATCCGGTCCGTAGTAGGTGTGCCGCATCTCCGCTGTCGTCCCGCTGCCGAGGGTGAAGCGCGTGGGCAGGTTCAAAGCATTATACTGCGCGCCGGAGACCAATGTCACGCCGAGTGAGCTGGTGATCTGGCTCAGCAGTCCGTTGCCGGCGTAGCTGTAGGTAAGGACCTCGCCGTCCGGGTAGGTGAGCCGGTGGACGCGGTCCATGGCGTCGTACGTCCACTGAGTGGCGTACAGCGCGCCATCGATGGTGCGCTCTTCCTTGGTCATCCGCCCGGCCTTGTCCCACCAGAAGCTCTGGCGTCCGCAGCCGTCCCAGATGGCCGTGCGTTTGCCTCTCCCGAACTGGCTGGCGCCGTCGTAGGCGTCGTACTCCATGAAGACCCTGGCCCGTTTGCCCTGACCGTAGTAGCTGTCTTCGTATTGGACGAGCCAGCCGCGCAGGTCGGTCAGGTCGCTGGCCTTGATCTTCCGGGTGTCGGCCGTGATGGTCCCGCCGGTGAACCCCGGCACCGAGCCCATGCTGGCGGCGGTCCAGAGCTCCTGTATGCGATCGCGAAGCCCGATGAAGTGGATGGCCCGGACGCGGACGCCGGTTCCGGCGACGATGGCCGGATCGGTCCAGGTGGCCGGGCTCAGCCCAGCGGCTTTGCGGTCCACGTCCACGGCCGCGCGCAGCTCCATCAGATCATGCACCGTGGGCTTGCTGGAGCCGGCCGTGATAGTGGGCTGGGTCCAGGAGGCCGGGTACCACTTGCGCACCAGGCGCTTGAGGGCGTCGTAGTTGAAATAGACGTACTGCTCCTTGGCATCGCGCTGGACGCTGAGCGTGCCGATGGGGTCGTAGGCGTACATCCAAACCCCCATATCGGGATCATTCAGCGCGATCTTGCGGCCCAGGGTATCGTAGCCGATCATCGTGACGTTGTTTGCGTGGTCTCTGACGAGGGTCAGCTGATCCAGGACGTCGTAGCCGTAGATAGTGGTGGCGTACTGGTTCAGCATAGGATCCGTGCCGCTGTATTCCCCGATTGCATAGACGCGGCCGAATGCATCCCGGTCGAAAAGCTTGCCGTGTCCGTTCGGGTCGAGAACGAGGGTAGACCAATCGAAGTAGCGCGACTCGGTAGTCTTTCCGTCCGGCAGTGTGGTGACCAGCAGACGCTGCAACTCGTCGTAGGTATACGTGCTGGCCGCCCCGGTGTAGCCAGCCCAATCGTCGTCCAGGAACGCCCCGGTTCCGGCGGCGGAGTGGAACACCGATTCCTTCCACTGGAGACCCCGGCCGTCGAAGTAGGTGTTGACCACGTTCACGCCGCTGTAGCCGTCGCTGTACTCTTGTGCCAGTCGCCCGATCCCATCGTAGAAGCGCCTGGTATTCAGCCAGGTCGCCGTTCCACCCAGGTCGGTACGGGTCTGAATCAGCAGCTGAGTCGTGGTCCGGTCGTTGACCGTGCTCGGAGAGTAGTACGTGTATTGGGTCGTTCGGCGGTAAGCTCCGTTCGCTCCGCTGACCTGAGGCCCCTGCACCGAGGTCAAGCGGCCGAAGCTATCGTAGGCGTAGTCGGTGACGCCGCCGTTGAGGTCGGTGCTGCTGGTGGGCTTGCCCCAGCGCGCATCGTAGCTGCGCGTCTGCACTTGGCCGATCGGATTGGTGATCTGGGACGGGAAGGTGTGATAGGTCGACTCGTAGGTCACGGAGGTGGTGCGCGGATCACCCGTGGCCAGGGCCCCCAGGGTGGTGCCGTAGGCGCCGTACTCGGTCTCTGACGTCCGGTTGCCGTACCCATCGTAGTCGTAGGTAACGTCGACGCAGGACGTGCCGTCCAGCACCTGCCGCACCGAGGTCAGACGACCGCGGAAGCTCTGGTCGTCGCCGAACAAGCCGTCGCCGATGTTATGTGCCCAGTTGTAGCTTCCGTCGTAACAGTAGTGCGTTGCCCGCACACAGTCGCCTTCGGCCGGGTCGCCGCCGCCCGGCTTGTAAATGCTCTCGTTCGCCAGCTTGCCGACGATGTAATGGCTGCTATCGACGGTATAGCCGTACCAGCGCCGCTTGTTCCGCACCCAGGCGTTGTCCGCCGCCGTGGCCGAGTCGTACTCCTTGGTGCGAATCACGTTGCCGTAGCTGTCGTACTCGTAGCGCGTCTTGCGGCTGCGGTTGCCGGTGTACTGGTGTACTGCGTCCAGCCGGGGGAAATGGCTAAAGTAATAGGAGTTATAAGGAGGTCCCGCAGTTCCTGTCCAGCCCCAGTCAGTCAACTCCGTGAATGTCGGCGTCTGCGCTCCGCTCTTCCACCGCTCGAGCTTGTAGCGACGGCTCTGCAGGCGTTCGACATCTACCCCGGTCTTGCCGTTGATTGGGTCGCGCGTGTAGAACCAGCTCTTCTCAAAATGCCCGGCAGCATCGGTCACCGTGACGTTCCCATGCCCCCGATAAACGTACCCGTCGCCATAGGATGTCCCGTAGGTATAGCTCAGAACGATTGCACAGTCCACGCCCCCCGCGCTTCCCAAACCGCTCTCCACTATCTTTTGCGTGACTCGATACAGCGGCGCAAAGCTGGGGTTTTGGTTCGGGTTATGAGCTTCGTACGCGTACGTCACCTTTCCGCCGTAGCCGTTGGTCGCCTGATATAGCTGCAGTTTGGCGTGCTGGCCACTCCACACTTGATCTACGTAGTAGGCGAAGGTGGTGGCGGGCAGTGGGTTGCCATTGGCATTTTTCTCGGTAAGCTGTGTCAGAACCAGCTTGTCGAGCCCCGGCGTTTGGATAATTTCCCCCGCTTCATAGTCAGCGTAGTGCCAGTATGGCTGCCTGTAATCGTGCGTGAACTCGTACGTACGCACCATCGCGCCGCCGACTCTCATCTCGATTCTGTCGAGTTTCTTCTTCCAGTAGTACTGGGTGTACGGAAAGTAGACGTGCGAGCCTGTGGACTGGTCGGAGCGGTCGGAATACACGAAGGTGATCTGACGATTGGCGTCCAAGCTCTGGTCCGAGTTGGCCGTGTAGTTGATGTGCAGTGGATAGCTGGCCTGGTCGTATGGGTCATTCGTATCGCCATTGTTTGGTATGGTGGTTACCTTGTCGTACTCGATATCAATCGTATTGCCATGCGTGTCCTTGATCTGGTCGAGGTTCCACTGCCAGGCCGTCGGCGTCCCGTCGAGGCTAAAGTTATACTTCGCGGCTCGCATCTCGGAGTTGGACGTGTAACCAAAGCGATACTGTATGCCGTCTTTCGTCTCGACCACCCAATAGCGTTTGAAGACGTTAGGCGCGCTCTGATCCCACAGCATGCGAAGCCGCAGGTACTCGTCGGGCTTAGTTCGGTACTCAAATAGCTCGCCACTGGGGACGATCTCGAAGTTCCGCCCGTTTAGGGTCAGGGAGTAACTCCCGCTATCGACATCTGGGTCGAGCGGGATAGTCCGGGTGACGTATCCCAGATCCAGGGACCATCCAAATCCCACGGGCGAGGACTGGAGCCGAGTACGGCTATTCTCGTAAATGCCACCGTCCTGGATCAAATTGACATTCATCATGTCGGCGAAGCCGGAGGTGTAGCTCAGGGTCAGGTCTGGCGTTAGCCCCGCCGTGCCGGGCGGCACCTTGAGAGGAATGCTGACGCCGGCGTATCCGGTGCAGAGATCGACCTGATAGCCTTCCAGGTTCGAAGGGAGCGATGGCTGCTGGGCGTCGTCCGCGCCGAAGCCGAAGTCGGTGAAGTGTCCGACCTGGGCGGTGATACGGCGCGCCTCCATGTCGGTGTGCGCAGGGACGCCGGTCCAGCGCCGCGTGTCCTCGTCGAAATAGTAGAGGCCGACGTAGCCGTAACCCAATTCGGCGGGCGTCAGGCCGGAGAAGTCGATGTCGAAGTGGATCGGGCGGGCCAGGGTGCGCACCGGCTGTCCACCGCTCCCGTGCGCCTCCACGCGAAAGACGAAGGGGATGGTAAGACGCCTCGGCACCGGCGGCGGTGCATCGGGCGCGCTCAAACGCAGGCGCACTGGCTCTGAGAAGGTCCCGGGCTCGATCTCCATACGAAGGCGGCCGAAGCTGATGGAGCCGCCTTGCCCCGGCTGCCAGTCGTGTTCCTGTGGTGGTGGTGCGGGTCGTTTGATCGGTGGCTGGGGCATCGGAACCTCCTCTTAGAAACTATCGATACCGTCTCAGAGATGGCCGCGAGACGAGCTGTCAGCGGATTCTGTGGGACTGTTGCCAAACCCATCTGGCAGACCAGGCTGCCGGACAGACGTGCAAGCACTGAGGCGCTGAGCGCCACCGCCCCATGGATGGGATGCTTGCCGGGTCGCAGGGCCAGCTGCCTG
>SCTZ01000050.1 GCA_004297765.1 Chloroflexota bacterium | reverse complement strand
CGCGGGGGCATCGCGTAGGGGCGGACCGCCGTGTCCGCCCGCGCGCCCCTGGGGCGGACACGGCGGTCCGCCCCTACGTCAGGCCGATGGCTCAATCCCTTCACGCATTACCGTAGTGCCATGTGACCGGTGAACTGATGCATATCCGCCGGATCCGACCGATCCGTCCGATCGGACCGATCAGACCGATCCGCTCTTTCTTGCCTGTCAGATCCCGAGCAACACAGCACCAAACCCACTTCTCACAAACTGATCTGTAACTGGCTTTCCCCTAGCTTGTCATCCCCGTTTCAGCCGCCGGTGGGATACTGATCTTGTTGAGGTGGCTGCATGATCAAAGGGTTAGATGACCAAATGAAGGGCGAGATCCTGGAACAGACGGCGCTGCCCCGTGCTGCTGGTTGGACCGTGGCTGCCAGTGTCGTGCTGAGCATGCGGCCCAAACAGTGGACCAAGAATGTCGTGCTCTTCGCCGGTCTGGTGTTTGCGGGGCGGATGTTCGATCCCCAGCTCGTGGCGCGCGTGACTCTGGCAGCGGTCCTGTTCTCGGCCATCTCCGGTGTGATCTACTTGGTCAATGACCTAAAGGACGTGAACCAGGACCGTCTGCATCCCACGAAACGCTTTCGCCCCCTGGCCTCTGGCAAGCTGACTATCACCCAGGCATGGCTCGCCGTGGGCGCGCTCGTGCTGGTCTCGTTGCCACTGGCCTGGTTGATCAGCGCCCCGTTCGGGTTGGCTGCGACCGTCTATATGGGAATGATGCTGGCCTACAGCTTTCGTCTGAAGAACCTGGTGGTGCTGGACGTGTTCGTGATCGCCGCCGGGTTCGTGTTGCGGGCCGTGGCGGGGGGGCTGGTGGCGGGCGTCCCCATCTCGCCCTGGCTATACGTTTGCACTAGCCTGTTGGCGCTCTTCCTTGGATTTGCCAAGCGGCGGCAGGAGCTGATCCTGCTAGACAACGATGCTTCCCGGCACCGCAGGATCCTGGAGGAATACAGCGGCCCGCTTCTGGACCAGCTTATCGCCATCGTCACTGCCTCCGCGATCATCGCCTACTCGCTCTACAGCTTCTTCTCGGAGACCTCCCACAAGGCCCCCTACATGATGCTGACCATTCCGTTCGTGGTCTATGCCATCTTTCGCTATCTCTACTTGATTCACGCGCGCGGCGAGGGGGGCAGCCCCGAGGAAGTTCTGCTCAAGGATCGCCCTCTGCTGGGGACTATCCTGCTCTGGAGCGTCGCCGTGGTAGCAGTTCTATACACGTCGCAGTAGGGGTACCGAGGCGTCTCTCGGCTAACAGGAATGTAAGGGCCGATGAGGGCCCGTTTTAAGCCGCATCTCATTCGGCGGACGTATTCTTTCTTGTAGGGGTGGCGAATCGTGCCACCAAGATGGGAGGTCAAAGGGTCAACCCATGAGCAAGATCTGCGTTATCGGTACGGGATATGTAGGCTTGGTGACCGGCACATGCTTCTCCGAGTTGGGCCACAGCGTCGTCTGCGTGGACATCGACGAGGAGAAGATCGAGGACCTCAATCGTGGCATCGTGCCCATCTACGAGCCGGGGCTGGAGGAGATGGTCATCAGCAATCGCGCGAGAGGGCGGTTGCACTTCACCACCGGCTACGAGGAGGGCATCTCCGACGCCGACTTCGTGTTCATTACCGTCGGGACGCCGCCCAATCAAGATGGGTCGGCCGACCTGCGGCAGATGGAGGGGGTGGCGAGCCGCATCGCCCAAGTCCTACGGAAGTACACGATCGTGGTAAATAAGAGCACTGTGCCGGTTGGGACGGCTGAATGGCTGACTCACTACATCCAGGAACGTCGGGGCCAACCAGTGGAGCTTGCGGTCGTCTCCAACCCGGAGTTCTTGCGGGAGGGCGTGGCCGTTTCCGATTTCTTCTCTCCCTCGCGCGTCGTGGTGGGGAGCAGCAACGGGAACGCCGCTTTGGCGGTGGCCAAGCTGCATGCGCCGCTCGGCTGTCCTATCGTCGTCACAGATTGTCGAACCTCAGAGATGATCAAGTATGCGTCGAATGCCTTCTTGGCCACCAAGATCTCGTTTATCAACGAGATCGCCCACATCTGCGAAAAAGTGGGGGCCGACGTCTGCCAGGTGGCCGAAGGCATGGGACGCGACGCACGGATTGGTCGCTCGTTCCTGGACGCAGGGCTCGGCTACGGTGGCTCGTGCTTTCCCAAAGACGTGCAAGCACTGGCCCAGCTAGCCGAGGGAAACGGTTTCCACCCGCAGTTGCTCTGCACCGTGATGACGATCAACCACGATCAATGCAAACTCGTGATCAAGAAGCTCCAGTCGTCTTTGGGCGACCTGTCTGGGCGTAGTATTGGAGTCCTGGGGCTTGCGTTCAAGCCGGACACCGACGATGTGCGGGAGGCGCCTGCCCTGACTGTGATCCGGATGCTGATTCAGCTCGGAGCGCGCGTCAGAACCTACGATCCCCACGCCATGGCGAATGCCCGCAAGGTACTGCCCAGCGAGGTCGAGTACTGCGAAGACCCCTACCAGGTCTCCGCGGGCAGCGATGCGCTTGTTGTGGCCACGGAGTGGGAGCAGTTCCGTCGGCTGGACCTGGAGCGGATGCGCTCTCAGATGGCGCGGCCGGTGGTTATCGACGGACGTAACATGTTCGATCCGGCGGCCATGGAGCGTCTGGGTTTCGTCTACCACGGCGTCGGGCGCTGCGCCCAGAATCGCACCTCCGAGGCATGGAGGGAATCCAGCGGTGTGCTGGTAGCGTACGGGGAGGAAAACAACGCCTGGAGAGGAGCACAACCCGATGCTCTATGAGCTTCGTTGTCCCGTTTGCAGGCAGGCCGACGCTTTTTCTGATGTGGAGCGCTTTCAGCAGTGGACGATTCGTGTTTGCCAGACCTGCGGTCTGCAGTTTGCGGATCCTCTTGGGACAACTGAGACCTACTATGAAGAGACCCGGCGAAAATCGCCCAGCCTGTCGTCTTTGGGGCGATTGGGACCCGACCAGTTTCGCCATAGCGCTCGACGCTGGGCGGCGAGATCGCGACGCCCCGAAGTGGCGATCCGCTGGCTTCGGGAGCACGTTCCCCCGGGAGCAATAGTCCTCGATGTTGGCTGTGGGGCAGGACTCTTCTTGCCCCTAATCGAACAGGCCGGCTTCGTCCCCATTGGCATAGAGATCTCAGAGACCCTGGTTAACTTCCTGCGCGCCAAGGAGTTTCGGGTTCATCTGGGCTCGGTAGAGGACTATCCCGCGCAGTGGCCACAGCCCCAGGCCATCATGGTCATGGAGGTGATCGAGCACGTTCCGGACCCGGTCGGGTTTCTCCGAGCTATACGGCAGCGGTTCCCCACAGTGCCGCTGCTACTCTCCACCCCGAGCCCGCGCAGTTGGGCCGCCAGACTTGGCGTTCGTCCGGCTGTCGATTGGCCGCCAAACCATCTCCTACGTTGGTCCGAACAGAGTCTGCGGATTGCCCTGCAATCCGCAGGCTATAATTCCATCGAGCTATCGTTCGGGCCTGTGCTTTCTCAGGAGATCGTCCCAACCTTCAGCTCGTGGCTGATGTTCCGACGTGTACTTGGTGTCGTTCCGACTGCGCGCGAGCTGTCATCAGATGAGCGCTCTGGTGTGCGATGGATCTATTCTCTTCTGTTTCGCTTCTATCCCACGGCCGTCTGGCTCCAAGAGAGATTCCTGCCCAGCGTCCTCTCGGTGGTGACCGTGCCGATGGCACGTTTGCTTAGCGCCAAAGGGCTTTCGTGTCTAAGCGTCGATGTGATCGCACGGTGAGACAGGTCCATCGGTAGAGGTGAAGAGTTGGTGTCTGATAGCATGTCGGCCTCTCGCAGCAGGATTGAAGGCCGACGAAGAGGGTAAACGATGAGCAGCTATCGACAGAAGTCTCGCGTGTTGGTGGTGGATGATAACCTGCAGAGCTTGAAGATGCTCAGCTTTCTTCTGCAGGATGATGGCTACGACGTTGTGGTGGCATCCAACGCCGAAACAGCGCGCGAGTTGCTGGATTGTCCGGAGAACCCAATTCACCTGGCTATCCTCGACGTGATGATGCCGAACGTCGATGGCTTCGATCTCTGCAGTCAGATCCGAAAGCAGGGGGAAAACGTCCCGATCATCTTCCTATCCGCCCGGGGTGAGCCCGCGGACAGGGCGGAAGGGCTGAGAATGGGGGCCGATGACTATGTGGTGAAACCCTTCGATCCTAGTGAGCTACTGGCCAGGATCGCAGCGGTGCTTCGCCGGGGGAAGTCCGCGACGGCGGCTTTCGAAGCGCAGCCCAGCCTCAAGCTTGGGGAGGTGGATCTGGACCCGGCGCGGCTGAAGGCAACGGTCGCGGATGAACGAAGGGTCAGCCTCACTCCCACAGAAACCAAGTTACTACATTGCCTCATGCGCAATGCCGGCCGGGTGCTCACGCGGGAAATGCTCATGAGCCAGGTGTGGGACTACGACTACGAGGGGAACGATAACACCGTCGACGTCTACATCAGGCGATTGCGCCGAAAGCTCGAGCCCGACCCGGAGGAGCCCAGATACATCCAGACCGTGCGCGGAGTAGGCTACGTCTTTCCGAAGTAGGTCCCCTGGGAAGAACTATGAGAACCATCGCAGAGGCCCACCAGCAGCAACTCGGCACTCTGTATTGGACCGAGCGAGTGGTGAGCAACCCTATCAAGTGGGTGATCTTGATCTCCAGTGCGAGCTTGCTCTATTCCTGGGATTGGAGGGGCATCAGCGCAACGGGACAGGTCACTCTTCTGATCTACGCTCTGCAGAACCTGCTCTTTACCCTGCTGTTTGCACGCGCGGCCTTTTCAGCGCCACTGGCCAAGTTGCTGGCCTTTGTTTCCTACGCCTGCGATTTCCTGTTCGTTGGCTATCTGATCTTTGGTCTCGGTGGGATGGCCAGCCAGGTCGCCTTCCTCATGTACATCATAGTGATCTTCAAGTCCAGTCTCTACTATCCCGTGTTCAAGGAAAGTCTCCTGGTCTTGCCTCTGGCCATTGCTCTATATCTGGTTCTGATCGGTCTGCAACAGGGCCCCGATGTCTTCAGCGCGTACGACATGCGGCAACGATTGTTCCTGCTTCTGGGTATTCCTGCGGTGACCATCTACACGGCCCGGCTGCTGGAGCGTCGGCAGCGAGATCTGTTTGACCTCAGCACTCGGCTGGAAACGAAGACGGTTCAGCTCAATCTGCAGACGAGCGAACTGCAGACGGTTATCGAGGGAATGCATGATGGTCTGCTGGTAACCGACTCGCTGCTCAACGTAGTTACTCTAAACTCGGTGGCCAGAGCTATCCTCAGATTGAGTCCTTCCGACCAGGCGCCACTGCCGCTGGAGATCAGCAGGAATGGTCTAGCGCTGTGGGAAGTGGTTTCTGACGCCTTGAACAGCCCGGAGACAACCAGCAAGCGAGAAGTCCTGCTTCCTTTACCCAATACTGGCGATGCCGAGCCGCGTTGTTACCAGGCCGTGGCGTCCTATATCCCGGGGGAAAACGGCGGCGGGGCACAGGTCGTTGTGATTCTGCGGGACATCACCGAGCAGAAGCAACTGGAGGACGCCAAGTCGAACTTCCTGTCCGTGGTATCCCATGAGTTGCGAACGCCGCTGAGCTCCATAAAAGGCTTCCTGAACATCATCCTTTCGGGGCGTGCCGGTCCTCTAAACGAGACTCAGACGGATTTCTTGTCGACCGTCAGTGGTCAGGCAGAGTATCTGCACGCCATGATCAATGACCTGGTGGAGTTCTCGCGAATCCAGGTGGGGCGCACTGCGCTCATGGTCGGTCCCGTGTCTCTGGTGGAAATCAGCCGATCGATTCCGGCTCGCCTGATGCCCCTCGCCCACGACAAAGCTATCAGGGTGCTGAACCTGGTACCAGAGGATCTCTCTCTGGTGGAAGGCGATCAGTTGCAGTTAAGTCAGGTGGTCTCCAACCTGCTGGTCAACGCGATCAAGTTTACGCCGGCGGGAGGAACTATCACCCTGTCAGCCAAAGAGGATGAGCGGCAAGTGGTCTTCTCGGTAGCTGATACAGGAGAGGGTATTCCTCTGGAGGAACAAGAGAAGATCTTCGAGCCATTCTACCAGGTTAGCCGCGGCTCCTCGCGTCTTCACGGCGGTATGGGATTGGGTCTGGCAATCTGCCGACGTATCCTCGATCGCCATGGAGGCCGCCTGTTTATGCAGAGTGAGGAGGGCACTGGCAGTGTCTTCCACTTCACTGTGCCCAAGCATCTCACTGCCCGGAACCGCGCGGACCGGGAGTTAGTGCTGCCTTCCTGACGTATCTTTCAGCCGACCGCAAGACCCCTATTCATCTCGCTGTCACCTCCGGCGCCTATACTTTAATTGTTGTCAGAAATAATTGTGGTTGAAAGACGCGGGCAAGTGTACGGCATTGCCGGCGGGTTGGGAGCCCACTCCTGGACCGACAGCGCATCTACCCAAGCATGAAGGGGCCGACATGGAGCCAGTTCTCTCGGTGATTATCGTGAGCTGGAACACGCGGGAGCTGCTGAAGAATTGCCTCCTGGCTCTCCAGCAGTCTCCCGCCGCACACGGGGCCCAGGTGATGGTGGTGGACAACGGTTCCTCTGATGGCACCGTTGCGATGGTGCGAGGGGATTTCCCTCTGGTTGAGATCATCACCAGCAATCGCAACCTCGGCTTCGCGGCGGCTAATAACCTGGCCGTTCCACTGGCTCGTGGCCGCTACGTCTTGTTCCTCAACCCTGATACCGAGGTCACAAACGGCGCCATCGAGGCGATGTTGCGTCTGATGGAAAACCTTCCGGATGTGGGGGTTGTTGGGACAACACTTCTGAACTCTGATGGCAGTCTTCAGCCGTCCTGCCACCCCTACTATAGCTTCTTCTACAGTCTTCAGCACAACCGTCTGGTGGATCGGATAACGGACCGTTGGCGGATCTCCGACGTTCAACGCGTGAACCAGGCGGCCGATGTGGAATGGATGTTCGGCGCCTGTCTGCTTGTGCGAAGGGCCGTGCTGGAGCAGGTAGGGGGCTTCGATCCGGACTTCTTCGTCTACGGAGAAGAGATGGACTTGCAATTCCGCATTCGCCAGGCCGGCTGGCGAATCGTGTACGCTCCCTCCAGCGGTGTGCTGCACCATGGGGGGCAAAGCGCCCAGCAGTCCCCGCTGGCGGCCTCCTTGCATGACTATCGGGGCAGGTGGCTCTTCATCCGGAAACACTACTCGGCTCTCTCCGCAGGCGTCTATCTGGCAAAAACCATCGCCGGACTGGTCGTATGGCTGGGATATTGGAGTGCTAGGGTTGCAGTGGGGGCCGGACATGAAGCGCGGCAGCAGTGGCGGGACTACTGGCAGCTACTCATCTGGCATCTTGGCAATCGCGGTCGCCCGCCGGTGCCGCGCTCGGCGCTCCCGAGCGAGGAGCTGAACAGATGAGTGTGTTGGAGATGGCCTTCTGGCTCTCGGCGTTGGTGGCGGCCTACGCCTACGTCGGATACGGGATTGTCATCTCGGCTCTAGCTGCAATGCGGCCGCGCCCCCACCTCCGCGGCGCGATCAGGCCGTCTGTGGCGCTGATTATCGCCGCGCACAACGAGGAGGCGGTGATCCGCGAGAAGATCGTCAACAGCCTACGCCAGACCTATCCACGAGAGCGACTGGAGATCGTGGTCGTCAGCGATGGGTCAACAGACGCCACGCCGGCGATCGTTCAGGAATACCAACACGAGGGAGTGGTGTCCCTGTATCAGCCCGCACGCATGGGCAAGGCCGCGGCTATGCAGCGGGCCGCGGAGAACACGCGGTCTGAGATTCTGGTCTTCTCCGACGCCAATAGCATGTACACTCCGGACACCATCGAGAATCTGGTCCGCAACTTCGCCGATCCACAGGTAGGTTGCGTGTCCGGCGAGAAGCAGATCCGCGCGCAGGGTCAGATGGGGGCGGTCAAGACTTCCGGCCTGTACTGGCGATACGAGTCATATCTCAAGCGCATGGACAGCAAAGTCAACAGTGTGGTTGGGGCGGCGGGGGAGATCTTCGCGACGCGCCGTTCTCTCTTCCGACCGGCGGAATCAGACTCGATCATCGAAGACTTCGTTATTTCTATGCGCATCGCCGCGGCTGGTCACCGAGTGATCTATGAGCCCGAGGCCATTTCCGTCGAGGAAGTCGCCGCGTCTACCGCCGACGAGTACGAGCGGCGCGTGCGGATATCGGCCGGCGGCTTTCAATCCATCGTCAGGCTGCGTCGAATTCTCATCTCGCGCCGGTGGTTGTTGATCTTCCAGTACCTGTCTCACCGCGTGTTGCGGTGGGCGGTGGTCCCTTTTCTCCTGCCAGTGTTGCTGCTAACCAATATCGCGCTTGCCTACCAGCCGCTGTATCAGGGCCTCCTTGCGCTGCAACTGATTCTAGTCGCGCTGGCCGGCGCTGGATGGGCCTGTGGCATGCTTGGGATGGGCTCGCCTCGGCTGACGCGCGTTCCATTCTACTTCTACATGTTAAACGTCGCTGCCCTGGTGGGGTTCTATCGCTACATCAGCGGTCGGCAGAAGGTGACGTGGACACGGACCAGGCGGCTTGCATCCGAAAAGACGACGGGCGGACCGACGGTGCTTTCTCAAGCCATACGGCGAGGCAGCATCAAAGAACAATGAGGATCAGACGAGTCGCAAACAGCCATCAGCAGTGAGGTATGCACATGGAGCTACAGATCGACGGCGATGGTCTGGTAGTGCCGCTTCCACCCGGGAGCGCACGCGAAGAGGTGGCGGACGAACGATCTATGGATCGAATGGCCCATCGGCGCTTGTATGGATGGATCGACGCTCTCGCCAAGCGGGGTCTTGGAATGGAGATCGATCTGAAGCCCGGCCGCACGAT
This sequence comes from Chloroflexota bacterium, assembly GCA_004297765.1. Lineage (GTDB taxonomy): Bacteria > Chloroflexota > Dehalococcoidia > FW602-bin16 > FW602-bin16 > FW602-bin16. The sequence goes on along the minus strand of SCTZ01000050.1, from coordinate 13,584 downwards.
ACTGCACCTGCGCGGGCGGCTGGACCGGCAATCGGCATTGGTACTGAAGGATGGGTTTCGTGAGATCGTTGCGCAGACCTCGAAGTCCATCGATGTCGACCTGGTGGGGGTGGACCGGGTCGATGGTCTGGGCTTGGCCGCTCTGGTCTGGTCCTGGCGGCTCGCTTTGGACTCCGGCCTGGAGCTGAGATTGACCCGAATGCGCCCGGATGTCCGGGCCATCGTGACGAAGATGAACCTGCACCACCTGCTCCAGATCGTCGAGGATCGGGGACCGCTACACATACCGGAGTAAGGCGGCTCAGCTAGACCGGCAGGAGGGTCAGTTGAAAGCTATCGTTCTAGCGGGAGGTCAGAGCAGCGGCCTGGGCTCGCTCACTCTCGATACTCCCACCGCGGCGCTGCCCATAGCGGGAAAGCCATTAATAGCACGGATGCTGGACTATCTGGAGCTACACGGCGTCGGTGGCGCCATTGTCAGTTGTTATAGGTGGCCGGATCTAGTGGAACGCGCTATCGAACCATACTCCGGTCGTCTGCCCGTTACCACTGTCCTGGAGCGGGCACCTTTTGGTAGCGCCAATCTCATCGTGCAACTCGCGTCCCATCTGGAGCAGCGCTTTGTCGTCGTCATGGGGAACGTTCTGACGGACCTGGATCTAAGAGCCGCCATCGAAGAGCATATCCGCTGGGGGGCACTGGCGACAGTGTTGGTTGTCGAGTCCGACGATCCGTCTCTCTCTGGCGAGGTTGCAGTCGATCGCAACGGTGCCATCATGATGATTGGCTGTGAACAACTGGTGCGGCGACACGGGAAGCGCCTTGCTAACTCAGGTATCTACATCCTGGAGCCTCAGGTGCTGGAGCTTGTGCCTCAGGACTGCAGCTTTGATCTGGCTGGCGACCTACTGTCATGCTTAGTAGAGAAGGAAATGCCCGTCTATGCTTCTCGGCAGGAAGGCTGCTGGTTTCTCCTTGGCTCCCACGAAGCTTATCGCGCCAGCAGCCTGGCCCTCCTGCAAGGCAAGATTCGGGGCATGCGGCCTGAGGGTTGGGAGGTCTCGCCCGGGGTCTGGCTGGCCGAAGGAGCCAGGGTCGATCCCAGGGCGACCCTGAACCCACCCCTCTTGATCGATAAGGGCTGCCGCGTGGAAAGGGATGCCATCATCGGTCCTAACGCGATCCTGGGGGACGGTGTGCACGTCAAGCGCGGAGGAGCGGTGCGTGGAACAGTGGTCCTATCCGGCAGCAAGGTCGGACTGGCCACTAAGCTGGAGGACTCGGTCGTCAGGGGCAACGTCGTGGCGAGGGGACCAAGCTCGGATGTCATCTGCGTGGATGACCGCCAGATGCTGGATACTCTGAAGCCATCCGATTCTCATCCATTATTGCGATCGATCATCGACCGCATCTTGGCCCTGGGGGCTCTGTTGCTGGCCTCGCCGCTAATGCTGTTCATCGCATTGCTGGTAAGGCTGGATTCTCCTGGACCCGCCCTGTACTCTCAGTTGCGCGTGGGACAAGGTAGACGAACTTCCAATGGGCAATATCAGGGCAAAGTATTCGAGTTGCTGAAGTTCCGCACCATGTACGAGGACGCTGACCAGCGGCTCAAAGAGATGCTGGAGCAGAACGAGTATGGCTCCGCCGCTTTCGTGAAGATCAAAGATGACCCCAGGATCACCCGCGTGGGAAAGCTGCTGCGCGCCACCAGCCTCGACGAGTTGCCGCAGTTCCTCAACGTGGTGAAAGGGGATATGGGGCTGGTGGGGAACCGTCCGCTCCCTTTGTACGAAGCAGAGCAGTTGGACGATGACTGGCAACGGATTCGATTCAACGCACCGACTGGCATTACAGGCCTCTGGCAGATCAGCGGTCGCTCCGACTTGTCGGCCGAGGAGAGAATCGTCCTGGACAACTACTACGCCCTGACTCATTCTCTGTGGAGTGACATCAAGATTCTGCTGGTGACTATTCCAGCGCTGTTGGCCAAGCGCGGGGCCAGATAGCCCGCGACTACAACGGAGCCGCCGGGTCGCAAGGGGGCGGCTAGTAAAGGCAGGTAGCGTGGAATTCTGGAACTTATATCGGATACTCCGAAAGCGACTCTGGATGATACTGTTCCTGGTGGTTGTGACGATCGCTAGCACTGTCATTACGGTTGTGACACGTCCCCCCACCTACAGGGCCGTCGCCAGCGTGCGAGTGGCGATTGACTCGCCCAGCGTGGCCGACGTGGGTCGGCTGGATTGGTTCACGGCGGGCATCCTGTTCTCCACTATCCAGGAGACCATCTTATCGCGAAGCATCTTGCAGCAGGTCATCGAGCAGAACTGGCTAGGAACTACGCCGGAGGAATTTCGAAAGGCGATCGGAGTGAACCGGGTCGGCTCCTCCAATATGCTTAACATCCAGGTCAAGTCCGCCGATCCAGAGACAGCCAAGAAGCTGGCCAACGACATCGCCACCGCTTTCATACAGTACAACCAGAACTTGCTGAATACCCAGAATGCCTCCTCGATCAGCTACTACGAGGAGCAGGTGAAAATGGCGGAGGGTAACTACAAGACCGCCAGAGAAAACTTCCTGAAATCCATTAACGAGCCCAACGCGCGCGTCGCGGAGAACCAGTTCGTCACCGCTCAGACGGCCTACCAGAGCGCGGTGGACAAGCGAGATGCAGCAGCTTTGCTGAATCGGTTTCCGGACCTGCGGCCGGCCTCGGTCGCAATTGCCGAGCCTGCGGTCACTCCCACACAACCAGAGCCGCGGCAGTTGAGTCGTTATCTTTTGCTGTCTCTGCTGGTCAGTCTGGTTCTCAGTATCTTTATAGCCGTGGCCATCGAGTACCTGGATGTCTCGATCAAGTCCCCCCACCAGGTGACCGGCGAGTTGGGTTTGGCGGTCGTCGGGGTAATCCCTCACTTCCAGAGGGGGCTGTCTGGCTTTGCCAGCGTGCTGGCCAATCTTGACCTACCAGTTCTAAGCCCCTTCCTGCGTTGGCGCATGCGGCGGCTGGAGGCGAGTATCATGTCACCCGAGCAACTGCCATTGGACTCCATCGAGGCCTTCCGAAAAGCTCGCGTGAGCCTGGCAGTCTCACATCGGCAACGTGTGCTGGATGGCAAGAGCGGCCCTTCTACAGTGCTGATCACCAGCAGCCGCCCTCGGGACGGCAAGACGACGGTCACCGCCCATCTGGGCGTATCTCTCTCAAAGGCAGGCTATCGGGTGCTGCTAGTTGATGGGGATCTCCGGCAATCACAACTGCATCTGCATTTCGGTCTGGAGCCCGAGGGCCCCGGTCTGAGCCACGTGCTTCAGGGTGAAGCGACCCTGGATCAAGCCGCCAGAAGCACGGCCTACCCTCACCTATCAGTCGTGCTGTCAGGGACCTTCAATGCCAATCAACCCGACTACCTCGATAGTGACCGCTTCTCGGAGTTGCTAGCACACTTGGGCGAAAACCACGATTTCGTCCTCGTAGACTCGCCCGCGGTTGGGTTGTTTACAGACGGTGCCGTGCTGGCCTCGCGGATCGGTCACGTGCTGCTGGTGGTGGATGCCACCCGTCCCAGCTCCGAGAACGAGTTCCGGACCCTGGCGCTCCTGGCCGATGTTGGAGCGGTAGTGGAGGGAATCATTGTCAACAAGATCGATCCGGACTACGTGGACCCGACCAAGCTACACAGCTTGCCGCGCCGCCTCATGGATGCAAGGATGGCTATCGAGGGCCACGGCACATGGATTTCTCCGAATGGGCACTTCAGCATGCTGGACGACTCTGGCAGCGGGCTCAGCACTCGGGGTGATGGTGCCAGGCTGCTAGGACATCCTTCGACCAAGTTGAACTAAGATGGCAATAGCACAGAGGCCGCTTGCGCACAAGATCGCCAGCACCTTTGCTCCCATCAACTTCGTCTCAACCCTTTTGCTTGTAGCAATCGGGGTTGGCATCGGCAGAGTTCTCATCGCCGAAAGGTTTGGCACGACCCTGTTGCTGGTTGGGGCGCTCATTATAGTGCCCATAGCGGTGGTGGTAGTGATCAGACCTCGGCTTGGGTTGTTGCTACTGTTCATCACCTCGCTGGTGATTATTGAGATAAAGAGGCTAGCCTGGACGATGGAGGTCGGCCTTGTGGTCGAGCTCATCGAGGGGCTGGTGGCCATTGGGCTGGCAGTCGCGATCGTGACCCGACGCGACCTCTCGCGTCTGTCTTCGCCCCTCACTACTCCGGTGCTCATCTACGTGGCCTATCAGTTCCTAATCGCCTTCCATCCAGGACTCCCGTCTACCCAGAACGTGCTCTACGCTCTGCGGGATGTAGTGAACCTCTCGGTGCCCTTCTTCGCGGCTCTTTACTTGATCAGGACCCGACGCCAACTGCATTTCTGCCTGTATCTATGGCTGGCAACAGCGGTGGCTCTGGCCTTGTACGGTCTGAAGCAACACTATCTGGGGCTCAACTACTGGGAGTCCGCATGGGTTGGTATCAGCCCGACGCACCGTCTCTATGGTCAGGTGCGGATCTTCTCGACCTTGGGCAGCGCGGATAACCTGGGAATGCATATGGCCCTCTCGATCGTCTTGGCCCTGGCTGCAGCTTTTCAAACTCGAAACCCGTGGATCAGGTATGGTGTGCTGTCGACGGTGCCTCTGTTTGCCATTGCCGATCTGTACACGCTCACACGCGGCGCATACCTGGCTGTGTTGGTGGGGATCCTCGCTCTTGGAGTGATCACCAGGAAGCGCGCGCTCTTGCTGGCGTTAGCCATTGCCGCCGCCCTCGCCATCGGTTGGTACCAGTTCAACCAGGGCAGCCTATTGGCCAACCGTGTTGTTAGCATGTTCTCGCCTGAGCAGGATGAATCATACGCGGTTCGCCAGGATTACCTCCAAGAGTTTCTGCCAGTAATCATGGAGAGCCCGTTTGGACTCGGACCGGCCACCTCGGGTCGGCAAGGGTGGGTGCTATTGGAGCAATGGGCGGGAGTCAATCCCGAGTTATTGCACAGTATGGCCGGAATCCCCACTGACAACTACTATTTCCGGATCGCGCTGGAAAACGGTTGGGTGGGATTTCTGCTGTTTGTCGCTCTCTTGACGCTCGCCTTCTGGGCAGGGCTTCGTGTCTACCTCCGAGCCAGGTCCCCCGGCATAAAGTGGATAGCGGCGGCCCTGCTAGCGTCCTATGCCGCCATGGCCGTTTCCAGTTGGTCCAACAACTACTTCTCGCAAATCGAGCTCAAGCTATTCTTCTGGTTTTCCATGGGGATACTGATGAATCTCCCCCTCATAGAGAGTGGGGAGGAGAAACCGCTCGCTGCCACGCGCCCGGCGCCTCGGCATCGTTGGGCTGGAGGGGCTAGACAATGGTAACGATCACGCTGGGACTCCTTCTGGTGATTTTTCAATCCTATGCGCTGCTCTATCTGCTGTACCTGTGGGCGCCGGCCTTGGCCGTCCTGGTCGGCTACAGACGAGGTAGTGCCGTTCGGTCCGTGGCTCCTGCGATAGAGCGTAGCTTCGCCATCTTGATTCCCGCCCATAACGAGGAGACGGTGGTGGGCTCTTTACTGGAGAGCCTGGCGTCCCAGCACTATCCGGCCGAGAAACGCAGGGTTTACGTGGTGGCCGACAACTGCACGGACTCGACGGCTGCTGTCGTGCACAACTCGGGTGTCGCGGCTTGTCATGAGCGTAGCGCCGAGGGCGGTCAGCAGACAAAGGGGGCAGCGCTGCTGTCGCTGTGGGAGTGGATCAGCGTGGAGATGCCGGATTGCGACTGCGTTCTCATCCTGGACGCCGACAACCTGGTGGACCCTGACTTTCTCGCGGAGATGAACCTCGTGTTCGAGCAAGGATACAGGGTGGTGCAGTCGGCGCGCTGTCCTAAGAATGCGGATGACAGTTGGATCAGCCAGATGGATGCCATCTCGGAGATGCTGTGGAATCGCCTCGACCAGGAGGGACGAGCGCGGCTGGGGCTGTCTGCTAGCGTAGCTGGCTCCGGTATGGCCTTCGAGCGGGACGTATTTGAGTGGCTGGTTGGGAATGGAGTGCCTCAGCTGCTCGAGGACGCCGAATGGCAGGCACGGCTGATGTTGTCCGGGACCCGCGTGGGCTACACAGCGCGGGCCAAGCTGTACGACGAGAAGACTCGTGGAGCGGAACAGTTGAGCCGCCAACGAAAGCGTTGGGTGGCAGGCGTGGCGATTGGGGCCAGCCGTTATGGATGGAGGGCACTTGTTTCAGGTATCAGATCGGTGAGCGTGTGGCAAACCACGGCTGGTTTTGGCGCCACCAAGCCGCCGCGGTCCTTGTTGCTATCTCTGTGTGGCCTGCTGGCCATGATCGGCGGGTTGTTCCCCACCACGCCTGCTCTGCTGCCGTGGCCGTTTTGGATTGGGGCCCTGGGGAGCTTTGCCGCCTATGTTCTCCTGGGAATGGTGCTGGATGGCGCGCGGCCGCGGGCGTACCTCGCGCTACTATGTGCCCCGGTCTTTCTTCTGTTCATGCTCAGGGCATTTGTCGCCGGCGGGCTGCGGCCTTCCAGGGAGCGTTGGATACCGACGGCTCACGGTCGCGGCATAACTATAGATCAACTGCGGTCGGAATAGTTAGGAGGGCAAATGGCAGAGTCTAACGCTGGCGGCCAAGCACATAGCATGGAGGGACCGGTGAGCGTGGTGGTCCCAACGTACAACCGGGCTGACCGCCTCGAGACCGTTCTTGGGTCCTATCTGAGCCAGAGCCGGATCAAGGAGGTTATCGTCGTCGACAACGGCAGCGTAGATCGCACGCCCGAGCTACTCATGGAATGGTCGTCCAGGGTGGCGCATCTCCGTATCGTGCGGCTCTCGATCAATAAGAGGCAAGCGGGTGCACGAAATGCCGGGGCCGAGGCCGCCCGGGGGGAGTATGTCTTCTACGGCGAGGACGACTATGAGCTCACGCCAGGCCAGATTGCTATCCTCCTGGACCATCTGGAGCAATCGGGCGCAGATATGATCGCAGGTCGCCGTATCAACGTGCTGCCGGGGGAGAGCTATCAGGCGGCACTGCGACGAATCGATAGGTATGTCGATCCGCTGATCGAGCGGTGGGCGATGGTGGGCAATCATCACTTGGATACGCGAGTGGACGTTGAGGCCCCGCTACTGGATGCCTGTGCGCTAATCCGCCGCGAGGTATTCAGACACGTGAGCTTTGATCTTGCCTTCAAAGGCAATGGATGGCGTGAGGAGAGCGACTTCCAGCTAGGGGCTCGCGAGGCCGGCTTCAGGCTGGTGCATTGTCCACACACTCTGGGGTTCCACAGCCCTGGGGGTGTGAACAAAGCCCAGGGTGGCTCGCGGAGCCGTGGTCGCCTCAACTACGAGCTGTGGGTGGTGAAGAACAACGCTCGTTTTCTCCGGAAGCACTGGGCATACCTGCGTTCCGAGCGCAGCGAGTTGCGGGTCGCTCCGGTCCTGGAACTGGCGGTAGCCGTCCAGACCATACTGCGTGGTTTGAGAGCGGGAAGAAAGCTCTCCCGCGTTGCTGGTCATCGGACAGACCGCTCGATATCGCCGAGGTGGAGCTAGAGATGTACGCTGGCAGTCCTGCATCCACGCTATCTGAAGCGGCTGGCCTGATCGCAGGAAGAGATATCGTGTGCGTGTCCATCATGGATTGGGATTGGCCCTTCTGGACGAGTCGCCAGCACTTGATGCGGCAACTGGCCAGACGAAATCGCGTTCTCTTCGTCGACCCACCCTTGACGTATGCCAGCGACTATCTGGGGGCTCGGAGTGACCCCAGGTTACGCCACAAGCTGACTAGCTGGTGTCGGCATGGAGGGCTGACCAAGCGATCCGAGAATCTCCTGGTCTGGAGCCCGCCACCCTCCATCCCCTTCAACCGCGTGAAGAACCGGCTTCTTTTCCAGCGTCTGCTTGATTTTAACCAGGCGATCTTCCGGGAAAGCCTCCGTCGAACTGTGGACAGGGTGGGGTTTCGGCGCCCCATACTGTGGATCTCTTTCAACGCGTATTACGGGGCCGCCGTGCTCGGTCGGCTCGGTGAGGCTGTGTCAGTGTACCATTGCACCGACCAGTTGTCGGCCTTCCCGGGTCTCCATCCTTTTGTCTCGGACATCGAGCAATGGGTAGCCTCAGAGGTGGATCTGGTACTGACGTCTTCTGAGGTGCTCCGGGAGACGATGGCCCGCCATAACCCCAACAGCCGCTTCGTTCCCAACGGTGCCGACGTGGAGTTGTTTGAGCAAGCCCTGTCCTGGAAAGGCCCCGAGCCAGGGGATCTCCGGTCACTCGCTCATCCGAGGGCGGGCTTTATAGGAGGAATCGAGTTCCGGTTTGATGCCGATCTGGTTGCTTATGCTGCGCACCAGATGCCTTCTTGGAGCTTCGTGCTGATCGGATTGGTGCAGGAGGGCAACCCGGAGGTGGACCAGCTTCGGGCGTTGCCAAACGTCCATTTCCTTGGACTCAAGGCTCGGACAGAGTTGCCAGGCTATCTTGCTTCACTGGACGTGTCGCTAATTCCATACAAGATCAACGAGTTGACGCGAGGTATCTACCCGTTGAAGCTGCACGAGTATCTGGCGGCTGGTTTGCCTGTAGTGGCCACGCCGATTCCGTCCCTGCAGAATATGGCAGACGTGATCTACCTGGCTGACGATGGACCTAGCTTCGTGGAAGCTCTACAGCGTGCGGCCGAGGAGGACAGCCCGCGAAGGCACGAGCAGAGAAGGAAGATGGCCCAGAGTCATGATTGGGGGGCAAGAGCCGTGGAGATTTCACATGCATTGGACGAGGTTTTGCGGGTGAAAGAGCCATTACTCGATCCTGATCGCTCGGCGGCGGGCAAGCCACGAGCCCCGTATCTCGTACCCGACGCGCCGATCGCTGATTCTCGGTTGCCGCTGGGTGCTTACCTTCGCTTAGGGTCAGCCCTATCCCGTCGCCACAAGGGGCTAATAAAACAACTGACCTATCAGTTGGTCGGAGATCTGAACATCCACCGACGAGTGCGGATAGCTCACGTCCTGGGCATGCTCAGGAGCTTGCAGTGTCCGCAGGATGAAATACTGGACGCCGGTTGCGGGCAAGGGGCCCTCAGCATCGCTTTGGCCAGCGCGTTGAAGGGTAGTAGGGTACTCGGCGTGGATATCGAGCCGACCAATGTGACAGCATGCCGCACTGCCGCTAGAGCGCTTCTGGGTCGAACCGTGGATTTTCAGCAAGCCGACCTGGCCGATCTACCCTTTAGCGATCGGTTTGACGTCGCCGTGTGTGTAGACGTGATGGAGCATATTCCCGATGACGGGGCCGCTCTGCGCAACCTCTATCGGGCGCTCAAGCCGGGTGGACGGCTACTGGTGCACGTACCCATGAGACATCAGTTGCAATGGCGGCTCTTGCCGATGTTCAAGAAGCACACGGTGAGCGATCACGTTCGGGACGAGTATCTGCCCAAGGAGATCGTGGCGAAAGTGGAAGGGGCAGGTTTCCGTGTGGATAGCTTTGGCGCCACCTTCGGTCCCGCCGGAGAAATCGCCTTTGAGTTGAATACCTTCTCGGCTGGTCTTCCGATCATCGGTCAATTGCTGACCGCACTGACCTATCCTGTCGCCCTCGCTCTCGGATACCTGGATGTGGCCGCGGGGGCCGGTGCCAGGGGCAACTCCTTTCTCATCGTTGCCACTAAGAGCGTCGTTCCGTAAGCCAGTACCACGTTGCGGAGACGACGCAGTCGGACCGCCGCCGTAGACCGCTGCGGTTTCGGAAACCGCGGCGGTCTTTTCGACAGGATGCCGGACTTGTGGAACGATGCACTAAGTGCGTCGTTCCTCAAGCGAAATAACCTATCTAAAAAGACTGCCGCGGACAGGACCGCTGCGGTTTCGAAAACCGCGGCGGTCTCCGGCCTAGGTCCGAAAGCGCTGTCGATGCGCAATGCCAACCCGAGGGGGAACTTGTGAATCTATCGAGCAAGATCGTGCGAAACAGTATCACCAATTACGGGGGGAATGCGGTGAGCCTCATTGTCGGCTTTCTCCTCACCCCCTTCCTGGTGCACTCCCTCGGCGATGCGAAGTATGGCGCCTGGGTGCTCGTGGGCTCCATCAGCAGCTACTTCTGGCTGCTGGACTTCGGTCTGGGGTCCTCGGTCACCAAGTTCGTGTCCGAGCTACACGCCACAGGGCAACGAAACAGGCTCAACGCCGTGGTGGCCAGCTCCTTTGCCTTGCTGGCCGCGGTGGGGCTAGTTTCCTTGATAGCCAGCGGGATTGTGGCTCAGTTGGTGGATATCCTGTTTCGGCTGCCCAGCGAGATCGTGCCAGAAGTGCGATCGATGATCTACGTCACTGGTGTGGCCCTGGCAGTATCTTTTCCGTTCGGCGTGTTCGGCGGAGTGCTGCGCGGCTACCAGCGGTACGATTTGATCAACGTGGTGGTGGTGGTCTCCACGGTAGCGAACGCAATCCTCTCGGTACTGGCAGTGAAGCTGGGGTGGGGGCTGGTAGGACTAGCCCTGGTGGGACTATCCACCAACCTGGTCGTAGGAGGAGGACGCCTAGCTCTCAGCAAATGGGTGGACCGGGGGCTAGTGTTGCGTCCTTCCATGGTCAAGATGTCCGTCCTGCGTGGCATCACGGGCTTCAGCGTCTGGATATTCGTCATCAACGTGGCGGTGCAGGTTGTCTATCGCACGAGTCCCGTCATCATCGCCTCTGTGCTTGGCGTTGCTCTGGTGACGCCCTTCGCCATCGCTAACTCCCTGGTGCAGTATTCAGGACGGTTGGTCGACCCGATCCTGGCGGTACTTCTACCCGCTTACAGCGAGTTGAGCGCTGTCGATGATACGGGGCGTGTGCGCCGGCTGTTCATCGAAGCTTCCAAGGTTGTGGGAGCCATCGCCATGCCGGTTGCGTTGGGACTGCTGCTACTGGGAAAGCCTTTCATCGTTAGATGGGTCGGCCCCACCTATGAGGAGAGTGGCACTCTTCTCTATTTCCTGGTGCCACCCCTGTACCTGAGTTTCATGATTGCCACGGGCGACAAGCTACTGTGGGCCAAGGGCAAGATCCGAGTGAACTCCTACGTGGCGATAGCCGACGCTGTTCTCAACCTCAGTCTCAGCGTAACGCTCGCCATGACTCTGGGTTTGGTCGGTGTTGCCCTCGCTACTTTTCTTTCAGTCTTGATAACCAACGGCTTGGGACTGATGCCCTATATCTGCCACGAATCCGGTCTATCAATGCGGCGCTATCTGATCCTGGTGGCAAAACCACTCTTGACACCGGCGTTACCCGCGACTGGAGTCGTGCTGTTGGCAATGCGATTCCTGGGATCGGAGAGTTACCTACAGATCGTCCTGCTTGCCGCGCTTTGTGCCATCAGCTATTGGAGTTTCTTCCTTGCTCTCAATCGAAAGGAGGATACAGTCCACTGGCTGGCGATTCTGCGTTCGGCCGTTACGCCATCGAGGTTTCGCAGCCTGGACAGTGTGGGATGATCACCGTTGGCATAGCTGCGTACAATGCCGCGGAAACGCTTCCTCTGTTGCTCGAATCGCTTCTGGCGCAGGAGTACCCGAGAGCTGGCTTCGAGGTCGTGGTCGCGGACAACGGATCCAGCGACGAGACCACTGAGATCGTGCGACAGTATGCTCGGCGCGGTCCGATCCGTCTTCTGCATGCCGACCATCGGCGTGGTCCAGCGGTTGCGCGCAATACCATCGTCGCGGCTGCCCTAGGGGACATCATCGCTTTCACCGACTCGGACTGTTGCGCCGATGCTCGCTGGTTGGCAGAGATTCGGGCCGGCTTCAGTAAGCCCGAGATCGGGTGTGTGGCCGGCGGGATCCAGGGTGCCGAGGCAAAGACGCCTGTTGAGGGCTATTATTGCCGCCACAACATCCTGAGCCAGGAGACAGTCCTGAATCACCCATTTCTCCCGTATGCCCAAACAGCCAACGCGGCCTTTAGACGTGAGGTGTTTCAGCGGGTGGGACCGTTCGACGAAACCTTGCTTGTCGGGGAGGACCTTGACTTGCTGTGGCGCATGCAATTGGAGACCGAATATCGGCTGTGCTATTGCCAGCATGCGCTCGTCTGGCATCGCCATCGGTCTACCCTGCGCGGTTTCCTGCGGCATTCCGTTGGATGGGGTGTCTGCCAGGCGCTCATCTATAAGAAGTATCGCGGTCACCTGCGCCGCGACTCCTGGAGCCAGTTGCTGTGTGACTACCGGCGAATCGGGGGACTACTCTGGCTCACCCTGCGGCGTTGGGTGGGCGTCAAGCTGGGACATGGTGAAGTCGAAGTCTTGCAGGATACTTATCTTACACTGTTTCGCCTATGCGGCATCAAGCTGGGCAGATGGAAGGGCTCGTTGGTTGGCCAGGTCTTCTACCCGTGACCCTGTCCCGAACCGTCCCTGATTCTGCATGAGTAACATTCTTGTAGTGAGGGAAGAGAGCACGATGAATGCGGTACTCGACGACATTTTGAGAACCGGCCGAGTCCAATCCCCAAGCGGACAACTGTTTGAGGCTCAAGCCCATTCGATAGCCAGAGAGGAGGGAGAGTTTTTACAGAGCCTCATCTACAAGGCAGATCCGACCGTATCTCTGGAAGTTGGACTGGCGTATGGCGTGTCAACCCTTTTCATCTGTGACGCTCTGCACAAGAGACCCGAGACGAGGCATATTGTCATAGATCCCGACCAACACAGCGTCTGGGAAGGGATCGGCATGCGGAACTTGCAGGCCGCGGGCTACCAGGAATTGATCGAGCTCCATACCATGCCATCGTTCCGAGCATTGCCACAACTTGAGGCGCAAGGGCTGCGCGTCGATTTCGCTTTCATCGATGGTTGGCACACGTTTGACTACGCTTTCGTGGATTTCTACTTCATCGATAAGCTGCTCAACGTGGGGGGCATCGTCGTCCTCGACGACGCCAACTGGCCGGCCATTCGAAAACTATGTCGGTACATAGCGACGAACCACGCCTACACGCCCATCTGCATGGCGGACGCCCCGGACCGTCGGATCTCACGCAAGAAGCGGCTTCTCAATATGGCCATGCGCTTCCCGTATCTCTCGCGCAAGCTGCCCACCACGCTTCGCTCCGAGCTTATCGAAACCGATGCGCGGCTGGGATTGTGGGGGGCCTGCATTGCCTTTCTGAAGGAATCGGAAGATACCCGCCGTTGGGATTTCTATCAGCGTTTCTAGAATCGATGCGGGCTTCCCAAGCGGTTCATCGATCAAGTCCTTTGCGCTCTTGTAGTGGCAGACCGCCGTGTCCGCCTGGAGTGGGGCAGGGCGCGCCCCCGCCCCGCCCCAGGCGGACAGTCTCCGAAGGTCGCCAGAGGCGACTCTGTCGACCGACTCGCCTCTGGCGAGAGCCGTCCGCCACTACGGATGTTGACTAGCGTTGGAGGATGCGCCACTAGTGTTCGACCACAGAGAAGACGCTACCTGTCATTCTGAGCGCCGCAGCGCGAAGAATCCGTATCCCCAGGGCGCGGATTCTTCGGCGTGCGCGCCTCAGAATGACAAAACCAGTG
>SCTZ01000049.1 GCA_004297765.1 Chloroflexota bacterium | reverse complement strand
CCGCCGAATAACCAGAGCGAGTGCACAGCGCCCTTAGTCGCGGCTGCGCTTCATCAGCAGCAGCACGCCGACGCCGATGAGGGCGATGGGCCACACTCGCCCCCAGTCGAAGATGCGGAACAGACCCATGTTGCTGAGCAGAACGAATAGGCCAATGCCCACCAGGGCATAGCCCGCCATCCTGCTGTTGCGTCGGGCGTCGATCGGTCCCTCTTCGAGCAGCGACTCCATCTCGCCCAGAGGGCGTTGCGGAATGGCGATGGCCATGACGATATAGGCTAGCACGACGGCGCCGCCGGTGGCCAGGGCGGTCAGCACGATGCCCACCCGCACCAGCGCCGGGTCGACGCTGAAGTACTCAGCTAGCCCGCCGGCAACGCCGGCGATCATCCGGTTGTCTCGACTTCTATATAGCCGTCTGGTGGTCATGTTGCCCTCGATCATCTCATCCTCCTCACCCGCTAACGTGTGGCGCGGCTCTCTATTCATGCCTGCTGGGGGCCGTTCGACCTCTCTTCGCGCTCGATGGCGATGCTGCAATTAGTGGCTACGGCCGCGATGCCGCCCAGTATTGCCAGCGCGGGCGCGATCAGAGCGCCGATAGTAGCCAGCGTGAGAGGCAATTCCAGAACGGTTCGCCCATCTTGGCGGATGTGTATGCGCCGGACGTTGCCCTCGTGGATCAGATCCATGACCTTGTTCACCAGTTGTCCCCCGGAGACCTTGATTTCCTCCCAACTGCCACGTTGCTCGCTCATTTCAGGCTTCCTCCTACTTTGCTCGTCGCCTTCGACGTGTCGGGCGACCTCGGTTGTGCTTCTCTCTACACATTTAAGTAAACGGCAAAGCCCCCTCGTAGAGATCAGCCATTTGGAGGATTCGCGGGTTGGTCAGGAGTCCAGTCTTCCGGATTGGTCAGATGGTCAAGTCAGGCATTCAGGGGCCCAGGCCATCGATGCCCGCCGTATGAGCGATCTACATCCGATCGACACGGTCTATGGTGAGGGCGGTCTAGAAGCGGCTCAGAACGATCCAGACGCAACGGTGGCTCTGATGCAGGACGGCGTGTACCTCTCAGCCGTGGCGCGGGGCGCGGGCGGACTGAAGGTGCACGCGGTGAGGCCCGACGTCGAGAAGCGCGGTCTCGCCAGCAGGCTGGCTGGCTCTGTCGAGGTTACTAGCCCATTAGCCCATCTCACACACTTTCTAAGGCTCCCGGGCGTCTGGTGCGAGTGAGAGGCAGTCCCGTTGCCAACGTCCAGCCTGGCAATGTTGACGCGAGGCGCTTACTGAGTGATGGGTGCATGTCGTGAACCCTGGCCACGTGTGTCGCTGAGCCGATAGCTTTCTGTTGATCAACGGGTTCTTTGGTGACCGCCCACAGGCCATCCATCCTGCGGATCCGTTTGCCCTGGACGCCTGAGCGCTATACTGGACAGAAGCTTCCGACCCTGTTGCGTGTGGTTGCGGTCATCCACCTGTGGGGCTTTGGGCAACGAGGGCTTGAAGTTCGTCTTCTCTTCCCGACGAACCTTCTCGTAGACCTCGCATGACAAGCATGTCGCTTGCTTCGCGGCGTAGGACCAGTGCATCTTTCCGCTGCAGAGCGTGCCGGCGACGTCCCAACAGATCCTTCCTCCGCATCTGCCACCGTTCGTTCCATCGGCGGCTTTGTCAGTGGCCGCGGGGCAGACTCCGAGATGCCCCGACTCGCGACCGTTTTCCTCGCGGCCACATTTCGTGATTTCCCAGCAGTTCTTCTTCACTCCAGTCCCCCTTCCCTCGTCTCCACCTGCTCTGTCAGTCTGCCGCGATTGCCCGTCCCAGCACGTGTCACTGCCCTCTAATGCCAATTGCGAGTGCTGACTTCCTATGTTCAGCGGTCAGCGCCGCTCGGAGCAGCGCGAGACCACGGGAGAATAGGAACGTTTCTCGTGCAATTGGTATAACTACCCGGTCAATACCATGATCGGCACAAGGGAGCCCCCTGCCTAGTGCGTCTTCAGACTCGGGGGCGGGCCCCACTCTTCTATTCGACTGTGCCGGGCATCCTATTGAGCGTGGAACGCTCTTCTCACCTCTCTTGAAGGTCAGCGTACGACGCAGTAATCGACCTGCAACTGGTTGATGGCCATGTCTCGAACAAGTCGGCGGATCTTCCCCTCCGCGATCAACTGGAAGGCCACTCTGACGATGCCTTTGTAAAAACCGCAGTAAGGTGAGGGTAGAAGCATGTCCCCACTCGCTCCTTGCATCTCGGCTGGACAGGGCGCGCCGCAGATGTGTCGAATGGCGCAGTCGCGGCATTCCTCGATGCGCTCGACCGTGCGCTCCCGTACCTGTTGAAAAGGACGAGATGCCACCGCGTCTTCTATGGAGTCCCGGAAGATGTTGCCTCCGGAGAAGCCGTCCAGCCCCTGGAACTCGCCGCACGGAACCATCTCGCCGCCCGCTGTGATTGTGAAGAAACAGCGTGCTCCCCCACAGGGAGTGATGTCGCACATCAGCCGCCTCCCCTCCGGGGCCACGATAGCCAGGACGAGATTCGAGAAATCCCCGATCAAGATCGGGCGTCCCGATCGCTCCGAGAGGTCCAGCGTGCGCCGCACTGCTCTGGTGAACATCTCGAGGAGCGTGTCACAGTCGGGGCGGAAGGACTGACTGTAGGGTTGGGTTCCGCGCACGGGGTTCATCATGGCGACCTGAACTTTTCGCTCGTGGAGGAAGGTGACGAGATCGGGGAGGTCCTGAACGTTGTGCCGGGTGATGGTCGTCACCACGTTGAGCCCCGCGTAGCCGTCGAAGGCCTCGATGGCCCGCACCGTTCGTTCGAAGCCTCCGTCCTGCCCTGGCACCCGACGCAGGTACGAATGGACCTTGGGATCGTGTGAATCGAGTGAGATGCCGACGCTGACTCTTTTCTCCTTGAGGAAGGCAATGTCCTCCTCGGTGAGAAGCACCCCGTCTGTCTGGAGTCCGAACGCAAAGGTCTCACCGTATTCTCGGATAGCCCAGAAGACCAGATCTTTGACCACCAGCGGCTCGCTGCCGTGGAAGATGATCACCGGTTTGCGGTCTCCCAGTTCCTGCCGCGAGAAGTAGGCGGCGGCCTTGTCAAGGACTAATCCCAGTTGCTCTTTCGTCATCCGCGGTCCATTGCGCCGGATCTCGGGCGGGATATAGCAATAGCGGCAGTCGGCATGGCATGCGTCGTTGGGATTGACGTAGAGGGCCGTCACATGCGTGCCAAAGCGAAACTCTCGCAAACGAGACTCCAACTCCTCTGCCACGCGCGCGTGCAGGGCAGAAGCTTCGTCCTGCGCCTGCCGCGCGTCTTTGCCGACCAGAGCCCAGAATACACGATCGGGATCGAGAACGACGTCCCATCGCTCATCCACCCCGTATCTCTGCAGGGTACGAGGTGTAGCAGCATTCCAATTCATGACAAATACCCCTTCTTTATCTGAGTGATAGCGGGGGAGGCGTATTGGCTCGCCTCCCCACATAGCCGGACGACTAGAGAAGCGTATCCTCTGGCGCCACGTCGCCCCACATGTAGTAGTGGGAGAGACCGTTGGCAGTCTGGGCGCATCGTAGGCGGTAGAGCACCAGCTCTTGGGCCGGACGGTCCAGAGAGGTCAGAACAGTCGTAGCTTGTTCCACGTTCTTCGAGCTCGTCGCGGTCGGTGTCATCGTCTTTCCTCCTTCTGTTAACGCGTTGTGTAGTACGTACCCCGGTGAAGTTCCGTGCCTGGGTGGCCGGCCGGTACTAGCCCAGCACCTCCCTCCAGAGGCCCCGCGGGCCAAAAAGAAAGCCCCTCGACCAGCATTCAGGCCAGTCGAGGGGCTTCAGGGACAACTCTATTAGAGACCCATACCAACCTCGGGCACGTGGTCGAGGGATCTAGGCAGGTCTCCTGGCTTGTGGATCGATGCTTCCCCGCGCCTTCCCACCTCGCGGCAGTGGCATGATACGGGGGCGCTCCCCACTTACAGTGGCGGGCCCGCGCCGGATTTCCACCGGCTTCCCTATTCTCCCCTTGCGGGGCACCTAGAACCTATTCCTGTTTCCAGCAGGTATTCTAGCAGAGGGGCTCTTCCTGGTCAAGAAAACGGTCAGTCTTCGATCCGGTAGCAGTTTTTCTGTGTCACCTGACCCCTGTGTGTTTGTTAGGAAGGCGCTCCTGGCGCACTGTGCTCAATGCGTGGTACTCCGGATCCTTGTGCACGAGGATTGCTCCAGCCTCCGCGGCGAAGGCCGCGACCAGGCAGTCAGCAAAAGACAGGCGATGGTGGGCTTTGAAGCCGCCAGCAGCCATGATGACCCCGTCGCCCACGGTATCGAGCCAGCGAACCGGCAATTGCTGCAGCAGGAATAATCGGCGCTCGGCCTCATCCGCGCCGCGTTCCTGCAGCGTGATGAAATACGTCTCTAGCCCCGCCACAATAAGGTAGAAGCACTGCCCCGGTACGAAGTAGCTCCGCCACTCTGTCTGCGCCTGGTTCGTTTTCGAGAAGGGTCAAGATTGCCGAGGTGTCCAGGGGGTAGCGGTCAGCCTATTTCTCGATCACGCCGACGTTCCTCTAGCAGTCGCTCCACTAGGTGTTCTCCCTTGCCAATACCGCGCAAGGCGGCAATGGGATCGGGCGGTATTGGGATGATCTTCAGACCTGCGCCAGTGTCGACCCACTCTACCTGCGTCCCATCAGCGATCCCGTACCGTCGGCGCAGTTCGGCCGGGATAACGGTCTGTCCTCGCAGGGTTACTGTAGTTCTCATCAGCATGGCCTCAGTAGATGCTCACAATGCAATGATACAGGACGAGACCCAACGGTGCAGGATATCTGCGCCTCTTGCAAGCCGCACAGCCGCCGCAGACCGCCGCGGTTTCCGAAACCGCGGCGGTCTTCTCCGACAGGATGCCGGACTTGCGGAACGAAGCAGTTAGTTGCGCTTCCGCTCATATTCGCGAGTGTTTTAGCTCAAGCAAATGTCGGTATTGCCAATCTCGTTCTTTGGCCACGGCAGCATCGGCATCAGATGGGTTGGTGGCTCGGTGAATTGCCTGTAGAGCATAAACTGCACCACCGATAGAATGAGTGGGAACATGTGCGGTTGCTACCGCTTGACCTGCGGCCCGCGCTACAGAGCGAGCTGCACTGTCCTCTCCCACTTCACGAGCTGCGGCATGAGAATCAAGCGAAGCCTTGCGTATGACAGCCATCCGAAACACCCCTGTATTTATCCATGCTTGGAGTGTTTCGATAGCGCTTCGAGGGCGATGGTCTTTGGGATATTGCTCCTCAAAGTAGGGCATGACACGCTCGACACAATCAATCGCCCAGATGGCTAATGTCTTCTGGTCAGTACTTCTCACAAGCTCCCAAACTGCCTCGTCTTTGTGTGTGACTGAGAACTTGGATTTTCCTGTCATATTCTCACCCCCCGGACAACCCAGCGTACTCGTCCGGATCGAACACAACAGCCAATGGCTCTCCTCTCCGCTGGGCCGATTGGCGGATCTACCCGTGGCTAACCGACCACGACAGGTTCGGTCCGTCCAGGTTGATGTGCAGGAGATTCAAGATGTTCCGGCCCAGGATACCGTAACTACACTCTGCTGTCAGGAATGCGCCCCGGAAGCGGTACATCAAGAACTCGACCGTTAGCTCGGACTGAAGACAGTTGATCTGTTCACCATCCAAGAACTGAATAGGGGTTTCGGATGGCTGGGTAACACCTCCGACTGCATCAACCACGTCAAGCGGAATCAGGCTAATGTCAGCTCCCGTGTCGATCAACAACGGCACGCCGTGGAGGACCTTGTTATTCTGGCCGCGAATTGTCGCACGAACGACAGGGGCCGGTGGCTCGAAATCGCCTGCTTCATACGTCGGCATCGGGTCTCTTCTCTTCTGGTTCCCCGCTCACGACGGTCATGTCCATGCGGAACTTAGCAGCGTCCTCCGGATGAACCAGGCGAGGGCTGGCAATTCTATGCGCTAGTAGGCTCTCCATCTTGCGGTACAGTTCGACAGGCACGAGAACCGCAGCCTCACGCCCACGCTGGGTAATAACGATGGGCTCCTGCCGCTGTCGAACACGCTCGACCAACCCGCGGGCATCGCGAGCTAGGTCGCTGATGGGATGTATCTCAGGAATCCGGATGGTCATATTTGGTCTCCCAGTGACATTCACACTTGTATTTGTAATTGAATACACATCCAATGCTCAATCGTAGCCCATATTAGTTTACCACACCTGCACCCGCGTCGATCCATTCTATAGCGGTATCTGTAGGCCTCCATGTTCTAACTGATATACCAGGCTAGGAGACGGGAGGATCTACCTGTGCTATAATGCCGGCGGCATTTCAGCAACTATGAGCCCAACTCGATGCTAGTCGGCGGCAACTGCTTGCTGCGGCCCTCAGCGCAGATCTCTAACCTCCGCGCAGAATGGAATATGATACCCTCTGATGGTAGTTCCTTCGTGACTGGCCAGACCGAGTCGGTTTCGGAAACCGACTCGGTCTGGCCAGTCACGATCACGAGCTCCCTGATGAGAAAGAGCATGACAATGGAGCCGACATGATCACCGGCGAGATAAAGAGTCAAATCGACCGGATATGGGACGCCTTCTGGTCTGGCGGTATCTCCAATCCTTTAGAAGTAATGGAGCAGATCACCTATTTGCTGTTCGTTCGGCGGTTGGATGATTTGCATGCGCTGGAGGAGAACAGGTCCGCTCGGCTACGGAAGCCGATGGAGCGGCGCGTCTTCCCGGAGGGTACAGACGCCAGAGGCCGCCCATACGATGACCTGCGCTGGTCGCGCTTCAAGCATCTGGCCCCGGCGGAGATGTACACCGTGGTAAGCGAGCACGTCTTCCCCTTTCTGCGCACGCTGGGCGGGGACGACTCCACCTACGCTCACCACATGAAGGATGCGCGCCTCACTATCCCCACACCGGCGCTGCTAGCCAAGGTGGTTGACCTGCTCGACGGCGTGCCGATGGAGGACCGGGATACAAAAGGCGATATCTACGAGTACATGCTCGGCAAGATCGCAAGCGCCGGCCAAAACGGCCAGTTTCGCACCCCGCGCCACATCATCCGACTGATGGTGGAGATGACGGCCCCGCGGCCCAACGACCTGATCTGCGACCCCGCCTGTGGCACAGCCGGCTTTCTTGTTGCGTCGGGTGAGTATCTGCGCGAGCGCCATCCCAACCTGCTGCACGATGACAAACTGAGGGATCACTTCCACCGGCGCATGTTCCACGGCTTCGACTTCGACAACACCATGTTGCGGATCGGCAGCATGAACATGCTGCTGCACGGCGTTGAGAGTCCCGATATCCGCTACCGCGATTCGCTAGCGCAGGATCATGCTGCTGATGAAGAGGCCTACACCCTGGTGCTGGCCAATCCGCCCTTCGCCGGCAGCCTGGACTACGAGAACACCGCCAAGGACCTGCTCGCGATCGTCAAGACCAAGAAGACCGAGCTGCTGTTCCTCGCCCTATTCCTGCGCCTTCTGAAACCTGGCGGACGCGCCGCGGTAATCGTGCCCGACGGCGTGCTATTCGGCTCCAGCAGGGCGCACAAGGAGTTGCGCCGCCTGCTGGTGGAAGAGCAGAAGCTCGACGCCGTGGTCTCGCTACCGGGCGGCGTGTTCAAGCCCTACGCGGGCGTCTCCACCGCCATCCTGCTCTTCACCAAAACCAACTCCGGTGGCACCGACCGGGTGTGGTTCTACGACATGGACGCCGACGGCTGGAGTCTCGACGACAAGCGCACTCCCCTGCTCTCCGAGGACAAGCTCGGTCCTGTCCCGCGCTCCGCGCTCACCGCTGAGGAGCACGCCAAGAACAACCTGCCCGACGTGCTTGCGCGCTGGCTGCAGCGGGACGGCGCCGAGCGCGAGCGCCCGCGCACCGCGCAGAGCTTTTGCGTTCCGAAGGCCGACATCGCCGAACAGGGCTATGACCTCAGCATCAACCGCTACAAAGAAGTGGTGCACGAGGAAGTCGAGCATCGATCGCCGCGGGAGATCCTCGCCGACCTCGCAAGGCTGGAGGCGGAGATTCAGCGGGGGATGAGGGAGTTGGAGGGGATGCTCAAATGAATGCGTCTGCAACCGTTGAGCTCGGCGAGATAATTGTGTCGCAGTCGGGTTCGGTTGACCCTTCGCGGTATGCCGACGAGGTCTTTGATCTATATAGCATTCCGGCCTTCGACAGCAGACAGCCAGAAGTCGTGTTGGGCAGAGAAATCGGTTCAGCCAAGCAGGTCGTTCAACCTGGCGATGTTCTGCTTTCGAAGATTGTTCCTCACATCCGCCGCTCGTGGGTTGTCGGGGAGAACCGAGGCAGACGGATCATCGCGTCGGGAGAATGGATCGTGTTTCGCGGCAAACGGATACATCCTGAGTATCTGCGGCATGTCTTAGTTGGAAACCCGTTCCATACCCAGTTTATGAGTACGGTGTCCGGAGTGGGAGGCTCATTGCTCAGAGCACGTCCGGCGCACGTTGCGAAGATCAAGGTCCCCCTCCCCCCATTGCCCGAGCAGCGCCGAATCGCCGAAGTGCTGGACCACGCGGAGGCTCTGCGCGCCAAACGCCGTGCTGCCCTCGGCCAACTCGACACCTTGAACCAATCTGTCTTCCTCGAAATGTTCGGCGACCCCGCCACGAATCCAAAAGGGTGGCCACGAAAGACCATCGGCGAAATTGCCTCTAAATTTTCAGATGGTCCGTTTGGCTCTAATCTCAAGAGCTCACACTACACTGAAACGGGCGTGCGAGTCGTCAGACTCCAGAACATTGGTGTCGGCGAGTTTGTCGAAGACAACAAGGCCTATATATCCGAGCAGCGTTTCGCTGCCCTCAATAAGCATGAATGCCGACCTGGCGATGTTCTGGTCGGGACGCTTGGCGACCCCAATCTTCGCGCGTGCATTCTACCCGAGTGGCTACCGGTTGCCTTAAACAAGGCGGACTGCGTTCAACTCCGGCCGGATAAACGCATCGCGAACGCGCCTTACATCTGTGCGCTCCTCAACCAACCAGCTACTGAAAGTATGGCGCAGGAGCTGATTGTCGGGCAAACGCGCCTGCGCATAAGCATGGGGCGTTTGCGCGGCTTGGCGGTCCCGGTCCCGCCACTTAACCTCCAGCACGACTTCGCCCGCCGCGTCTCCGCCGTGGAGAAGCTCAAGGCCGCCCACCGCGCCTCGCTTGCCGAATTCGACGCGCTCTTCTCTGCGCTCCAGCACCGCGCTTTCCGGGGGGAGTTATGAGTCTCTGGATGACACCAATGACGACAAGGACGATAGGAAGAGAAGAACACTGTGAAGCGGCACTGCTGCTGTCCCAGTTGTCCTATTTGTCTTTTTCTCAAAGGAGCCTGCAATGAGCGAAGGCTTTATTCCTCCGCACGGTGGCTATAAGACTCTACTGTCTTACCAGAAGGCGCAGATCGTCTATGACGCCACGGTCTACTTCTGTGGGCGCTTTTTCGAGAGACGCGACCGCACCATTGACCAGATGGTTCAGGCAGCGCGGTCCGGGAAGCAGAACATCATCGAGGGCAGCATGGCGTCCGCAACCTCCAAGGAGACGGAGATCAAGCTGACCAACGTGGCCCGAGCCAGTCTGGAAGAACTTCTGGAGGACTACCGCGATTTCCTGCGCACGCGTGGCTTGGCCGAATGGGATACGGGCCACCCGTATACGCAACGGCTCCGCGACCTGAACCGGATTCCGGGAGCCACTTACCAGACCTTCAAGAAAGGCATCGAGAGCCCCGACCCGGCCATTTGCGCCAATGTCATCATCGGTCTGATCCGAGTCACAAGCTATCTACTCGACAAGCAGCTACGTAGCCTCGAAGAGGCCTTTATTCGAGAGGGCGGCCTCCGCGAACGCATGACCCGCGCTCGCCTCAAGCAACGGAAACAGCACCCATGAAGACTTCAAGAAGAGCAATGACGACAAGGACGGCCGGATCTGTCGGCACCTCAAGGAGCCCTACATGACCCTCTTCGCCTTCCTCCAATCCGAGTGGCCTGCCGTCTACGAGGCAGCCGAAAAGGCCGCCTCGGCTGTGTATCCGGACCCGCGGACGGCCTGTTTCTATGCCCGGCGCGCGCTGGAGCTGGCCGTGGCCTGGGTGTACAAGCACGATCCTTCTCTATGTCTGCCCTATCAGGACAACCTGAGCGCGCTGATCCATGAGCCGACGTTCAAGACCGCGGCGGGTGAGGCGGTGTTCAGCAAGGCGCGGGTCATCAGCACGTTGGGCAATCAGGCCGTTCATAGCCATCGCCCCATCCAGCAGTTGGACGCACTGACGGCGGTACGCGAGCTCTTCCATCTGGGCTACTGGCTCGCCAGTACCTATGCGCGGGATGCGAAGCCGGCTCCGGGATTGGCGTTCGACGCTGCCGCGCTGCCTAAGACCACGCCGCTTCCTAAGCAGACTATCGATCAGTTGCAGAAACTGGAGGCTGAACTTCGCGAGCGGGACGAGAAGCTCTCGACGCTGCTCGCCGACAGAGCCGAGCTGGATGACGAGCTGAAGCGCCTACGCGCCGAGGTCGCCGCGGCCAAGAAGGCGGCCACCGCACAACCGGACGCGCACGACTACTCCGAGGCCGAGACCCGCGACTACTTCATTGACCTGTTGCTAAAGGAGGCGGGCTGGCCATTGGATCAGCCGCGCGATCGTGAGTTCGAAGTGGCCGGGATGCCCAACAACCAGGACACGGGCTTCGTGGACTACGTGTTGTGGGGCGACGACGGAAAGCCCCTGGGTCTGGTCGAAGCCAAGCGCACGCGGCGTGACCCGCGCGAGGGGCAGCAGCAAGCCAAGCTATATGCCGATTGTCTGGAAGCGCGGTTCGGCCAGCGCCCGGTGATCTTCTATTCCAATGGCTACGAGCACTGGATATGGGACGATGCCAACTACCCGCCCCGGGCGGTGCAGGGCTTCTACAAGAAGGACGAGCTGGAGCTCATCATCCAGCGACGCGTCAGCCGGAAATCTCTGGCGGCTGCCGAGATCAACCCGCAGATTGTCGAACGCTACTACCAGACGCGCGCCATCCGCCGCATCTGCGAAGCCTTCGAGCGCGACCATGATCGCAAGGCGCTGGTGGTGATGGCTACCGGCGCAGGGAAGACGCGCACGGTGATCGCGCTTGTCGATCTGCTTGTGCGCTGCAACTGGGCCAAGCGTGTGCTATTCCTCGCCGATCGCCGGGCGCTGGTCAAACAGGCGGTGAACGCCTTCAAGCGGTATTTTCCGGACGCGGCGCCGGTGAACCTGGTCACGGAGAGGGACGCCGAAGGACGGGTGTTTGTATCGACCTACCCCACGATGATGGGACTGATCGATGATACGGGGAGTGGACAGCGACGCTTCGGCGTAGGCCACTTCGACCTGGTCATCATCGACGAGGCCCACCGCTCGGTGTTCCAGAAGTACCGCGCCATCTTCGACTTCTTCGACTCGCTGCTGGTGGGACTCACGGCCACGCCCAAAGATGAGGTGGACCGCAACACCTATAGCCTGTTCGATCTGGAAAACGGCGTCCCCACCGACGCCTACGGGCTGGAAGAGGCGGTAGAGGATGGCTTCCTGGTGCCTCCCAGAGCCGTGTCGGTGCCACTCAAGTTTCAACGCGAGGGTATCAGTTACGACGACCTCTCCGAGGAGGAAAAGGAACAGTGGGACTCGCTCGAGTGGGATGAAGACGGTGAAGTGCCTGACCGGGTGGAAGCGGTGGCGGTCAACAGGTGGCTCTTCAACAAAGATACCGTGGACAAGGTGCTGGCTCACCTGATGACGCGCGGGCTGACAGTCGCGGGTGGCGATCGGCTTGGCAAGACGATCCTGTTTGCCGCCAACCGAGCGCACGCGGATTACATCGCCGATCGGTTCAACGCCAACTATCCGCACTTCAAGGGCGAGTTCGCCCGAGTCATTACCTTCCAGACCGACTACGTGCAGAATCTGATCGACAACTTCTCGAATAAGGACAAGTCTCCGCACATCGCGCTATCCGTGGACATGCTCGATACCGGCATAGACGTCCCGGAAGTCGTTAATCTGGTGTTCTTCAAGCTGGTGCGATCGAAGACCAAGTTCTGGCAGATGGTCGGGCGCGGCACGCGCCTTTGCCCGGACCTCTTCGGACCAGGTCAGCACAAGCGGTTCTTCTACCTTTTCGATTACTGCCAGAACCTGGAGTTCTTCAGCCAGAATCCCGAAACGACAGATGGCGCGCTCGGCGATTCTCTAGGCAAACGGCTGTTCAAGGTGCGGCTCGAGCTGATCGCGGAGCTCGACAAGAAGCTCGGCGCTGGCGCTGATGGCAGGATGACGCGGGAGCAAACGTCAACCTACGGCGAGCCCAAGACAGACGCCGAGGTACGCCGCGCGATCGTGGAGTTGCTGCACGGCGAGGTCGCCGCGATGAACCTGGACAACTTCGTCATCCGACCCAAGCGCCGCGTGGTGGAAAAGTACGCCAAGGACGAAGCCTGGACGAGCCTGTCTGATGAGGTGCTGGCCGAGTTGTCGCAGGAGGTGGCCGGACTGCCGTCACAGCTCGAGATGGAGTCGGAGGAGGCCAAACGCTTCGATCTGCTCGCTCTTGGTCTGCAATTGGCGCTCCTGCGCTCTGAGCCTGCCTTCGAGCGTTTGCGCGATCAGGTCAAGGCCATTGCCGGATTGCTGGAAGAGAAGTCGGCCATTCCCATGGTGTGGGAGCAAATGGCGCTGATTCAGGATGTGCAGACCGACGAATGGTGGCAGGACCTGACCATCCCGATGCTGGAGTCAGCGCGGCGGCGACTGCGGGTTCTCGTGCATCTGATCGACAAACGGAAGCGCAAGCTCGTCTACACCGACTTCGCGGACGAGATGGGTACTGAGACGAGCGTGGAGTTGCCCGGCATAACTGTTGGCGGGGACTTCGAGAAGTTCCGCGCCAAGGCGCAAGCGTTCCTGCGGGCACACCAGGATCACGTTGCGATCCACAAGTTGCGCACAAACAGGCCGCTCACGGCGGCAGACCTGCTTGAACTGGAGCGCATGCTGGCTGAAAGCGGTGTTGGCGGTGCTGAGGAAATCAGCCGTGCCAAGGAGACTTCTCATGGGCTCGGGATCTTCGTGCGCTCTCTGGTTGGGCTGGACCGGGAAGCAGCAAAGACAGCTTTGGCTGGTTTCCTCACCAGCAAGACTCTGAATGCGTCCCAGATAGAGTTCGTGAGCCTGATCACAAATCATCTGACCGAGCACGGAGTGATGGAGGCGTCGCTACTCTACGAGTCCCCATTCACGGACTTGACCCCGCTAGGTCCTGAAGGACTCTTCAACTCGGCTCAGGTGGACGAGTTGATTCGAGCACTCGAACGCGTACGAGCGACGGCTATTGTGGCGTGACCTTCGCCGCTTCAGGGGCGTTGGCAAGGCGCGCCGCAGGATGACCAGCCATTCTGTTTTAGGGATTGATCTTGGCTCGCTGGACGCGGACACTGCGCGGAGCAACTACGAGAAACTGATCGAAGCTTTGAGTGTGGTGCGCCAGAGCCTCATGCAGTCGGGCAATCTTCGCTTGTAGATCCATCGGGGGTAGCCGGAGGTAGATCACGCCGAGGTGCGGCCGCTGGTGCCGAAAGACCAGCTCGCCGAAATCGCGATCCTCCGTGACGAGGATGCGCTGTTCTTGGTGTTCAATCGCGAGAACCTGTTCGTCTGGCAGTGCCTCAGGGTAATCAACGGCCACGACGGTTACGTCGTGCCCCAGGTTCCTTAGATACGGTGCCAAGCGGCGGTCGGTGCTTTGATCAAACAGGAACCTCGTACAGCAGCGGCATTGCCCGGATTGCGGCGGGATGGACGGGCCCGCCTAGTGACTATTGCTGCCTGTGCGTAAGCCAAACAAGCTTTGACGTCTTCCATCGTCAACTCGGGGAAGATGGCAACCAACTCGTGTAGATCTGGCTTGTATGCCAGTTGGTCGATCACCTTCTCCACTATAGTAATACTTGTCAATATTTGAGTAGTGTTCCAGTGTTCTAGTGTTCGGCCCCAGGCTTGCAGGTTCGAGATACACAGTATATACTATATAGCATAGTATGCACGCCTAAAGGCGCTAGTGGGAGGTAACCATGGTGGTCGGGAGGATCCGCAAGGTAGGCAACAGCCTAGTCGTGACGGTGCCCCGAGAGGAGGCCGATGCGCTGGAGTTGCACGAGGGCGATCTGGTGACCATGGAGATCTGCAAAGCCGAAGTTCGACCTATGCTTCGCCCGGATTTGCGGAAGCTGGCCGAGGAGAGCTGGGAGCGGAACCAGGACGGCTACCGCTATCTCACCGGTCGCTAAACGATGCCTGAGACGCGCTACCTGAGTGCGCTCGACGTAGAGGCCCTACACGTCTTCATCATGGAGAAAACCGGCGACGCCCCGTCGCCGCTCAGGGACCGCGCGCTCCTGGAATCGGCAGTGATACGTGCCCAAATGGCGGCACATTACGCGAGCGCTGACCTGGTCGAGCAATGCGTAGTCCTCGCGGTGGGTATCTCTCAAGCGCAGGCGTTCGTCGACGGCAACAAGCGAACGGCATTCGTTGCCGCTGACGTATTCCTACGGGTTAATGGCTTGCTGTTCTCTGGAGATCCGCTGGAATTGGCGCGTCAATTGGAGGCAGTGGCAAGCCGTGCGGGGAGCCTGGAAGAGGCGACCGCGGGCTTTGTGGGGTGGCTGCGAGGGCACATATCGAGCAGGTAGAGGTCAGTCTCTGTTTGGTTCACGGTGGCGGTGCACCAGAAGTCTTTCCACCAGCCGTTCTCCTCTGCTAATACTGCGCAAGGCAATCATCGGATCGGCAGGAACAGGGATGATCTTCAAAGCGGCCAGCCTGCTCTCTGTGGCTTAGCGGCGTTTGGGTACTTGGACGAGAGATTCACCGTGCCTTCGTGTCCTTGGTGCTCTGCCATGCCGCGATCAGCCGCTCGATGGCCGCGTAAGTGACGAGGACCTGCAGCAAGACCTGCTTGTAGCCAAGCCACCAATCGAAGGGTACCAGCGCCACCTGTGAGAAGTCCTCCAAGTTGGCAAGCAGGTAAGCCGTGACCATCATGCCATAGATGTACACTCGGATGAAATTGCAGCGGAGCCTCGGCAGTACCCAAGGGTAGCGCCGCGAATCAGATAGCCAGAACGTGAAAGACGTAAGCCTGTCTCCCCAGTAGGTGAACGCCACTGACGCCATGACAAGGATGACGTATCCGATCCCGTCTGCACTGACCTGCATCGCAAGGCCTGATTGCCGAAGCGCTGACCATATGCCAAGAGGAATTGCAGCCACAAACCAGAACGTTAGGACGGGTGCGGTGAGACCTGCTGTCACGTGGATCAACAAATGCAAGAACCCTACAGGCCACATGACAGCCCGAATTATGGTCCCAACCGCCGAATTCTGGCGCAGAGGGAGAAGAACCAGCACTATGCCCAATAGAGCCAGCATCACAGGCACTGTACCTGCGATCACCAAGGTGAACAAGCCGTACGGCTTCCACCGCCCGAGCAGACCATTGATGAACCAGAGTGAGAAGAGAAGCAAAAGCAGACCTATTCCAGACCACAAGAGCTGAGACCGTTGCTCTCGCGGAGTGGCGTGTGCGTCCTTGTTGTCGTCAATCGAAGGCAAATCCAGTGGCATGAATGGACAGCCTCTCCTCTAATCCGTCGGCCTAAACATCCGATCCACCGGCCTCTGCGGCTGGTAGAACGTGGCCTCCTCCTGCCTTCTTTGCACGGCCTGTTCGCTGAAGTAGGCGTCCCATTCGCGCGGGGCGTCGATGTCTTGGCCGCCGTGGGGGGTGAGGCGCTCTCTTACCTGGGCTAGGACGGGGGTGTTGAGGGAGGGACCGGCCACGATGACCTGACCTTTCGAGAGGGCGGGGAGCTCGTCCAGGAGGTCGCGGCCGACGGATTCTACGGCGGAGGCGACGTTGGCCTGGTCTACCGGGTTGACGATGCGCATGATGCATTGGGTCATGCACTGGGAGAGTACGTCGGCGTCCAGCTTGCCGGGACGCTGGCTGATGAGACCGATACCTACGCCGAATTTTCTGCCCTCGGCCAGGATCTGTTTGAGGATTTTTGAGCTCACCACGCTGGTGCCTTCGCCGCCGGGGGCGAAGTGGTGGGCTTCTTCCAGGAGCACGAAGGCGGGATAGGGCAGGTACTTGTTGTCGCCGTCCTGGCTGCGGCCGTGCTCGGTCTCGACGCGGGCCTCGTAGAGGTGACGCAGCAGAACGCTGACGATCACCTGCTGCTCGCGCTTGTCGATCTCGCTCAGGTCCAGGACCGTGCACTGCCCCGGCTCGAAGATTTCTGCGAGTCCCAAATGGCGGGACTCGTGGAAGCTGCGCGAGCTATGCAGTAGTCGATCGATCCGCCAGCCCAGGGCCGCGGCCGAGCTGCTGTAGTCGAGCTTATCCCGCTCGCCACGTTGCTCGGCTATGCGGGTGATCTCTTCCACCAGGTCCGCGAAGGTCCAGCGGTTCCGTTTTTCCCCGGAGGACACTTTGCGATAAGCCTCGTTGAGCAAGAACTCCTGGCGCTCTGGCACCTCCAGCAAATAGTGCAGGTCGGAGAGACTGAGCGCGGAGTGGCGGATGGTGACCTTGTCCGGATGCAGCACCTTGACCTTGGGACGATACGAGGACGGGTTCGGTCCGCCCCAAAACTCCTGGCGGGCCATGATGTGGTCGAGGGTCTCGTACTCGCCGTGCGGGTCCACGATCAGCATGCAGGCTTTGTTGGTGGGCTTGAGCAACTCTTCGATGATGACGCCGGCCAGGTAGCTCTTGCCGGAGCCCGTGCTGGCGATGATGGCCAGGTGGGTGCTGAGGAACTCCTTGGCCGCCAGGGCGATGGGGACCTCCCCCTTGGGCCGCGAGAGAAGCCAGCCGATGTGGGCCGATCCCTGCTCGCCTGGCGTGCAGCGATTCAGGACCCGGGCAAGAATCTCGCTGGGCACCAGGTAGATCGGCCAGCCGGAGCGCGGCGGAATGCGCGGGTTGACGAAGGTTTTGAGGGTTTGATCGAAGTAGCCCATGATGGCCACCACGACCTCGAATATCTCGTGACCGCCGCCCTCGTATCCGATCAGGTCGGCCACCGCATCCGGAGCGACCTGTGGATCCGACAGGAAGGCGTCAGGAAGAAGCCGCACAGGGGTTCTCCCAACTACCCTCCCGATCACGTGTCGTTCCTGACCGTCGATGGGGACCTCGTAGTAGACGTATTCGCCCTGCTTGATAGCCTGATCGTGGTCGGGCGAGATGAAGACGTACTCGTGGGGCTTCTCGCCCGGACCTTTGGCCGTGCCGACCGGCGTTGTGGCGCTCATCGCAGCCCCTCCACGCGGGACTTCCAGCTCAGATTGCTGCGCAGCAGCGCCAGCCGCCGGGACTGCTCGGGGAAATGGCGCTCCAGGTCCGCCAGGATCCGCACCAGCACTTCTGTAAGAACCGGATTCTGGGCCGACGCCAGCCGAGGAAGATAGCCAACCCGTAACGCTCCTTGCTCCAGGTGGAACGCGGCCATCTCCTGCTCTGCCATCACGTGCACCTCCGCTCCTACCACCGGGGCCAGTATAGGCATGGCGTGGCTGGGGGTTGAAGGTTGGGGGTATGGGGTTGGTTCCCCCAGTCCCCAACTGATCATCCCGAGCGCTACGATGCCTACTAGCACGGCCTTCTCGGTAAGGTAGTCGGGCGAAAAGACTTCCAGCTCGGATTCCGGGGAGAGCCGCGGGCCGAGGTTGCCGAAGTCAGGATTCAGGAGCAGCGTGTCGTAGATCACGCCCACGATGCATTGTTCTTCGCCGCGGACGGGGACGCGCACGAAGCGCCCAAGCGCATAGTCGCGCGGCGTGGGCGTCTCGGGCATCTCGCCTGCTCCGAAGACGTGGCAGACGTAATCCACGTGGGAGTTCGATTTGACGATGCGTCCGATGATCATGTGTGCCTCCTCACACCCGCCGCCTTCTCTTGCTTGCCGGCTTCGGAGCCACTCGAAGCGATAGCCCTTGCTTGCTCGAGAAATCCTGGAGCACTTGATAAAAGACGGCGCGGTCCTCGACGCTCAGGACGGCTACCGCGTCGGCGGTCTCCAGGCAGTAGGGGTAGCCGCCGCCGATAATGGCTTCGCTGCGTACGACGTTCATGACGTAGTCCAGCAGACCCTCGCGCAGGATCCAGCGCGGGAAATCGATCCGCGCGGGCGGGCCGGCCGCGCTGGTTTTCAGATAGACGCAGCAGACCTCACGGGTAAAATCCTGACCGGAGCCGGGATCGGCGTAGAGTCTTAGAATGTCACCACGGGCGCAGACCAGGGCCTGGGTGCGGTCGCCCCAGACCATCGCACGGGTGTTGAGAACCTGGGCATCGGTTACTCTCTGCGAGGGAGGTATGCCGATCAGCGTCGAGAGCATGGTGACCAGGTCTCGCGCGTAGCTCGTGTCGATGTACGCGACGACGGGAACCCGGCGCGCTTCAGAGGTGCGCAGCAGGTCGATCACAGCGTCCACGTAGGGGCGTGCCTCGCTCTCCGGCAGATTGGCGACGAAAGAGACGACCAGGGTACCGTCGAGAAAGACGATGGGCCGGGGCTCCTGGCCGCTGCAGCGGCCCATATACTCGGTCATCTTGGCGATCTCGCCGCAGAAGCGACGACGATCGACTGCCAGCTCGGAGAAGGCGCCAACATCCGGCCGTGGCGCGCCGAGATCCTCCGGCAATAGCACTTCAAGCGCCACGTCCTTGACGTACGGCTGCCCCTGGAGGTGCGGGTTCTCGAACCAGCCGATCTGGATGGCGCCCACGGGGATCGAGTAGTCTTTGCTTGGCTGGATCTGGCTGCCGTCCACGGCCAGCGTGGTGACGCCCCGAATGTGTTCCAGCGCCCACTCCCGCGCCTCGCGGTGGTTGCGCCAACCGGTACCGAAGGGCACCCGGATCCCCGTGCTGCGTCCGAACTCCTCCGATGGCAGGGCCCCGGGCGATTCTTTGCCCTTGAGTCTGTCTGCGAGCTCGGCCGCAGGCAGCCCGAAGGCGAACGCCAGCGCCTCGCGGTACCGGGCCAGGTCGCCCACGTGCGCATGATCGAATGCGCCGAAGCGGTCGCGACAGTTCTCCAACGCGGACGCCAGTTTGCGCTTGTACAGCATATATACGCTCCCGCTCTCCCCAAGTCGCTTTACGCACCGCCGACTACGGTGCTGCGGCCATCTTTCTTTTCGACTCGTACGACGTGGTCGACCGACGTCTCGAACGAGTCGTCGTGGGTGATAACGAAGAGCTGCGAGAAGCCGCGCAGGTTGGGGATCTGCTCGGCTAGGTTGGTGCGGCGCTCCTGGTCCATGTTCTGGGTCGGCTCGTCGAAGAAGGCCACGTCGATGCCGCTCAGCTCGCGCAGCAGGGCCAGTCGCACCGCGAGGGCCGCGCTCATCTGCTCGCCGCCGGAGAGCTGCCGGAAGCTGCGGTCCTGACCGCGCTGGTGCAGCAAGATCTCGTATTCGGTCGTCCACTCCAGCTCGGCGGCGCGCGTGCCCATGATGTCCGCGTTGATGCCAGTGGCCTGCGCCGAGATGGTGTGCAGCAGGATCTCCGTCACGTGCGGCCCCGCGTTCTTGATGGTCGAGCGCAGGAAATCCAGGGTCGCGCTCAGCTCGGTTAACTCTGTGGACTGAGCTCTGACCGCCGCCAGCGCCTTCTGCAGTGCCCGGATCTCGTCGAGCTCCGCCGCCTTCTCGTCCTCGCGGGCCTCGTTGTTGCGAATATCCGCCCGCGCTGCCCCGATCTCCGCGGATAGCTGCCCGACCTGCTGTTGGGCCTGCTCCAGCGCGGCCGCGTCAAAGGTGGACTCGGCAGAGGCGAGCTCTCGACCAAGTTGCTCCAGGGACTGTTCTGCCTCGCGGACCTCCTGCTCCAGCTTCTCGGCGGCCGATTTACACGCTTCGAGCGTTTGGGCCGTGTCCATGTTGCGCAGGTAGCTCTGATAGGCGTCTAGGTTGCGCTGCTGCAGCGCGGTTTGGGCCGCGTAGTCGGCATCCAGGGTCGCGAATCTGTCAGCCTGCGCGGTTATCTCTGTTCTTACGGCTGTCAGTTGCACGGTCGTCTGATCTAGTCTGGCTAGCTCGGATTCGGTTGTGCAGCGGGCGGCAGCTCGTTCCTGCGCCATTCTATAAGCCGTGCGGGGATCGCCAAGCTCGGTGAGTTGTTGGCGGATCCTGGCGGCTTCATCCGGCGCGCTCAGGAGCGCGGTGCGCCGTTGCTCCAGAATCGTGAGCCTGCGTTCCTCGTCTTGCAGGTCTTTCTCCAGGCTGGCCAGATGGGTCTGTTTGGCGGGAATGGCCGCTACTCTCTGGTCGGCCTCGTGGGCCTCCTTGATGAGGAGGGATAGCTCGCTCTGTCGCACTTGCTTCGCGGTCAACAGCTGGGGCAGGGTGGCTAGCTCTTTCGTCGTGGCTTTGACCTGCTCGGCGACTGACATGCTCTCCGCCAGTTGGCGCTCCAGCGTTTCATGCTGCCGATATAGGTCGGGTAGGCGATCCACCTGTTGCAGGGCTGATCGTACCTCGGCCACAGCTGCGCGGCGTTTCTCCAGTCCGCTCTCGCCGGCCCGTAACTGCTCCTGCAGCCTGGTTTGACGCTCATGCAAGAATGTTTCCAGAGTCATGCCCTCTCGCAGGTTGCGGCAGGACTCGCGGAGGAAGGGACAGATGCCTCCCGCCACCTGCTGGCGGTCTAGCCTGACTTGCTCCAGGGACGCTCGAAGCTCGGCCAGGCGCGCCTCGGTCTGGCGCAGTAGCGTTTCTGCTTCGTCAGCCTGTCGGGCTTTTTCCCGCAGCGGCTCGATGCGCGCGATCGTCGCGTTCAGACTTCCTAGCTCCTCGCGCGTTCGTTCCAGCTTGCGCTCGACCTCTCTGTGCTCGGCCAGCGTCTTCTCGAGCTGGGACCTGTGCTTCTTAAAGGTCGCTATCTCGCCGAGCAGCCCGTTGATCTCCTCGACCAGCGCGCCGCGAGCGGCGGCGGCGGGACGCTGCTGCTCCAGAATCTGGACCTCTCGCCGCTGTCCGTCGATGGACTTGATCAGCTCGGCCCGGTGCAGGCGGCGCTGCTCGACCTCACGCTGTACCTCGCTCAGGCTCTGGACGGCATCCTGCGCCTGGCGCAGGGCGGCCTCCAGCTCCTCTTGCCGTTTGGCCGCGGGCCCTAGCTCCTGACAGCGCACCTCGGCCTCGACGCAGTCGGTGAGGCGTTGATGGACCGCGACTCGATTCGACTCCAGCGCGGCCAGCTTCCGGTCTAGCTCGGCTAGCCGTTGTCTGAGCTGATCGCGCTCTGTGCGTTGTGCTGCCAACTCTTGTAGCCTGGCCGTGGCAGATTGGTATGCTTTGTGGCCGGTCGCGTGGGTTTCTACGGCGGTGCGTGCCTCCTGGGCGCGCTTGTATTGCGATGCGGCCGAGTCCAGTTGCCGGCGCAGGGCGTCCAGGCTTGCGCGCTGCAGCTCGTACGTACCGCGCAGAGTCTGCAAACGATCCCGGACCTGTAAGAGCTGGTCAAGTTGTGTGCGCGCGACTTCCTCGCGATCAGAGAGAGTGGCGAGAAGTGAGGCCAGTTGGGCCTTGCGGGTCGCGATCTCGGTCAGTTGGGACTCCAGTGCGGCACCCGCGGCGGTGCGGTCTTCCAGGACCGCCACATCCCTCTGTGCCTGAGAGAGACATGCGTCCAGATAGTTTTTCGTTTCCAGCAGCTTCTTGAAGGTCTGCTCGTATTCCTCCACGCGCAGCAGCCGGTCGAACTTCGGCCGGCGCACGCCGGGCGATTCCAGGAAGATGGCCGTGAGGGTGCCCTGGGGTACGCCGACGGTGTCGACGAAGACGCTGCGCTGATCCATGCCCTCGTCCAGTCCAAGGTGCTCGCGCAGCCAGCGCTGGACGTCGTCGCTTCCCTCGGCCGGTCGGTAGAGGGCCTCGACGTCGACCACGTAATAGGTTGCGCGATGGCCGATCTGCCGGACGACCCGGTAGGGGCGTCCGTCCAGACTGGAGAGCAGAGCCACACGAATCGCGCCGCTCTTCTCGCCCTCGCGGAGAAAATCCTCCTGCTTGTAGGGCAGGTAGTTGAAAAGGGCGTAGCCAATGGCCTCGAGAATGGTCGTCTTGCCGGCGCCGTTGGGTCCGCAAATGGCGTTGACGCCCTCGGCGAAGCTGATCACCGCGTCTTCGTAGCTTTTTATGTTTTCGAGCTGGAGCTCGGTGATTAGCATGGTTGTAGTCCTACGGGTGTTCTAGCTGTCCTGGGAGCGCGGGCAGGATGCCCGCGCTCCCAGGAGGTCCTTCCCACAATGTGTGTCACGCGTGTCTCGCCCGCGAGCGAACTCCAGACCGACTCGGTCTCGGAGACCGAGCCGGTCTTCGGGTGCCGGCCTGCGACCATTTCAGGTCAGCTCTGTACGTACCTGCCGCAGCACCTCCACGATGCTTTCCGGCGATGCACCCTCCAGGGCCTGAGCTTTGATGCGGGCAGTGTGCTTGGCCACTTCGACCGAGGCTGGTCTGTAGCGCGCGTCGCGCTCCAGAAGCTGGCGAAAGACGCTTTGCTCCAGCTCGGCCCGGTCCATGCGCTCGGCCGAGCCCAGAGTCACGGCGTACTCGGTCGGGCGCGTATCGTCCTTGATCTGGGCCAGCAGGGCCCCGGAGACGTCCCGCACCGACTGCTGCAGGTGGTCCAGCTCCAGATCCTGCCGATCGAAGGGTAGCACACCGCGCAGGAAGAGATGTACCACTGGACGCACGTCGTCCAGACCGCCACGCCGGGCCGCCTCCTCGCATTGGCGGATGCCGGGCGTTTCCTCCTCGATGACCTCGCGCGCCGCGTCGTAGAGCATCTGGGGTGAATGCAGTCGATCGACGTCCAGCCAGATCCGATGGAACGGCCGGCGCGGATTCACCACGTGACAGACCTGATGCGGCCTTTCCGCGGAAGTGTCCACGCTGATGTGGTAGAGACCCCGCTTCCAGGATGCCTCGTCCACCCGCCAGGTCTCGGTGGAGCCCGGATTGTAGACCCAGTCGTGCTCCTCGTACGCCTTATGAATATGTCCCAGTCCAAGGTAGTTGACCGCACTGTGCAGGGGCTCGACCTGTGCATAGGTGAGCCCGCCGGTCATGTGCGGAATATAGCCCTCCATTCCGGCGTGCATGAGGAAGACTGTGTACTGAACGTTGGGTGCGGGCGCCGTCTCCAGTTCCTGGGCTACCTCGCCTACCAGGCGGGCGGTGGCCGCGCCGAAGTAGCGCATGCCACAGACTCGCACGCCGTCCAGATCCAGATAGGATCCGCGCCGGGAGTTGGCATCCCAGGGCAAGGCCCGCTGCCGGCCGTCCTCGGGCACCAGGTCGAGCAGGTGGAGCAGCTCCTGATCGGACAGGAACTGGAGCCAGGACATGAGGCTCTTGTAGTGGGAGCGATCGTGGTTGCCTTCGATGGCCAGGACCGGGATCCTGGCGGCCCGCAGCTCCTGCAGGATCATAACGGCCTGGTTCAGGGTCATGGGGTCCAGACTATGCGTGTTGAAGAGGTCCCCGCTGATGGCCAGGAACTGGACCCGTCGCTGAATCGCGTAGTGAGCGACCCACTGAAAGGCGCGGGCAAAGTCGTTGTAGCGATGGGGGGAGCCGTACTGCTCTGTTCCCAGATGGATGTCGGCCAGATGGATGAATTCCGTTCGCACGATCGATTCTCTTTCCTTCGCCACGAGCTTCCGTGGAACGGCTTCCATTCTAACATGTTGGGGGGGCGGACGTGAATAACGAGCTACGGGAGAGGACGTGCGTCATGTGGATGGTTAGTGAGCAATGGTGCTTTGTGACCGATGAATCGACACGTGGCTGTCCCAAGCAGTCCGCTCGATTGTCATTCTGGGCCGCAGCGAAGGATCTCCTCGCGGCTCCTATCGAGGCGCCCAGGGGGAGATTCTTCGCTGCGGCTCGGAATGACAGATGAGCAGGCGCTATTCTGAGTGAGGCGTATCAGTACATCGGCAACGCTAGGCTAGACATAACGGACTGCCAGCACCGGCGTCACGTCAACATGCGCTTGCCAGCATGTTGTTGAACCCAATCGCTACCGGCTTCTGGGCGGGCATAAGCAAGCTGTCGTCGGCGATGGTCTTCCTTAGTAATTCACCCCGCGGCCTTGCACCCATATGGGCGAAGTGCTATACTTCGTACGAAAATCGGCGCACTTATCCGTGAAGTGGGGCAAGAACCCACTTTTTTGTTGCAGGGGAGTGGCGGTCGCGTGTTGGAGCTTAGTGAGTGAGAGGAGTGCCCATCGCTTGTACACCTGACTGGTCGGCGCCCATAGCTATGACCTTGGGTCGTATTGCCAGACAGAGGTTTGACAGTTCCAGCCGAACGGTGGGAGGCGATCGAGAGATAGACATATGAAAAGCGATTTCTTGCTGGCGATCAAGCAGCTATGTGACGAGAAAAGTCTGCCAAAAGAAGTCATCATCGAGGCGGTTGAGGCTGCCTTGATTTCGGCGTACAAGCGTAACTTCGGCACGGGGCAGGAGATCACCGTTAAGATCGTTCCCACGACCGGGGAGTTCAAGGTTTACGCGCAGAAGACCGTGGTCGAGCAGGTGACGGATCCGCGCACCGAGATCACGATGGAAGAAGCGCGTCGTCTCCGTGGTGACGTTGCGCTGGACGATGTGGTGCCCGTGGAGAGCACGCCGAACGACTTCGGTCGCATCGCCGCGCAGACGGCAAAGCAGGTGGTCCTGCAGCGCTTGCGTGAGGCGGAGCGCGAGGCCGTCTATGAAGAGTTCACGGACAAAGAAGGCGAGATTATCAGCGGCGTCGTGCAGAGGGTTGAGCCGAAGCAGCTCGTGATCGACCTTGGCAAGGCTGAGGCGATCCTGCCCTCGACCGAGCAGGTGCCGAACGAGCGCTACCGTGTGGGACAGCGCGTTAAGGCCTACCTGATGGAGGTGCATCGCACCAGCAAGGGCCCGCAGTTGATCGTGTCGCGCACGCACAAGAATCTGCTGCGTCGGCTGCTGGAGCTGGAGGTTCCCGAGATCTACAACGGGCTGGTGGAGATCAAGTCGATCGCCCGGGAGGCCGGCTCGCGCAGCAAGGCCGCGGTCTCGGCCCGACAGGAGCGTATCGATCCGGTTGGCTCATGTGTGGGGTTGCGGGGCATCCGCATCCAAAATATCGTGAACGAGCTGAACGGCGAGAAGATCGACGTCGTGCATTGGAATCCGGATCCCGGCATCTTCGTGGCCAACGCGCTAAGCCCGGCTCAGGTCCTCAGTGTCGAGATCGACGAGGATGAGAAGACGGCCACGGTTGTGGTGCCCGACCGCCAATTGTCGTTGGCGATCGGCAAGGAAGGACAGAATGCCAGACTGGCGGCTAAGCTGACGGGATGGCGTGTCGATATCAAGAGCCAGACGACGGCGAAGGCCGAGGCGGTCGAGAAAGCAGCCCGCCGCGAGGCGGAGTTGTCCAGGCTGGCCGAGGTTGCCGCTGCTCAGGCCGCCGAGACGGCGGTCGCGGCAGAGCTGACCCGGGCCGAGGAAGCCGGGGCGCTGTCAGTGGCTGCTCCGGAGGCCGAGGTCGTATCGTCCGAAGTTGTCCAGCCCGCGGAGGTTGTGGCGCCGCCGGTGGCCGAGATGCCCGCTCTCGAGGCGGAGGCGACCCCGGTGGAGGCCGAGATTGTGCCTCCAGTTGAGCCGATAGAGGAAGTGGTGCCCGAGGCTGTCTTGGCCGAGGCGATGTTGGCGCAGGAAGCGCCCGCGGTACCGACGGGACCCGAGGCGCCCGCGGTGATCACGGAGCTGCCGCCGCTGGAGGCTGTGGAGAGACCTCAGCAGATTCGCTTCGCTGAGGAGCTGCTGGCGACCTCTTCCGAGGCTCGTGGCAAGAAGACCAAGGGCAAGCGCGAGCGCGACGAGAAGGATGTCCCGGCCAAGGCGAAGAAGCCGCGTAAGATCCGTCCCGCCTTCGAGGAAGAGGACGAGGAAGACGAGTACGGTGGCTTCAAGTGGACGGGGCGCTAGGCGAGCTGTGCCTGGTCAGAAAGGCAAGCAACAGACTCCGCGTCCCAAGCATGTCCCGCTGAGGACGTGCGTGGCCTGTCGCCAGGGCAAGCCCAAGCGAGAGCTGGTGCGTGTGGTCCGGGGCAGCCAGGGCGCGGTGGAGATAGACCTCACCGGCAAAAAGGCCGGACGTGGCTCCTACCTCTGTCGCTCCAAGACCTGCTGGGAGTTAGCCCTGAAGAAGAAAGGGCTGGAACACGCCTTGCAGACAACCATCTCGCCAGAGGATCGCGCAAGGCTCCTGGCGTTTGGCGCGGGACTGACCGACGAGCCAGCCTTGGTCGATCGAGCGGATGAAGAAGAGCCCGCCGATTCTTGAGTGCTCCAGCAGGAGCTCGAATGAGATAACAAACAGTTTTTCCAGTAGTGTGCATCGTATCCGGTAGGCAGAAGCAGATCTAGACTAGGTCTGGTCATGATTCTGGGAGGGCTCCTCCTGGGAGCGCGGGCGTCTCGCCCGCGCGGGTCTCGCGCGGGCGAG
>SCTZ01000048.1 GCA_004297765.1 Chloroflexota bacterium | reverse complement strand
ACATTGGCGTATGTGGACCAAGGCTACACTGGAGAGAATGCAAAACAGGCCGCTCGGGCGCAGGGTATCGAGCTGGAAGTGGTCAAGCACACCGAGGCCAAGCGCGGATTCATACTGCTGCCGCGCCGCTGGGTGGTGGAACGAAGCTTTGCATGGGCGGCGCGATTCCGCCGTCTGGCGCGCGACTATGAGCGCTTGTCCCAGACGCTTGCCGGGTTTCATTACCTCGCCTTTGCCTGCCTCATGCTCCATCGAATCGTTTCACTCATCTCAAGTTCATAACAGGCTCTAGTGAAGTAGCTCCAGATACGCGGGTAAATCAACATATCTGAGGAGGGGGTCGGCGACCTGACCCCTCGTACTCAATACTCCAGTAGATTGACATCATGATGCCAACCGACGTCGGCGCTGTCGCAGCACCAGCCGGAGGAGCGGCCAGACGACCAGACCGATCGAGATGAGGATGAATCCAAGGCTCACCGGTCGCGTGAAGAACACAGTGGCATCACCACGGCCGATTAGCAGGGACATGCGGAAGTACTCTTCGAGATCGGCGCCGAGTACCAACCCGAGCACCATTGGGACCACGGGCAAGCCGAATCGATTCATTAGCGTTCCGATAATTCCGAACACAAGCATCACCCAGGCATCGAAGACGCTGTTCCGCAGCGAATAGCTGCCGACGATGCACATGACGGCAACGAGCGGCCAGAGCGTCTGTGGACGTACCCGACTTGCCCATAGCATGATAGGGAGGCTCCAGAAGCTCAGGATCATACTTATCACATTTGCAACCAGAAGCCCCACGAAGATCGCATAAACCAAGTCCGGATGATTTTGGAAGAGAGTGGGCCCCGGCTGAATCCCTTGGATGAGAAAGGCCCCTAGCAGCACCGCGGTGACGGTGTCGCCCGGGATTCCCAACGTCAGCATTGGAACCATGGCCCCGCCAGATACGGCATTGTTCGCCGCTTCAGGGGCTACGACCCCTTCGGGAATTCCAGTGCCGAAGCGTTTGGCACGGCGGGACAATCGCTTCACGTACTCGTACGCCACAAACACCGCCACGGGCGCGCCGACCCCAGGAATAATGCCGATGGTCGTGCCGATGCCCGAGGACACGAGGAGCGCCTTGATCATTTCCCAGCCGCGCATGAGGCGAAGTGTCCCGAACATCTTTGGCCGTGCCGTCGGCGGCAAGGCAAAACCTTGCGCTCGGGTGCTGAGACCAGACAGGATCTGGGGGAGCGCGAACAAGCCCACCATCGCGGGGAGGAACGAGACACCGCCCTGCAGCGAAACGTAATCGAACGTAAACCGGGTAGTGCCCGTAATGGGATCCATTCCGATGGTGGTCACGAGAAGCCCGAGGATACCGGCGAGTATCCCCTTGAGCATCGATCGTTGAGAGAATGTGGAAATGATCGTGAGTCCGAACAGAATGATCGCGAACAGTTCCGGGGCGCCGAAGCTGAGTGCAACACGCGCAAGAGGCGGCGCGATCAGGACCAGACAGAGCCAACTGATAATGCCACCGAGGAAGGATCCCCAGATCGAGACAGCCAAGGCAGCACCCGCCTCGCCGCGCTGGGCCATCTTGTAACCATCGATTCCGGTGGCCGACGCGGAAGGGGTCCCAGGAATGTTTAATAGAATGGCGGTGAACGAGCCGCCCGTCATCCCCGCGGCGTAGAGACCGAGAAACATACTCCAGGTGACCGCCGGCGGCAGGACGAAGCTTAGCGGCAGGACCAGAATCATGCCCAGGCTGACCGTCACGCCCGGTAGCGCGCT
The DNA here is from genome assembly GCA_004297765.1 of Chloroflexota bacterium. Lineage (GTDB taxonomy): Bacteria > Chloroflexota > Dehalococcoidia > FW602-bin16 > FW602-bin16 > FW602-bin16. Next base: position 409 of record SCTZ01000048.1, on the reverse strand, counting down.
TGCTGCCAGCCCAATGACGACGCCAAGGACGCTGGCGAGCAAGCCCTGCCAGCTGAGGGCTTGGCTTGCGCCGGAGAGCAGGGCATCAAGCATACGTCACCATTCGAGCCAGTAACCGCTCGGCAGCGGCACGAGCAGAACGAGTGTGAAGGCCATCTGGATCACCAGCGTTGTCACAAGCGCTACAGCGATGTCGCGCATGACGGAGCGAGAGCCGCCGAGGCGCATGAGACTCACGGCGAATACCGTCGTGCCGATGAAAAAGCCCACGTATGGCAGCGCGAAGATATATGCGGCCATCACGGCCACGGTCGCGATTCCACACGACGCTGATGCTGCATGTCCCGCTTCAGCACCCTCTTCTTCGACGAACTTTGATGTTTCCGCGCTGCTGCTTGGATGGACGAGG
>SCTZ01000047.1 GCA_004297765.1 Chloroflexota bacterium | reverse complement strand
CGCCCAGGGCTGAAGCCGCTGGGCTGAGTCAACGAAGCCCGCCGAGGCGGGCTGATTACCGCGCCCAGCCCCTCGGAAGGGGCTTCGTTGTCTCAGCCCGCTCGCTTTAGCGGCGGGCGGGCGGACGGTGGACAACAGGATGCAACCAAGGACAATTGGTATAACGCCGACAGCGGCGACTCTCTTCACCCTCGCGGGGTTCTGCCTGCCTGAGTGCCCTGCCCCCTGAGGCAGACCGGGAACATGTTATCAACATAGTGTGTGCCGCAACCGCTTCGATCGCCGCAAGAAGGTTGGTCTCGTGCCTGAGTGCGGATCAGATGTGACGGCGAGCATTGTCCGGCCTTGCGCTGCACGCGGGCTCCTAGCGTCGCATTGTGTAATGGTACCTATAGCCGGTAGACCATGCAACGCCACTCCCTTCATCGAGGATGAGGATGACTATCGTGCCCGATTCCCCTGTCATCCAGCTTCAGAACCTGTCGAAATGGTTCTATAAGTGGGACTCCAAGAACGGGAATGTATTTGAAGCGGTACGCAGGGTAAACCTGTCCGTGCAACGTGGGGAGTTGGTCGCCATCATCGGCCCTAGCGGATGCGGCAAGTCAACCCTGCTCAACATGATCGCTGGGCTGATGCGGCCCAACTATGGGACAGTGCTGTACCACGGAGCAAAGGTCCACAAGGTCAATACGCGGGTTGGCTACATGACACAGCGCGACACACTGATTCCGTGGCTGACGGTGCAGGGTAACATCGGCATGCCCCTAGAGATCCGTGGGGTGCCGCCGACCAGGCGCAGGCAGATGGTAGCAGAATTCGTGGATCTGGTCGGCCTGAAGGGCTTCGAGAGGCACTATCCGAGCGAGCTATCTGGTGGCATGAGGCAACGCGTTGCCCTGGCCCGAACTCTGATTTACGAGCCTGAATCGCTGCTCATGGATGAGCCTTTCGGTGCGTTAGACGCGCAGACACGGCTCATGCTGCAGCGCGAGTTTCAAAGACTATGGCAGCCCTCGAAGCAGTGCGCCCTCTTCGTCACCCATGATCTCGGCGAAGCTATCCTCTTAGCCGATCGCATCATCGTCATGAGCCGCAGACCGGGCACAGTGAGGGCTGAGCTAGAGGTACCTTTGCCAAGGCCGCGTGATCATTTCGCGATTCAGGGCACTCCGGCGTACGTTCAATTACACGAAGGGTTGGGAAGGTTATTGGGCATCGTGCGTCCCGAGAACGACGGGGGGAGACAATGAACGCATCGGTGGAAGTGCCCGATACAAGCCCGGACCTGGCTATCCAGCTATACCAGCGGGGCCGGATTTCGAGGATTTGGGCAAGACTGGGCCCATACTCCTTGACGCTTGGCATTGCTATCGCTCTTGCAGCAGCCTGGGAGATAGCATCTGGCCGGATCATCAGCGAGGTATTTGTAAGCAAGCCATCCGCCATATGGGCGAGCTTTCTCGTTCTGACAGAGACGGGCAAGTTCAGTTATCACCTTCCCATCACTATTCAGGAGGCAGCCTTTGGCTTCGTGATCGGGACCGCCGGGGGAGTCCTCCTGGGACTCATGACCGGACGCGTGGAGTTCCTGGCGAAAGCGATCACGCCTTTCGTCATTGGGTTCTATACCATGCCTAAGCTGGCGCTAGCGCCGCTTTTCATCATCTGGTTTGGCATTGCCGCGGAGATGAAAATAGCCCTGACTTCGACGGTTGTGTTCTTCCCGGTTTACATGGTGACCTTCGCGGGGATGCGAGAGGTCAGTCAAGAGCTTCTGGGGATCACCCAGGTCATGGGAGCAAGCCGCTTCTATGCTTTTTCCAGAGTCATACTGCCGTCGACGTTGGTCTGGCTGTTTGTCGGGCTGAAGCAATCGGTTCCTTACGCTCTGCTGGGTGCGGTTGTCGGCGAGCTTATCGCCTCCAACCGCGGCATGGGCTTCCTAATGCGCCAGGCCACCGGCTCTTTCGACACAGCCACCTTGTTTGCTGCTCTGTTTGTTCTGGTGGCGATAGGCTACGGGTCATATGAGTTCCTGCGGTTTCTTGAAGGACGTCTGCTATGGTGGAAGAAATCGGGTGATGGCACGCCCGGAACCATGTAGTGCCAGGGACTCGTCGGATCGGAGATCGGCGGATGCCCCTCAAAGCTTTCCGATCTTGCGGACATGATACGAGTTCATGCCCGATCGGGTTTCTGGCTGTTGCTCTGGCAGAGGCCAGGTGAGAGACGAACAGCGCTGTAGACCAAGAGGAGGAAAACAGGTGATGAGAATATCGTGGCGGAATAGGGTGGGTTCCCTCTTGACAGCTGCAGGGATGGTCTTCACAAGCGTTCTGGTCTTGTCTGCCTGTGCGCAGCAGTCAGGGACTGCGCCCGCACAGACGGCTGCACCAACGGTTGCATCCCCTGCGGCGCAGACAGCAGCGTCCCCCGCTCCGCAGTCAGCGGCGCCGTCGGCGTCCCGGAAGCCGGATCTGGGGAAGCTCAAGATCGTGACGTCTGGTCTATCCATCAGTCACGCGTACTACCTCATCGCGAAGGCCGAAGGCCTCTTCGAGAAAGAGGGTTTCAGCGGTGTCGAGATCATCGACGCTGGTGGAGGCCCCGAATCCGCAGCGGTGCTCACTAGGGGAGACGCCGATGTGAGCGCTACGGCCGACCCGCTCTGGCGATTGGTGGAGAAGGGCGAAGACTTCAAAGGAATCGCGGCTCTCTACAAAGGCCATCCTACCTTTCTTGTGATGCGGGAGTCTGTTGCGAAGGAGAGGGGAATAACTCCGACCTCTCCTCGGGTGGATAGGGTGAAAGCTCTCAAGGGGCTCAAGATAGGAATGAGCACCCCAGGCAGCCCAACCGATCTCCTTGCGCGATTCATGTTGAAGTCAGCTGGGTATGACCCAGACAAGGATGCGTCGATCGTTCCTTTGACATCGGCATCGGCTATGCTTGCGGCCCTCCAACAGGGCCAGATCGATGCGATGATGAATGCTCATCCTTTCGCCGCCCAAGCGGAAAAGCAAGACTTCGGAGTTACCATCCTCGGCGCCAGGGAATTCCCTGAGTTTGAGAACTATGTGCTGACAGCGTTTGTCGCGCGCGGATCTGACTTGAGAGCAAAACCGGCCCGCTACGAGGCCATCGCCAGGGGTGTTGTCACAACGGGCCGTTTCATCAAATCGAGCACGCCGGAGCAGCTCCAGGCACTCATACAGAGCAGCTTCTCGAATATCGACCCTGCCATCATGACGGCTTCGGTCAAAGATGAGGCTGGACCTGGCCGTCCGATCCACAAGGCCGCCACTGATCCTGTCATCCATCCGGCGGAGCTGCAGACAGTGCTGGACTTCATGGGTATTCGCGGGGTCGATCCGACGAAGGCCATAGATGATAGCTTCATCAGGAAGGCACTCAGCCAATAAGCTTGACGATCTCGGTTGCCTGCCGCCGGGGCAGGGTTGAAACCTGCTCTTATCACGGATTGTTCGCGCGGTCATCTGGTTGATCCAGCAGATGTTCCATCGACAAACTATCGCAAAGGAGTCCGGCATGTACCTAAAGCTCGTGTATCATGATGTATGGCCGCCCGCGCAAAGGCACAGGTTCGAGGAAGCTAGCAAACCAATGGTCAGCGCCGCGGAGGACTCCGGGCTGCGCCTCGTCGGAGCATGGGTGCCGATCGTCGGCATGCTCGGTCGCATGGTGGAGGTCTGGGCCGCGACAGATGCTGTGGCCATGGAGAACGCGGAGAAGTCTCTCCGATCGAATCCGTGCTGGCGCGATTATCAGGAGGCCGTCGATAGATATGTCGGACAGAGCACGACGTACTATCTGCGCCCGGCTCCTATTTCTCCTGATGCTGCCCCCGACCACGAATACCCCGCCCACAAAAGCGGGATCTGGCTGCATGCCGTGATAGATTTGCATCGAGACGCAGTCAACAAGTTCTATGAGTTGCTGGAGCCAGCCAAGGCGCTGGCTGCCCAGAAGGGTCGCATTCTAGAGGGCGCCTGGCACCCGATAAACACACAGAGCCGAATCTTGACGCTGTGGTGGTTCGAGGATGAGATGACCTGGGCACGCTCGATAGGCGGACTCAAACGGTCTCATTTCAACGAGGTCCGGCAGGAAATCCAGGACCTATCGATTGCGCGAGCAAACCTATGCTTAGTCTCACCAGCCAGCTACTCGCGCGATTATGTGCCCATTGTGTCAGAGCAGTAGGAGAGGATCTGATAGGCTTGATGAACGGAGGGGCCCTTCCGGGGCCCCTGGCCGGGCCCTAGACGTGAATCAGCTTGAGCTGGACGGCCTTCATCACAGCCGATAGGCGATCCTGGACATCCAGCTTGGCCATAACCTGGGCCATGTGGGCTTTGACGGTGCGCTCACTTATGCGCAGGGCGCGGGCGATCTCCTTGTTGCGATAGCCCTGGGCTGCCATGCGCAAAACTTCCCGCTCTCTATCCGAGAGCTCGCCTTTCTCCTGGGACATCATCCTAGAGAATTTGGTGAGCACTCGACCGGTGACGGACGGCTCCATTAGAGACCCGCCCTGAGCGACCACGCGCACGGCGCGGTACAGTTCTTCGCGGCGGACACCTTTGAGCAGGTAGCCCATCGCGCCGGCCACGATGGCGTCGAACACGTATTGATCGTCGTCAAAAGTTGTGAGCACGATAACCTTGGTCTCGGGCGAGATCTCTTTCAGGCGACGAAGCACCTCGATGCCATGAAGCTTGGGCATCTCCAGGTCCAGCAATAGGACATCGGGGTGTGTTTGCTCGAGGAGACCCAGCGCTTCCTCGCCGTCGGACGCTTCGCCAACAACGGCTAACCCGGGCTCGAGACTGAGCATAGCACTCAAGCCCTGCAACACAACGGGGTGATCGTCAGCAATCGCTACCCGTACCGCCTTAGACGTCGTCATTCTACACATCCTCGTCCCTGATTACCCTGCCGAGGCGTATCGGCAAGCATGCCACGAGCTCGGTTCCGTGTCCTAGCGAGGAGCATATCTCTAGTCGGCCGCCCATTCGATTGATCCGTTCCCGCAAGCCTGTCAAGCCGAAGTGGGAGTCACCTTTCTGGTGCAAGACGGTTTCGGGATCAAAGCCGCAACCGTCATCTTTGACGCGGATAGTAATTTTACGGCGCTGCCCTTTGACTGAAACACTGACGTGGCTGGCTTTCGCGTGTCGGCGTGCGTTCCCGATCGCTTCCTGCACCGTTCGGTAACATACGGTTTCATACTCTGCACCCACTGTGCGAGGCACGTTGTGAAACTCCAATGCCGTCGCTATCCCGGCGTCGTGCTCTACGGCGTGCAGAAGTTGCGCAAGGGCGTCACGCAAAGACATCACTTCAAGAGGACTGGGGCGCAACCCGGCGATCGATCGACGCGCCTCAGCCAAACCTTCCTCCGAAACACGGCGACAAACCTCTAGTGCCTTGTCGGCGGTATCCCTATGACCGCCGGCGAGAGCAGCCTCGAGAAGATCCAGTTGCACGATCAGCGCCACGAGGGATTGCGCCAGCACGTCATGTATCTCGCAGGCCAGCCGGCTACGCTCTTGCATCACCGCGTGTGCTCGGCTGTCCTGCAGCAGACGGAGGTTTTCGACAGCCAGGCTTAGATGCTCGGTAAGGGCATCCAGTAGATGCAAATCGCGCTCTGTGCCCCGTTTGGTCCCCGGGGATACTTCTAAAGTCACCTCGATGCCCGAAGATAGGTTCACAGACCTATGCATCGACGAATGGGTCGCACGCTCTGAGCCGACACGCAGAAGACCCGGCAGCCCTGGGAAGTCGCGAGATATACGCACCTCGCAGCGAGCATATCCGAACGTGCGTTGCAGTTGAACAAGAACCGAGGTCAGCGACTCGGAGTTGAGCGGCGAGGTAAGAGACTTGGCTGCCTCGTATAGGAACTGCATCTCGCGCAGTCGCTCCTTAAGCGAGGCGCGCAGATTGGCCCGATCGATGATGCTGCCCAGTTGATCGCCGATGGCGTTGATCAGTTGAAGGCGATCGGACGATGGTGGTTGGCCATGTCGGTAAAGAAGAACGAGCAGGGAGAGCGGGCCGTACTCGTTTCGCGCTTCGCTGTAAACGATGCCTTTGATCCCCAGACTCTCCGCAAGCGGCTTCAGATCCCCTGACAGGACATCGCCCAGGCCAGCCCGATCTACCGCGAGAAAGGCCCACCGCGCGTCCTTCAAGGATGCTCTAGCTCCTATCAATAGCGCCGGATGGCTGGCCCAATCAGCGTCCGCCGGTTGTCCATGTCCGCTGTAGTGGGACTGGAGAACATAACCACTCTTCTCGGAGTCATACGAATACAGCGCCACGAAGTCAGCGCGTGAGAGTTCAGCGACTGGTACAATGCCCTCGGTGAGGATAGACTCCAGCTTTTTCGACCGCGCCGGCTCCACGTTGAACGTCGCGCTGGGATGCAGGATCACGCCGTTAATGGCAGCAAGAGATTCTATGCCAGTCTGAGAGAAACGATCCGAATAGCGGACTGAGTAGTAGGCAAACATGCGATGGGTGAGCTCGTTGAGAGCGACCAGCACCTCATCCCTATCAAGATCATCGGCGACATTCCGGACGATTATGCGCCGAGCTGCTTCGTTGAATGCGAACGTCCGCTCCACGAGTTGTTCGTATTCGATGCCCGACTTGGCCATGATCTGAACGTACGTTTCCAGGAGTAGCACGAGGCGATTGTATGCTCGCCGACGCAGCATGGTCGCAATCGCCCGCGCCGTGTCCGCCATGAAAGCGGACAAAGATGGATCGTTGTCGTGCCTGACCAGCCCCAGCCACTCACGACCGAACTCCTCGGCGTGCGACTCCAGCAATTCGGCCAGGCGCCGCAGCATATCCTGCCGGGCGACGCGAAAACTGAAGACGCGTTTGAGCGCCCATGGCGGTGGGCCTGCTCCCGTCCACTTCATGCTTTCGCTCAGCTTCCTCACGCTCTGATCAGCGTTCAGACCGGATGGGTGGTCCGAGGTTGCCCGCTTTGTCAGGATTTCCCCGGGTGCCAAGTATAGATCACTCCCTCTCTGAAAAGCAAGTGAGCCTCGTCATCAGCAAGACCCAACTCCCTCAGCACGGCCTCCGAGTCGGCGCCACGCGGTCGTCCGGGCCAACGGATCTCTCCCGGCGTGTCAGAGAGTTTCGGCGCTACACCTATCTGGACGTTTCGTTTGGTAGCGCTAGGAACCTCGACGAACATCTTGCGATGGAGGAGATGCGGATCACGCGCCGCCTCGCTGAAGGTGTAGACCGGCGAGACGCCCGTGTCGTGTTTGGCTAGCAGCGCGAACCACTCATCACGAGTCCTTGTGGTGAAAATGGACTTCATCTCCTCATATAGCTTGGTCGATTCGCCGTTGTAGTAGAGCTCTAGCAGATCCGCCCGCTCCAGTCCGTCGCAGAGATTGCGGAAGAAGCGCTCGCCGACGGCCCCAATGCTCAGCCACTGCCCGTCTTTGGTCTGGTAGGCTGTGTAGTAAGGGGCGCCGCCGGTCATGGCGTGAGAGAGCGCGACAGGGTCTTTCCCCGTCGAAAAAGTGGATAGGCCGGCCAGCAGAGTGGTCAGACTGAGGACGCCATCCGCCATGGCCAGGTCGATGAACTGACCGCGGCCCGTTCTGGTGCGCGCCATCAGAGCCGCCAAAATGGCCACGGTGGCCATCATGGCCCCGCCCGCGTAGTCGCCGATCAAACCACCGGGAAACGAGGGGCGCACCCCGGACTGCAAGATCATTGGAAGAACGCCGGCCAGCGCGACGAAGTTGATTTCCCCGCCTGCTAGTTTCGCATACGGGCCATCTTGTCCATAGCCCGTGATAGCGCAGTACACGAGCCGGGGATTGATGGCCTTGAGTGCCTTGTAATCCGTTCCGAGACGTGCCGCGGCGCCGGGCTTACCGCCCTCGATCACCACGTCCGCACTCGCGACCAGCCGCCGGACAATGTCGAGCCCCCTGGGCTCGCGGAGGTTGATGGAGATGCTTCTCTTGTTGCGCCGCTCGGGGAGTGCCGCCGCTGCCTCGGGGTCTCGCGCCTCGAGATGGGCCTGCTCTGCCGGCACGTCTTTGGACGCGGGTGGCTGCTCTATCATGAGGACGTCCGCTCCCAGGTCGGCGAGCAACATGGAACAGAAAGGACCGGGACCTACGCGAGTCATATCCAGGACACGAATTCCTGTTAGTGCTGTCATTTTGCCTGCCTCTCCTATCACTTCGAACTGGACGCCAGGATGCTCTCCACGGCTGGTTTGACCTCATCCATAAGCAACCGCACGTGATATTTCATCGTCTCCAGGTCACGGGTCGGGACGTGCGCGATAATTGTGTTGCAGCCCACCTCTTCGTATGGAGGGATGAGCGCCGCGAGCTGTGCGGGCGTGTAAACCGGACGGCTGTTAGGGGGTGCTTCCTGCGGTGTCTCGGATAGACGGAAACGTAGGAGCATCGTGACGAGCGGATCGTCGGTGCGACCCTCCTTCCTCATCTCCTCCCTCATGTAGTCGATGCCACGTTCTAGCTCGCTCGGCTTGAGATAGGCCGGCACCCAGCCCTGCCCGATTTTGGCCCCGAGTCGCAGAAACCGCTTGCTTTGGCCGCCCATCAGGAGCGGCGGATATGGCTTGGAGACAGGCTTGATCAGCATGCGCATCTGGTCGAAGTTGTAGTACTTGCCGTGGAAACTGGCCGGCTCCTGGGTCCATAGGGCTATCATGCATCGCAGCCACTCCTCGAGCATATCGTGTCGTTCTTCGAAGCTCATGTTCAGGGACTCGAACTCTCCGAGAATATGCCCGCTGCCGGTGCCTAGCAGAAAACGGCCGTTGGTGAGCCTGTCAAGGGTTGCAATCGTTCGCGCGGTGACGATCGGGTTGCGAGACGGAACAACAGAGACACTCGTTCCGATCTGCATGCGATTGGTCCAGCCGGCGATCATGCCGGCCATGACATACACGTCGCGAAAGCACTCCCCCACGTTCTCGGACGCGCGATAGCCTCCGCCATGCTGCCCCCAATGCTGGATCTCCTGGCTGTCCTTGAGCCAGGTCGACATCGGGCGAACCAGCATCCGTTCCTCGTTTCCATCTGCCGGAAAGATGACGCGATCCGGGAGCCACACGGAATCGAGCCCCTTCTCCTCGCAAAACGTGACCAGGTCCCGGGCCGCCTCCAGCTCAAACCAGTGTCGGAACGAGGGCAGCAACATTCCAAACTTCATCGAACACTCCTTGTGGCGAGTTAGACTCCTGACGGTGTGTTCCTTATGTTAGAGCCAACGCATGGCTCTGACAATGTTCCCCGCGCAGTGTTCACTGCGCAGTCCGGACACCGGTCAGATGTACCATAGTACACCTCCTGATGGCACTATGTAACCGCCGAATTCACGGCCGAAGACATACTGGCGATGGGCAGGACAGGATAGACTATGCCCAGGTAAAAGGCCAAAGGGCTGGGCAGCGCGTGGCGCTTCAACGCGGTAAATGCTCTGAAGGAGTCAAGAGTGGCAGAGATAGTCGCATCAAAGCAAGCTGGCGCTCCTCGCGGCATCTATTCTCCGCTATCCATCGACAGGTTTTACTTCGGTCCGGGCTCGGTACGAGAAAACCTAGCGAACGAGGTCGATCGCCATGGCATCAAACGGGCGATGATCGTTACTGGCAAAACGCTGTCCACCAAGACCGACCTTGTAGACCAACTGAGAGATGTGTTGGGCGCGCGCTGTGCTGGTGTGTTCGGCGGTGCCCTTCAGAATACTCCTACCGCGAGCATAATGGCGGGTGTTGCACTAGCCCGGGATTTGCGGGCTGACGCCGTCATCAGTTTGGGCGGCAGCAGCCCGGTCGATGTGGCGAAAGGAATCGCCCTTGTCCTGGCGGAAGGTAACGATTGGGAACGCATGCGACCGCGGTTCGTCTATCCGAACACTCTGGAAGTACCGAAGCTCGAGAAGCCGAAGATCCCTTACATTGCCATCACGACTACGCTCTCGGGATCGGAGTTCACTCACGTCGTCGGCATCACCCACGAAGACGAACGCCGGAAGATTCAGTACGTCGACCCACAGGTGGCGCCCAAAGCGGTGTTTCTCGATCCGCTCATGACGCTGGCCACTCCGCACGATCTCTGGGCGAACACTGGCGTCAAGTGCCTGTACCACGCGATCGAATCGAACTACTCAGTGCTCGCTTCCCCTCCCAGTCAGACCGCCTGCCTCAAGTCCGTTAGTTTAGTGAACGAGCATCTCGTCCATTCGCTTGAGCATCCAGACGAAGTCGCGCCGCGGGGCTATCTACAGATTGCATGCTGGATGGCGGTCTTCTTCGGGGCTATCACTACCTGGTCCGGGGTCGGCCACGCTATCGATCACATGTTGGGGGGCCGCCTGAACATCCAGCACGGCGTAGCCGCGGCGATCTCCATGCCTCCTGTCATGGACTTCAACCGGAAGGCCGCTGCTCCTCAGCTCGCCGCCGTGGCCCGCGCCATGGGGATTGACACCGTCAACATGACCGACGACGAAGCGGCCGCGGCGGCCAGCGACGCCGTCCGAGCCCTCATCAAGCGTGTCGGACTGCCATCTCGCCTGCGGGACGTGGGAGCAGCGATCGAGGATCTCGAGCCGCTGGCACGCGATTCCTTCGCCGACTTTCCGCTCTGGACCAACCCACGGCACATCAACGGTCCCGAGGAGATCCTCGAGATCCTGAAGACGATGTACTAACTGGCGGGCTGAGTTGGGAACATAGCAGCTTCATTCATCGATGTACCACAGTACACCCATGATGGCACTACGTAGCCACCGGATTCACAGGGAAGGACATACTGGCGCTGGGTAGAACAGGATAGACTATCCCAGGTTAAGGGCAAAGGGGCTACTCAGCGCCGACCCATCAACGCAGGAAATCGTCTAGTCTGAAGGAGTGAAGAGTGGCAGAGATAGTCGCATCAAAGCAAGCTGGCGCTCCTCGCGGCACCTATTCCCCCGTACCTATCGGACGGTTCTACTTCGGCGCGGGTGCGCTGCGCGAGAACCTGGCTAACGAGGCCGACCGGCTTGGCATCAAACGGGCCATGATCGTCACTGGCAAGACGCTGTCCACGAAGACTGACCTGGTGGATCAGCTAAAAGAGGCCCTGGGGGTACGCTGCGCTGGTGTGTTCAGTGGGGCCCTTCAGAACACCCCTACCGCGAGCATCATGGCGGGCGTTGCATTGGCCCGGGACTTACGGGCCGACGCCGTCATCAGCCTGGGCGGTAGCAGCCCGGTCGATGTGGCCAAAGGAATCGCTCTGGTCCTGGCGGAAGGCAACGATTGGGAGCGTATGCGACCGAGGTTCGTCTACCCGAATACTATCGAAATACCGAAGCTCGAGAAGCCGAAGATCCCTTTCATCGCCATCACGACCACGCTCTCGGGATCGGAGTTCACCCACGTCGTCGGTATCACCCATGAAGACGAGCGTCGGAAGCTTCAGTACCCCGACCCGCAGGTAGCGGCCAAAGCGGTGTTTCTGGATCCGCTCATGACGCTGGCCACTCCGCACGATCTCTGGGCGAACACTGGCGTCAAGTGCCTGTACCACGCGATCGAATCGAACTACTCGCTGCTGGCTTCGCCGCCAACCCAGACCTCCTGCCTCAAGGCCATTAGTCTGGTAAACGAGCATCTCGTTCATTCGCTTGAGCATCCAGATGAGGTGGATCCGCGGGGCTATCTACAGATTGCGTCCTGGACGGCGGTCTTCTTCGGATCTATCAACACCTGGGTTGGTGTGGGCCATGCTATCGATCACATGCTGGGAGGCCGTCTGAACGTCCAGCACGGCGTTGCCGCGGCGATCTCCATGCCGTGCGTGATGGACTTCAACCGGAAGACCGCTGCTCCTCAGCTCGCCGCCGTGGCCCGTGCCATGGGAGTAGACACCGCCAATATGAGCGACGACGAAGCGGCCGCGGCGGCCAGTAATGCCGTCCGAGCACTTGTCAAGCGTGTCGGCCTGCCGTCCCGCCTGCGCGACGTGGGAGCGACGGTCGACGATCTCGAGCCGCTGGCTCGCGACTCCTTCGCGGACTTTTCGCTCTTCGCAAACCCGCGGCATATCAACGGCCACGAGGAGGTTCTCGAGATCCTGGAGAAGATGTACTAACTTCACAGGAACAGGCAACATGATGTAGGAGATGGAAGATGGCAACGCGACACTGTATCGGCCGGATGGCCCTGCTGTCAGGTCTGGTGCTCCTGGTCTCAATAGTGTCGGCGTGTGGAGGAACGGCAGGTCCATCTGCCGCGCCGGCGCCAGTGCAGTCAGCACAGTCCAAAGCGGTGCCGCCTACTCAACCATCGTCGGCCCCATCGACAGCACCAGCGGCGTCGACGAAGGCTGCTCCTCCTCAACTCGGTAAGCTCACGATCGTGATTAGTGGTCACGGCATCGCTCATGGCGGCCTGTATGTGGCTGTTGACAAGGGTTACTTCAAAACGGCTTCGTCTATCACATGGACCAGATAGACGAAGCCGAGGAGAAAGAAGCAACGATCCAAAGGGGGAGTAATCATGACCGATCAGGCACGTGCCTTTAGAAGAACGGCAGAAGTGGTGCCCGGGACAGAGGAATACACCGACCGCAACGGCAAGACGTACACCGTGCGACAAGCTACAACCGCCCACGGAACCCCGAAGAGGGTGGTGTACGGCCCGGAAAACACGGCTAGCCTGGACTACGACCGCGACCTGGGCGATCCCGGCGAGTATCCCTTCACGCGCGGACTGTTCCCGACAGGGTACCGCAGCCGGTTATGGACTTTCCGCCAGTACTCCGGACTGGGCACGGCGGCCGATACAAACGCGCGGTACAAGTACCTGCTGAGCCTTGGGCAGACCGGATTGAGCGTCGCCTTCGACCTCCCCACGCAGACCGGGCTGGACGCAGACGACCCTCGGGCGTACGGCGAGGTGGGGCGCATCGGCGTCGCCGTCAGCAGCCTGGCCGATATGGAGGATATCTTCGACGGCATCCCTCTCGATAAGATCAGCACTTCTTTCACCATCAATGCGCCGTCGAACTATGTGCTGTGCATGTACCTGGTCGTGGCGGAGAAGCAGGGCGTGCCATGGTCCGAAGTCCGGGGAACGCTCCAAAACGATATCCTGAAGGAGTACGTCTCGCGCGGCACCTGGATCTACCCGCCCGAGCCATCGATCCGCATGACGGGAGATACCATCGAGTTCTGCCTGAAGCACGTCCCCCGCATGAACCCAGTCAACGTGTGCCAGGGGCACATGTACGAGTCCGGGGCGAACGAAGTATACGCCATGGCCCTGACCAACCTGAACGCAGAGGTCTACATCCAGGAGATGCTGCGTCGGGGCTACCACGTCGACGACTTCGCGCCGTTGTTCACGTTCATCGGCAGCTCTGACATCAAGCTGTTCGAGGGCATTGCACGATATCGAGCCTGGCGTCGTCTGTGGGCTCGGCGCATGAAAGAGAAATACGGGGCCAAGAACCCCAAGTCGATGATGCTGCGCATTGCTAACGGCGCCGGAGCGCCCACGACGCTGACCCGGCGAGAGCCTCTCAACAACCTGGCCCGGCTCACCTTCTGGATGCTCATGGCCGCTCTGGGCGGGACTCAATCCATGACCATCTGCGGCTATGACGAGGCCTACGCTACGCCAACCGAGGAATCGGCCAAGCTGTCGCTGCGCATCCAACAAATCGTAGCGTACGAGACGGGCATAGCCGATGTGGTAGATCCACTGGCGGGTTCCTACTACGTGGAGACGCTGACCAACGAGATCGAGGCAAAAACCCTGGAATATATGAACGAGATCGAGGCAGCCGGTGGCATGGTCGCAGGGATCGAGTCGGCTCGCATCCAGCGAGAAATTGCCCGCCAGGCCTATGAGAAGGAAAAGGAGATCAACCGAGGCGAACGAGTGATGGTAGGGGTGAACAAGTTCCGGGATCCCAACGAGCAGGAGCCGGATTTTCCAATCTACCGACCGGACTCCAGTATACACGAGCGCCAGATCGAGCGGCTGAACAAAGTCCGGAGGGAGCGAGACAACGTTGCGTTAGAGCGATCCCTTCGTGCGCTACGGGAGGTCGCCACACGTGGAGAGAACGTGATTCCCCCCATGATGGAGTGTGTGCGAGCGTACGCTACAGTGGGCGAGGTCCACGGCCTACTCCGGGAGGTATATGGGGAGTTCAAGGAACCAGCGATTCTCTAGCCGAAACCACGCAGTCCGCAAGATGGGAGGTATTTACGATGAAGAACGCGCGGTCCATACGGGTCCTCGTGGCAAAGCCGGGTCTGGATGGGCACGATCGCGGTGCCAAGATCGTGGCGTACGCACTGCGGGACGCGGGCATGGAGGTCATCTACACCGGCCTGCGCCAGTCGCCTGAACAAATCGCCGCCGTGGCACTGCAGGAAGATGTGGATGTGGTCGGCTTGAGCATACTGTCGGGAGCGCACCTGATGCTCACCGAGCGGATTATCGCTCTCCTCCGGGAAAGGGGCATGTCTGACGTGGTCGTTGTCGTTGGGGGTGTCATCCCGGCCGACGACATCCCTGTTCTCAAGAGCATGGGCGTGACCGAGGTCTTTCGCTACGAGACCGGATTGGATGAGATTGTGCGATCGATCCAGGAGGCGTGTGCGGCCCGTGTCTAGCTCCTGCTAGCGGACCGCCGTGTCCGTGAAGAGCGGGCGGTCGCCTCAAGCGAGCGTCCGGGAACCTCGCCGGACCAGGCGCCCTCGCTCCGCGACACATCGTCTGAACTCCAGGCCGTGGGGCGTCGCGCGATTGCTCCGCGCGTGATGGTGAGAAGTCAATATGATTGGACCCGACATTCAGCAGGCACAGAGCCTGGAACTATTGCAAAGGATGCTCGACGGTGACGAGCGCGCGCTGTCCAAGCTCATCACGCTCGTCGAGTATTCTCCGACTGTAGCTGCCGAGATCGCGGATCATACGAGTCGGCGAGCCGGGAAGTCCCATCGCGTGGGGATCACTGGACCGCCAGGTGCAGGCAAGAGCACGCTGGTGGATGCGCTAACCATGCTGCTACGCAGCGCAGGACACACGGTGGCGATCATGGCCATCGATCCGACGAGCCCGTTCACGGGCGGGGCCGTGCTGGGCGATCGTGTGCGGATGCAGCAACACTACCTTGACCGTGGTGTGTTCATCCGCAGCATTGCCACCCGCGGTGCCAGTGGCGGCTTGAGCCGATCGGTCAGGGATATCGCCAACCTCTTCGATGCCTTCCAAAAGGATTTCATCCTGATCGAGACGGTCGGAGTAGGTCAGAACGAGGTGGACATCCTGGAGGAGGCGGACACGACCATCGTCGTGCTGACCCCAGAATCCGGGGACACGATGCAGGCGATGAAAGCAGGACTTCTGGAGATCGCCGACATCCTAGTCGTCAACAAGCGTGACCGCCCGGGCGCCGAGGCCTTGATGATGGATCTGGAGGGGATGCTGCAGATGTCCTCCCGACAGGGCGAATGGCACGGAGACTGGGAGGTCCCGGTGCTCAGCACGCAGAGCGACCACGGCGTCGGCATTGCCGAGCTCCTGGAGAGTATCAAGCAGCACCGGCTCGCCATAACAGAATCCGGCGTGCTGAACCAGATCCGCCAGCAGCGCAGACAAGCCCACTTCATCCAGTTGGCGGTTGAGGAGATTCGGCGCCGCCTGCAGATCGGCGTAAGCGAGATGAGTGGACCGCTTGGTCTGTTATTCTCAAAGGTGCTCGACGGAGAGCTAAGTCCCTACTCCGCCGCCTTGAGCTTACTGGAAGACCGAGAGGCACTCGCGGCTGTCCTGACACGAAGGTAGTAGGTCTGGCCCCAGCCTGAAAGGCTGGTTTCGTCATTGTGCGCGCCGCTTTTTCTTTGTCATTCTGGCTCGCCTGAGACGAGAAAGAATCCGCGCCCCCGCGCCCCGGGGAGATCCTTCGCTGCGGGCTCAGGATGACAAAAGGGAAGCGGCGTAAGGTGACAGGTGGGAAGTCTTCGCCGGGTCGAGCACTCACAACCATAGTGATCGACTAAACTAATCCCACAATGAAATCTACATTCAAGTCCGCGGAATGTCGCACTGGTACCGCAAGAGCCGAATGGGCTCTGCGGGTTTCACCTTGGGATTAGTATAGGGGGAACGCAACTCCTATGAGGGGGGATAGATAGTATGGAACGGGCACTAGCAGGCATCAGGATCCTGGATCTGGGTAGAGTGCTTGCGGGCTCCTTTGGCTCGATGCACCTGGCGGATCTGGGCGCTGAGGTCATTAAGATAGAGCCGCGTGAGGGCGACGACGTACGACGCATCGGAGGCGACCACTACCGGGACGAGAGCGTCTATTTCATGAGCCTCAACCGTAACAAGAAGGGCATCGTTGTCGATCTCAAGCACCCGAAGGGCAAGGAAGTGTTCTACGATCTCGTCCGCGTGAGCGACGTGGTCATGGACAATTTCCGTCCAGGCGTGGTGGAGCGACTGGCCGTGGATTACGAGACGCTAAGCGCGATCAACCCGCGTATCATCTGCTGCTCCGTGTCGGCGTACGGACACACAGGTCCATACACCGATCGCCCGGGCTACGACATGGCCATCCAGGCCCTGAGCGGAGGTATGAGCATTACGGGCGAGCCGGGCGGTCCACCTGTTCGCATGGGATTCCCCATCGCGGATCTGGCCGGCTCCATCTATGGAACGATGGGAGTGATGGCTGCTCTATTGCAGCGGCAGCGCACTGGACGAGGTCAGAAGGTGGACATCGCCATGCTGGACACCCAGATCGCGCTGCTGATGTACTTTGCCGGCTGCTATTTCCAACTTGGCGAGATCCCGCAGCGCATGGGCGCCGGACATCCTAAGACCTATCCGTACGCGGCCTACCGGACGAAGGACAACGAGTACATCGTCGTCGCCATCTACGGGGGGCAATTCTGGCCCAAGTTCTGTCGCGCTTTGAGCATCGAGTACCTCATCGACGATCCGCGCTTCGACCTGAACGAGAAGCGCTCCAGGAATCGGGCAGAACTGGCGCCGATTATCCAGGCAATCATGACGGAGAAGACGCTGGATGAATGGGTGCAGCTTCTAAACGAGCTGGATGTGCCGGCCGCGCCGGTGAATACCGTGGACAAGGCGCTGGCCAACCCGCAGGTGCTGGCTCGCGACATGGTAATCACGGTCGACCATCCCAAAGTCGGACCGACCCGGTTCGCGGGCAACCCCATCAAAATGAGCGACAGCCCCGAGGTGTTCGAGCCAGCTCCCGTGCTCGGTCAGCACACCGCCGAGATACTGCGCGGGATCCTGGGTTATACCGACGAAAAGATCGCGTCTCTCGCGACCGAGGGGGCCACCATGGAATGGGGACGAGCCCTATCATCGTGAAAGGAGGAGAACGTGTCCTCTGAGTTTCTTGTGGCCGAGCGACAAGAAGGTGTCTGCACCATTACCTTGAATCGCCCCGACCGGCATAATGCGCTTTGTCCCGAGTTGCTGGTTGAGCTAAAACAGCAGCTCCGTTCCCTTGCTGAGGGCCCCGGCATGCACGTGGTAGTACTGCGAGGGGCCGGAGAAAAGGCATTCTGTTCCGGCTATGATCTGGGCTCGCTGCCGACGTCTGATTCTGAGCCAACCTTGCCGCCTGAGGAGCCCGTGGCGGAAGCAATGGAAAGCGTCAAGCGTTATCCCTACCCCGTCATCGCCATGATTCATGGCTACGCCATGGGGGCCGGATTGGGCTTGGCCACTGTCTGCGATCTCCGCATAGCCGCGGATACGGGGAAGTTCGGTATGCCTCCTGCGAAGCTGGGAGTGGTCTATGCTCCGTCTGGTTTGCAAGATTTTTTGAACGTCATAGGACCAGCCAACACCAGGTATATGTTCCTATCGGCGCGCACGGTCGAGGCGCAGGAGGCGTTACATCTTGGGCTCGTAAACCAAGTCGTACCCGCGGCCGATCTGCGTGATGTCGTCTACGGCTTAGCAAACGCTATCGCGGCCTATGCGCCCCTATCCTTGAGCGGCATGAAGTTGATCCTCAATCGGCTGGTCGAATCGTCCCAATTGTCTCCGTCCGAAGAAGAGGAGTTCACTGCCCTGAGGGTTCGCGCCTTCAACAGCCAGGACAGGAAGGAAGCGATGGCCGCATTTCAGCAGCGCCGGACGCCGAAGTTCCTCGGCGAATAGGCCCATCGTCTGAGCCCATCTATCTTAGTCTTGACTTGGCGCCAACGACGTGTTGAGCCTGAGGAGGAGCTTCAATGGAGATACTGACTACCGGGCACGGCCTTCTGGAAGGTCCCGTCATTGACAGTGCAGGAGGGCTGATCTTTTCCGATGTTACGCTCGGCGGCGTCAAACGCCTCGATCCGAGCGGAACAGTCGAGACCATTGTGCCAGGCCGGCGCGGTATCGGAGGTCTGGCTCTCCACGTCAATGGGGGACTCGTCTTGTCCGGACGTAACGTGGCTTTCAAAGCTCCAGGTCGAGAGACAGTGGTGCTCCTTGGCGACGATCCGGAGCACGACATTCTAGGGTTCAACGACCTGACAACTGATGCGGTCGGCCGGGTCTATGTTGGATCGCTTGCCTTTCGCGCTATTGCCGGCCAAGAGGCCAAGCCTGGCGCATTACACCTCCTCGACCTCGATGGCTCGACTCGTGTGGTGTCGAGCGGTATCCTGGTTACGAATGGTCTAGGCTTCTCGCCCGATGGCCGGCGTCTCTATCATTGCGACTCCGTGCCCCAGTTGGTGTGGGTGTACGACGTCGACAGCGACGGCGAGCTCCAAGACCGACGTGTCTTCGCCCGTATCGAGGGGGGCATACCGGATGGATTGGTCGTTTCCGCAGACGGCGCGGTCTGGGTCGCGGTGTATCAAGGCGGCCACATCGTCATATTTGAGCCAGATGGGTCCGTGCGTTCGCGAATAGAGGCCCCCGCGTCGACGGTCACCACGCTGTGCTTCGCGGGAGACGATGGCCGTGACCTGTATGTGCTCACCGGTCCTAGCGGCGCGCCATCAGACGTGGGCGGTGGCGTCTACCGCACCCGCGTTGACGTCCCCGGACTGCCCGTTACGCCCGCGTGCGTGGCAGTGCCGAGGTGAGCGTGGTCCAACCTGCGTAGTTGAGGCGCTACGGCACCAGCGTAAAGAGCACGATCCGATGAAGAAGAACTGCGAGCGATCGAAGTCTTGAGAATGGACCGAAGAGTACCATCGGGTCCAGATGAGCCTCTTCATTCCAGCGCCGGAGGGACCCTACGTGGCTTCGCAAGTGGTTCCCGTCACCTATCATAAGCGGGCTTGGCGTATCCGCTCGCGTCGGACCGTCATGGTCAGCGGGCAGATCCTCGTGTTCCTGGTCGCGGTGGGGATCTGGGATGTGGCGGCCACACACTGGGTGGAATCCTTCTTACTCAGCCGACCGATTCTGGTACTGGCCGAGTTGGGCGAATGGGCAGCCACCGGCTTTGTCCTGCCGCACCTGGCGGCCACTTTCGGCGAGATGGCGCTGGGGGTGCTACTGGGTTCAGCGGTCGGGATCGGCCTGGCTGTGCTCTTCAGGCTGAGCCCGTTCATCGCCGAGGTCTTCGAGCCGTTCGTCATGGCCACCTACAGCCTTCCGCGCATAGCCTTCATTCCACTTCTAATCGTCTGGTTCGGCGCCGGAATGACGTCGACGGTGGTGTTCACGGCCATGGCTGTCTTTCTAATGATGTTCGCTAGCGCGGCGGCCGGCATGCGCGACGTCGACCCGGATATGATGAATGCCATTCGACTAATGGGTGCCCGCCAGAGCGACTTGCTCCGCTGGGTAGTTCTGCCCCAGGCGATGACGTTTATATTCTCGGGCCTTATGCTGGCGGTGCCCTTCGCTCTTGTGTCTGCCCTGGCGGCCGAGCTGATGACCGGTAGCGTTGGTCTCGGCTACCTGCTTAGCTATGGTCTCGGCTTCTTTGACGCCCCGATGATCTATGCTACGACAATTCTGCTGGCGGTCCTCGGGACGGTCATCAATTTGGTTCTCATCGTATTTGCCAATCGCGCGTTGGCCTGGAAGATCCGGCCCGAGTCTCGTGCTCGGCAGAGACGCTAGTATTCCTATCTACGGCCGACCGCTTTGGTTGGTCCCCGTACGGTCCGGACGGTCGTTCGATCTACCCCCAGTAGCTCTTGGGCCGCGGGCGGACTGGGAGGGTATCGCCAAGTGGCTGCCCGATCTAGTAACACCGAAGAAGGAGGAACAATGTCAACGAGATTGCGCTGGCTCGGTCTCTGGATGGTTATGCTGCTTCTAAGTCTAGCCGTGACTCAATGTACGTCGGCGTCCGCACCCGCCACATCAGGGGCGCCCTCCAAATCTATCGCTCCTGCTCCGGCGGCGTCGACAGCGCCAAGTCCAGCCGCTTCGTCTCCGGCAGCCTCCCCGAAGCCGCTGTCGATGCAGAAGGTATCCGTCGCGGGTATTGCGCTCGGACAACAGACTCCCATCTGGATTGCCCAGGAGAAGGGGTTTTTCAAGCAGGAGGGTCTGGAGGTCCAGTTCGTCAATACCCCAACCGGCCGTGAGATTATGTCCGCCCTCATCGGAGGCAGCGTGCAGTTCGGCGTGCCAAGCATCACGGACCCGCTGAACGCCATCGAGCAGGGCGCCCAACTGCGCACCGTGTTCACGTTGACGACTGCCGGGGAGCTGGCATTGGTTATCCGGAAAGACGTGGCGGCCAAGCTGGGCATTACGGCCGACATGCCGGCTGACACGGCGCTGCGTCGTGTCAAAGGTATCAAAATCGGCATCTCGTCAATCGGCACTGGTGCCCACCTGCAGACATCCGCGGTCCTCAAGCAGCGTGGCGTCAATACAGACACTGATGTATCGTTCGTCCCCGTCGGGGGTGGCCCGGCCCTGCTGGCGGCTTACCAGCAGAAAGCCATCGATGCCTTCGCCTGGGTACCGCCCGAGGACCTGATGGCCGAGCACGCCGGAGACACGCTTGTCTTCTGGTTCAACCAGCTCGACGAGTACAAGGGTTTGACCTATATGACGTTGACGGTAACCAAGCAGTTCATAGACGAACACACAGATGTCGTTCAAGCCTTCGTGCGCGGTGCCGCGCAGGGCTGGAAGTACCTGATGACAGACAAGGAAGGTGCCTACCAGGTGTTCAAGACCCACGTGCCGTACCCGGATGAGTGGCTGCAGAAGGCTACCTTCGATACCGTCTATCCGAACTTCCAGAACGGCTTCTGGTTCAGCCGGGCCGGCTTTGACAAAGGCGTGGCACTCGCGAACTTCGGTCGAAAGGAGCCGTTGAAGGTGACCTACGAGCAATTCGTGGATGAGCGGTTTGTCAATCAGGCAATGCAAGACCTGAAGATTCCCAGACCCTAGAGCATGATCAAGTGACTTCTTCGGGAATCCCCCTCCCCCAGCACTGCACAGGGACGGGTAGTTTTCGGGGGACACCCCCGAACCCCCGGCTTGGCAGCGCACTAGAGTGAGGTGATATGACACAGCGTGCGAGAGACGCAACCGAAAGAGCAACCCTGAGGACAAGCGCATCCGAGTCAGGGGTCATTATCGAGGTGCGCGACGTAGGCAAGAGCTTCCCTCTGGAGGGCAAGGAGGTGAAGGTCCTCAGCGGCATCGACCTCGACGTTACCGCGGGCGAGTTCGTGGCACTGATCGGACCCAGCGGATGCGGGAAAACCACGCTACTCAACCTGGTCGCGGGTCTGGTGCAGCCAACTACCGGTCAGATACGGTATGAGGGGCACGAGGTCCGAGGTATCAACACCCACGTGGGCTATGTGACCCAGAAGGATACTCTTCTACCGTGGCGGACGGTCGAGGGCAACATCGCTGTTGCCCTCGACGTTCAGCGCGTGCCGGCCGCGGAGAAGCGTCAACGGGTCCAAGCTTTCGTCAAGAAGGTGGGATTGAGCGGCTTCGAACGCCACCTGCCGCATCAGATCTCCGGGGGGATGCGGAGCCGCGTGGCGATCGCCCGAACTCTGATCTACAACCCCACCACGATCATCATGGACGAGCCTTTCGCGGCGCTGGATGCTCTGCTGCGACTACGACTGCAGACCGAGCTTCTCGACATCTGGAGCGAGTTCAAGACGACGATCCTGTATGTGACTCACGACTTATCCGAGGCGATTGCGCTGGCGGATCGAGTGCTAGTCTTCACCCAGCGGCCGGCTCGCATCAAGCTCGATCAGCGCGTCGAACTCCCACGCCCGCGCGATATCTCGAAGGTTCACACCACACACGAGTTCGGCGAGCTGTATGATCTGCTCTGGCGCGCCTTGCGCGAAGAGGTATGGATTGAGGGCTGAGTCCGGGGATTCACCATGAAAGGGTATACGATGTCCAAGTCCACGCAGTACGGTTGGAGGCGGATCCAGGTCAACCTGACCCGCGCGGGGGTTATGGTTGCGATGCTGGTAAGCTGGGAGCTAGCCTCAGGCCGACTGATCAATTCGCTGTGGATCAGTCGGCCCACACTGATCGGGGCTCGTCTGGCGGAGTGGGTGTTGTCCGGCTCAATCCTGCCGCATCTCCGTACAACGATGACGGAGATGTTGATCGGGCTGGTGATCGGCGCAATCCTGGGCTGCTTAGTTGCCGTTCTGTTTGGCACTATCCCAACGCTAGCCGAGTTGCTCCATCCGTTCGTCACGTTCCTGTACAATATTCCCAAGATCGCGTTGGTCCCTCTGATCATCCTCTGGTTTGGCGTCTACACGGAGTCCAAGGTTGTCATCGTCGTCACGCTCGTCTTCTTCCTCTACTACTTCAACGTCTACGATGGCATCCGCCAGGTCGACCAGGACCTCCAGAACACGATTCGCTTGATGGGCGCCGGCTGGTGGGACCTCGTTCGCTACGTGATCGCCCCCGGCATACTGCCGTTCCTGCTCGTCGCCACACGCCTGTCGATCCCGTTCGCTTTTGTCGGGGCCATATTCGGCGAGTTCATCGCCTCGTACGAGGGTTTGGGCTTCCTGATCAATCGTGGAGCTCAGCTCTACGATAGCGCCGGCCTCTTTGCCGGACTCGTCATCGCCGCTGGGATCGGGGGAATACTTGACTACTTGGCAAGCCGACATGAGCGGATCGCGTTGGCGTGGAAGCCAGGTCGTAATCTCTACTGAAGTCCAGCATGGTTGAGCACTCATGCTAGCTCGCGTAGGGGCGGACGGCTTTGTCCGCCTGGGGCGGTGGGGCCCACCGTGGTTCCCACATCAACACCTGTACCTTGGGGTGCCTAACGTCCAATTGCCGCAGAGGGCATGAACCTCTGCAGCGAACGATTACGCCACAGCACCACCGCCCACCCGACCCCATCCCAGGCGGACAGAGCCGTCCGTCCCTACGGAAGAGCGTAGTCGATGGAGATCACAGCCGGGTAGCACGATCGCTAATCGAAGGCGCTATCCGCGCGCATCGCAGCAGTCCTAGCTCGCCACAACCCGCCACGTCCCGGGCCTCTCAGAGTCGATGCCGAGGCGGTCGCGGGCTATTTGTCGGAGGGTCTGCTTATCCGGACGTCCGTTGGCAAGCAACGGCCAGTCGCGCGCGGTCATGAGGAAAAAGTGTTTAGGGATCTTGAAGTTGGCTATCTTTCCTCGACACATGCCGCGCAGCTCATCTGCCGTGACTGCAGAGCCCTCGACGAGTTGGACGAAGGCTACTACTGCTTCACCCCAGGTCTCATCCGGGACGCCCACGACCTGCGAGAATTCCACCGACGCTAACTCGCTCTCCAGAAAGAGCTCAACCTCGCGTTCGGCCACGTTCTCACCACCAGTCTTGACCATCATCTTGTACCGCCCCCGGTAGTAGACGTAGCCGTCCTCCCCGAGCCATCCATAGTCGCCACTATGGAAGAAGCCATCGCCATCGATCGCCTGACGTGTCTCTTCTGGCATCCCGAAGTACTCGATGAACCGATTCCAACCGCGGAAGCAAATCTCGCCGGGTGTGTTGGGTGCACACTCGGTGCCGGTCTGGGGATCGATGATCTTAAACTCCACTCCGGGGAAGGGGCGTCCGTTTGTGTTGAGCCGGATCTCTTTATTGGTCTCGACATTCGGGGTGATGGAGCAATACGCGGCGCTCTCGGTACAGCCGTAGGCAAAGGCCACCACATCGAACTGGAAGAGCTGCTGGAGGCGCTCGGCATAACTGGGGGTTGAGGCGATCACCGCTTTGCGTAGCGAGTTGATGTCACGCTTGCCGAAGTCGGACGCGCCGATCATTTTCGTGAACATCGTGTCGAAGGCCACTGTAGCGGTGCAGCCGCCAGCCTCGATCTCGGCGAGCACGGCGTTGGGCTCGAACACACCCACCAGATGGATGGCCGCGCCCACAATGTGTGGCAACATGATGGCATTAGTCACGCCGCTGACGTGGAACGTTGGAAACATGGACAGGAAGCGGTCTTGTGGACCCATCTTGAGAGCGTGGCCGACGACGGTTCCCACGCCAATGAAGGCGCGATGCGGCAACAGTGCCGGCTTGGGAAACGCCGTTGAACCGGAGGTAGATACGATGTACGCCGCGTCATCGCCTGAGACGGACCCGAGCGGCTCAAGACCCGGATGATCAGCGGTGCCATAGAGCAGAAAATAGTTCTTGGAGCCCGAGACCAGACGTTCATCCGCGCCGCTCTCAAGAATAATCGTACGCCGGAGGGACGGCAGGCTGTTGATAGCGACCACGCCGTCCCGGAGTAGGGGGTCGATCTCGCGCAGATGGGTCGTGAAATTCGTGCCGCGGAACTGGTCGATGGAGATCAGAAACTCCGGCCGGGTCCTCTCGAGCACGAAGCGCATCTCGCGTGGTGTATAGGCCAGATTGATGGGTATCGCGACGGCCCCCAGCCTGGAGAGCGCGTAGTGGAGCACGATCCATTCAGGGCAGGGGTGAAACAAAAAAGCGACATGGCTTCCATGCTCTACTCCCAGTCCATGCAATTGGGCTGCACAACGGAGCGCCTGCCGCATGAGCTGCAGAAAGCTCGTCCGACGGCTGTCCATGACGACCGCGTCGTTATCAGGATAGCGTGCGGCCGTCCTGCGAAGCATCTCCCACATCGAGAGATGCGTATTGGTGAGTAGCTTGAGCGCCAGCTCGTGGTCGTACTCCCTGAGGGTCGCTGGTGTATCCATGCATTCCTCCCTCCGCCTATCGGGCTTGCCCGAGATGGACTTCGCTGTTACTCCAGGTCCAGGGACTTGTTCTATTGGCATAAACCTACCGGCGCTGTGTGGCTGCAACTTTTTCGCATGCGGATCACTTGATCGCGCATCGGCCAATATTCTGGTGACCGCTGCACACGCCCACACCACTATTGACCAAACACCGCGGTTTGGGGCAAACTAGATCCGTCCAGGGGCATGTGACCATAATTCTAGAACACGGGAGCGCACCTTTCAACGTTCGCGAGTGCGGTGCCCTGCGAGCTATCTGGCCACACCAGACGTGTACTAGAGTACACCTCATGATGGAACCACGCAATCATGGTGTCTGCAGACCAAGCCGTATTAGCCGGGAGCCAGACGCGGTAGACTGTTCACAGGCTGCGAACACTTGACAGAGGCCGAGTTGGGAGTCGGTACAGGCGAAGTGCAAGGCAGGGTCCGTCATTATTCGAGTGTCTGGCCTGCGAATTTCTATCTCATAGTCTGTGGGGGAGGAACGAGAGCATGTTATTTGGCAACTCCCGTGGCTGGAAGACCCTCGGCGCCCTCATCTCCGCGGTCCTCATCGTCAGTCTGCTCAGCGCGTGCGGCTCGGCCGAGAGCCCACAGCCAAGCCAATCGTCTCAGCCGGCCGCCAGCACGAAGGCGCCAGCGCCAAGCCAATCGTCTCAGCCGGCCGCTAGCACGAAGGCGCCGGAGCCAAGCAAACTGGCGACACTACCCGAGAAACCCATCAAGATCGGCGTGATTCTCACCACGAGCGGACCGCTGGGTCCCATCGGCAGCAAGCAGATGCTCGGCATCGAAATTGCGTTGGACGAGATCAACGCTACGGGCGGCATAATTGGCCGCAAAGTCGAAATAGTCGCGCGCGATGATGGTGCCGATCCGACCAAGGGACGGACTGCGGCGCAGGAGTTGGTGGAAAAAGAGGGAATCTCACTCATCATCGGTACCACTAATAGCTCGCCAGCGTTGGCCATGCTGCCCTACCTGACCGAGCAGAAGGTTCTTTTGATCGGCTCGCACTCGGCTGATCAGGCCAGCGATCCAACGAAGTATCCCTACGGCTTCACAGGCTCGCCGGTGGCCACCCAGCAGGCGGCAGCCGTCGTCAAATACGCCGTCGAGGTTCTCAAATCTAAGAACATCGGAATCCTTGCCGACTCGGGCGCTTACGGGAAGTCGACCACGGATGCGTACATGCAAGTGCTCCAGGGCTTTGGAGCCAAACCCGTGGCCACCGAGCAATATTCGGTGGGAGCCACCGACGTCACGACCCAATTGAACAGCCTCAAGAAGGCCGGTGTCGATGCGATCCTCTCGACCAGCCTGGCTGCCGACACGGTCCGCATCCTCAAGAACATGAAGAGTATTGGCTGGGACGTTCCCTACCTTGGGAACTCTGACCTGGCGACGGCTACTGTCGTCGACGGGGTTGGGGCCGAGAACATGGAGAAAGTCTACTCTTACTACCAGAAGCGGATGGCCTTCTCGGACAAAGTGCCTATTCTACCCAAGACCAAGGCGTTCGCCGACAAGCTCAAGAAGAAGCTGAACCAGAGCCCATTGAAAGAGGGTGTCCAGCAGCCGTCGCTCATGTACGACATCATGTACATGCTGAAGAAGGGCGTCGAGGACGCCAAGAGCACTGAAGGTCCAAAGGTCGCTGCCGCGTTGGAGCAGTTCAAAGATTTCGACGGAGCGCACGCCGCCTTTACCTTCACGAAGCAGGTACACGGTGGGATGAAGCTGGACGACGTGGTGATGGTCAAAGCGGCGAGCTTGAATGATGGGTTCTTCCAGTTGGCGCCATACTAGTGTTCGACCACACTGGTTTTGTCATTCTGAGGCGCGCACGCCGAAGAATCCGCGCCCTGGGGATACGGATTCTTCGCGCTGCGGCGCTCAGAATGACAGGGAGCGTCTTCTCTGTGGTCGAACACTAGGAATCCATCCGCAACATAGCATGACGGCTTGTCCCCCTGCGCTCCACTGGGGGACAAGCCCACCCTCAGGTAGAGAGTTGCCGAATAGGCTCCGAGCATTTGCACGCGGAACAGAGCCAGGGAAGAACACCCCGAGAGCGCGTGCCAAGACATAAGTGCGCAACTTATTGCTTCGTTCCGTAAGTCGGCACCGCCCTTGGAGACGGCGTAGTTGGACCGCCGCCGTAGACCGCCGCGGTTTCCGAAACCGCAGCGGTCTTCTCAGACAGGATGCCGGACTTGAGGAACGACGCACTTATGCGCCTCTCATGGAAAATCTGGGTCTACTTCTTCACACCGTCTAACTCCGGTACCGCCTCAGGCATGATCATCTCGGCCCGTCGTCGCAGTGGGACGCGCCGGAAGGAGTTTCGGCGCGCGAGGTTGAAGCCCCATTTGGTCAGGGCATACTGGGAGAATAGCCCAAGGCGTCGGTAGATGTTGGCATAGGAGTGAAACTGTCGGTTGGCCCAGACATAGCCCTCGGCCAGTTGCTCCGGCGTCATACGCTTCGGGTAGAAGACCACGCTCTCGGCGTCGTAGTTGGTCCAGTCGTGGTCGAAGATGCGGCCGTCCGCGGCCATTCGCGCGTGGAGCCTGGTGCCCGGCAGCGGCGTCAGCACAGCGTAGTTGGCCCCGACCAGCTTGTTGCGCACGCCAAACTCCACGGTCCGCTCGAAGACCGAGGGGTCGTCGTTGTCGAAACCGAAGATGAAGGCGCCCTCCACGTTGATGCCGTAGCTCTGGATCTTGCGTATGGACGCCTCGAACTCCTGGGTCAGGTTGATCTTCTTGCCCACACCCAGCAGGTTATCGGGCGAGAGCGACTCGAAGCCGATGAATAGGGCCGCGCACCCGCTCTCGGCCGCGAGACGCATCAACTCGTCGTCCCTGGCGAGGGTGATACTGGCCTGCCCGGCCCAGACGATCTTGAGGGGACGCAGGGCCCGGAACAGCTCCTTGGCCCGAGCGGGGTTGCCGACGATGTTGTCGTCCGCGAAGAAGAGCAGCTTGCCGGATCCCAACTGACGAGCCTCCTCCACGACCTGGTCGATGGGCCGCATGCGATAGGTGCGTCCGAAGAAGCGGGTGACCGAGCAAAAGTCGCAGTCGAAGGGACAGCCACGGGCCGACTGCAAAGCGCTGCGGAAGAAGTAAGGGTACTTGTCGAAGATGTCTCGCCTCGGAACGGGCACTCCGTCCAACTCCGGGAACGTATCTCCCTGACGGTAGAGCCTCTGCAGACGCCCACGACGCAGGTCGTCCAGAAGTTGCGGCCAGGTGCCTTCCGCCTCGCCGACCACGACCACGTCCACGTACCGGGCCGCCTCCTGCGGCAACACGGTCGAGTGAATGCCGCCCATAGCGACGGGAACGCCGCGCTTGCGAAACTCGCGGGCCAGGTGATAGGAGCGCGGGGCCACCGCGGTCATAGCCGAGATCGCCACCAGGTCGACCTGCTCGTCGACGTCCACCTCCTCGAAGCTCTCATCGACGAAGCGCAGCTCGACGTCGGGTGGCGTGAGGGCTGCCACAGCCGCCAGGCTCATGGGAGGGAAAAGGGCAAAAGCCTTCTTGCGATCGGTCGGAGGAAGGTAGCGCGAAGGATACACCAGCAGTATCTTCAAGGGGAGATCCTCTCTCAGAACCAACGAGACAGGGCGCGGCTACGACGAGATGCCGGGAGCCGTGGGACCAGGAGAGTTCTTAGCCACGTCGGTCCTGCCAGACTTGGATTGGCTCGCGATATGACCGGTCAGCCGCTGTCCCGGGCGGTGATCGAAAAGTAGCCTGTCGGCGATGATGCGTGTCTTGTTCTGGTGGAGCAACAGATCCTCGCCGATGCCATCCAGGCGTCGCACCAGCAAGAGCAGCCACACTGCCACACCCATCGCGATCAAGGCGGGCGATTGTCCTTCCCACCACAGGAACACCGGCAGCACGGCGAACGTCACGATCATAAAGACGGCCACGCGCTTGATGGCGCTGCCCACGACGAAGGCCACCGCCAGGAGGACGAACCAGCTCAACAGCAATGGGGCACAGGCGCCGATGCTGGCCGCGAGACCTCGCCCGCCCTTGAAGCGCGTGAAGATCGGCCAATCGTAGCCCACGATGGCAGCCAGCCCAGCCAGCGCAACCACCGTGTCCGACCAGTTCAGATAGCGCGCCAGCACTACGGGCCAGAGCCCTTTGACTATGTCGCCCACCGCGACCAGCACGGCCGGACCTTTGCCCACGTTGCGGTAGACGTTGGAGGCGCCCACGTTTCCGGTGCCGTACTCACGCAGGTTGATACCGCCCACCAAACGGGCCACCGTATAGCCCAGCGGGATCGATCCCACCAGGTAAGCAGAAATGATCAGCAGTGTTTCATACAACACGCTTCACATCTTACACGATAGGGGCAAAAAGAACAAAGGACCAAGGTCTGTTCAGGCCGCTATCGCGGTAAACGCCCAGTGATAGCAGAACGCCCCACGCACCCTCTTTCGCCTTTTCCCCTTTTCTCCCCCCCATCACTCAGGCATCTCCGTCACCTTGACGAAGCCGAGTCCCTTGGCTCGCAGCGAATCGATGATGGCGCCGAGGGATTGAGCGGCGGAAAGCGAGTTGGCGTGCATGACGACGATCGAGCCGTTTTCGGTGTACTTCATGACTCGCTGGTAGACGTCCGACCCGCTCATCTCCGCACGCCAATCGCCGCTATCGACTGTCCAGTAGGTGCTGCGGTATCCTTCTCGCATCACGATCTGCATGCTTCGGTCGTCGCGGGCGCCGGACGGGAAACGAAAAAGCGGCTTGACCGTCCGACCAATGATGGCGCGAAAGGTTTCCTCGCCGCGCGTCAGATCGGCGGCGATCTCCTTGTCGGAGAGCTCGGGGTAGTCGATGTGGGCAAAGCTGTGGCTGCCGATCTCATGCCCGTCCGCGGCGATCCGACGGGTCAGCTCCGGGTTATCGGCGGTCCACAGGCCGACCAGGAAGAAGCTGCTGGGGACCTTCTTTTCGCGCAGCACCGACAAGACCTGGTCCACATGGTCGGATGAAGTTCCTCCGATATTGAAGGTGAGCGCCACCAACGGTCGGCTGGGATCGCCGCGCACCAACTCGGGACGACGCTCGGGACCGGGCATGGACGTCGCGGTGGCGACGGCGGTTGGCGTGCGGGTCCGGGTGGGGACTGGCGTTGCGATGACTGCTGTGACCGCCGTGGGCATGGGAGATGGCTCCACGGAGACCTGCGCCACGTCGGACAACCGACGTGGCGTCTCGCAACCGAGCATCAACGCCGACCACAGCAGTGCCGCGACAGTGCAAGCGATCAGGTACAGCCCCAGTCGAGAAGGCATAGCGATTCTCCCGTGGCCATTTGCATGCGGAGGCAGGAGGGGTGCGGTGTCAACGTATTGACAGCAGATAAGTGGATAACTTATGCGGCCTCCCTTTTCCCCTTTTCTCCCCCGTTATTCAGGCAGTTGGCTCACCTTGCCAAGCCTAAACCCCTCGGCACGCAACTGATCGATGATTCGCCCGAGACTCTTCGACGTCGGCGCAGCATTTAGATGGAAGACAATCACGGCGCCGTTTCCCACGTAGGACATGACGGTCTTGATCTCCGACTCGGGCGTGGTCTCATCGCGCCAGTCGCCGCTGTCCAGCGTCCAGTATATGCTGCGATAGCCGAGATTGGTGACAGTGGCGATGGATTGCTCATCGCGCGCGCCAAAGGGATACCTGAACAGGGGCCTGGTACTCTTCCCCGTGGCCTTGCGGATGATCTCCTCGGTGCGGTTGATCTGGTCGATCATCTCGGCGGGTTTGATTGTGGTGAAATCCGGGTGATCGTAGCTATGGTTACCGATCTCGTGCCCATCCGCCACGATCTGCTGCACCAGGGTCGTGTTCTGCTCAGCCCACTTTCCGGTCAGGAAGATGGATGCCTGGAGCTTCTTTTCGCGCAAGATGCTGAGAATGGTCGGGGTGAACTCGGCTCCAGCTCCCGCGTCGAGCGTGATTGCTACGTACGGCTGGGTGGTGTCTCCCCGCACCAGCTCGCGAGCGCCCTTCGGCCAGGTGGGAGCCACCGTCGGCGCGGGCGTCGGCACCAGAGTCGGAGTGACGGACGAACTGGGTGTCGCCGTCGCCGTTGTGGTCGCTTTGAGGCTATCCGAGACTGTCGATGTCGCTTCTCTAGTGCGATCGACGATCCCGCTGACAGAGGACGATCCCGGCATTGGTGTGCTCGGCGGTGACAACTGGCACCCGACGGCAAACAGCGCGAGAAGCAAGCATAGTCCGAGACGCAAGCTGTTCTCCTATCTAGCCGAGACCAGGCCATGATTCTGGGGGACGCCTACTGGGAGCGCGGGCGTCTCGCCCGCGCGAGACTCGCGCGGGC
>SCTZ01000046.1 GCA_004297765.1 Chloroflexota bacterium | reverse complement strand
CACTCCCGACTTCGCGCGGTTCACTTTCAGCTTCAGCCGCGTCTCCAGATATCCAACCACCGTCTCCATCACCCGCTGTCCGGCACGTTCGCTCCGCACGTACACGTTACAATCGTCCGCTTATGCCGGTCGTCGGGTTATGCCGATTGGATGTGGGGCGCGCCCGAGGGACAGGGTGGCCTTCTGCGAACGGTCGGCATAACCAGTCGTGCCCCATGACTCGTTTTGTCTATGCAGGTGAGTTGGCGCCTGCAGATTGTAGACAGGAGGAGATCATGGCTATTGAGGAGATCAGAGATTGTGGTGAACGGCGGCGTCGGGACCCGGCGCCAGCGGCGATGACCGGCCCGTTGTCGTCGTACGAGTCGCCGCTCCGTGCGGAGCTCGTGCGTCTGGGCTACGCCGCGCCCTCGGTGCGCGAGGCAGTGCGGACGCTAGCGCACCTGAGCGGCTGGATGGCAGAGCAGGGTTTGGCCGCGGCCGAACTGACGCCCGCGGCGGTCGAAGCATTCGTGGACTCGCGGCGAGCGGTGTGCCGGTCGGCGCCGGCGGCGCGCCGGTCACTCGGTGTGGTGCTTCGGGTCCTGCGTGGCGGCGTGGTGCCGAGCCGGGCAGTAACCACCCCCACGGCGGCCGATGCGCTGCTGGCGGATTACCGGGCCTACCTGGTTGGGGAACGTGGGCTGGCCGCCGAGTCGGTGCGCTGTTATAGCGGTCAGGCGAGGAAGATCCTGGCGCTCCTCCCAGATCCCCTGGACGAGACGTTGGCGCGACTGGACGCCACGGCCGTTACCGCGTTCGTGGTGCGGCACAGCACCGCAGCCGGCAGCATCTGGTCGGCGAAAGCCATGGTGACGGCGCTCCGTTCGCTGCTGCGGTACTTGCACGTGTCGGGCCGCATTGCGGCGCCATTGGCCGTGGCGGTTCCGGCGGTCGCGGGCTGGCGGCTGGACGCGCTTCCTCGCGGCCTGCGGCGCGAGCAGGTGGCCGCGCTGCTGGCCGCGCCAGACCCGGGGACGGCGGCGGGGCAGCGTGACCGGGCGGTCCTGTTGGTGTTGGCCCGCCTCGGGCTGCGCGGCGGTGAGGTCGCCGCGCTCCGGCTGGTGGATGTCGACTGGCGCGCCGGTGAGGTGGTGGTGCGCGGCAAGGGGTCACGGGTCGAGCGGCTGCCGCTCTCCGCCGAGATCGGCGAGGCGCTGGTCGGGTATCTGACTAGCGCGCGGCCGCGGTGTGCGTGCCCGGCACTGTTTGTCACCGCTCGTGCGCCCTACCAGGCCCTGACCGGCGCTTGCATTCGTGCGATCGTGGGGCGCGCCTGCGTGACAGCAGGCCTGCCGCGGCTGGGGGCGCACCGGCTGCGTCACACCCTGGCCACCGAGCTGCTGCGGGCCGGGGCGCCGCTGACCGAAGTCGGGCAGGTGCTGCGGCACCGCTCCCAGTTGAGCACGGCTGGCTACGCGAAGGTCGACCAGATCGCGCTGCGAGCGCTGGCCCAGCCGTGGCCGGGAGGGGCGCGATGACCACCATCCGGCAGCACGCGGAGGCGTACCTGGCGATGCGCCGCCGACTCGGGTTCAAGCTGACCACGTTCAGCCATAAGCTGATGAGCTTCGTCAGCTACCTTGAGCGCATGGACGCTCCGGTGCTCACCACCGCTGCGGCGGTTGCCTGGGCAACGGACACTCCGCGCAGCACTGACCAAGTGCACTGGAGCCGGCGGCTGATGGTCGTGCGGATCTTCGCCCGACACCTCCAGCTTCTGGAACCGGCGACCGAGGTCCCGCCGGACGATGTCCTGCCCCACCACTACCGCCGGATTCCCCCGCATCTGTTCACCCCGGCCGAGCTGGCCGCCCTGCTCGACGCGGCGGACCAGCTCCGTCCGGTGTTTCGGGCCCGCACCTGGGGGACCTTGATCGGGCTGCTGGCTGTGACCGGCCTGCGCACTAGCGAGGCGTGTCACCTGGACTGCACCGACGTTGACCTCGCGGACGAGGTCCTCACCGTGCGGGACACCAAGTTCGGCAAGTCGCGACTGGTCCCGCTCCACGGCAGCACCGTCGAAGCGCTGCGGGCGTATGCTGAGCATCGCGACAGCCAGCACCCCGCGCCGCGCACGCGAGCGTTCTTGGTGTCCACACGCGGCACCCGGCTCGACTCGCGCAATCTCCCCCACACCTTCGCCCGACTGGTGCACACCGCCGGCATCCGCACGCCTGCCGGCGCACGACGCCCGCGGCTGCACGACCTGCGCCATACGTTCGCCACCGCGACCCTCCTCCACTGGTACCGAGCAGGCGCCGACGTGCAAGCCCAGCTGCCACTGCTGACCACTTACCTCGGCCACGCCGATCCGAAGTCCACGTACTGGTACCTCACCGGTGCTCCAGAACTCCTTGCCGTGGCAGCCGCCCGGGTAGAGTGCAGCTTCGGAGGTCGGTCATGAGCGACCTCGCACCGCTGCTGCAGGGGTTCTTCACCGATAAGCTGATGCGCCACCGCCAGGCCAGCGCCCACACGATCGCCGCCTACCGGGATACCTTCAAGCTCCTGCTCACCTTCGCGGAACAGCGCCTCGGTCGCCATCCGGTCCAGTTGCGCGTCGCCGATCTCGATGCACCTACGATCGGCGCGTTCCTCCAGCACTTGGAGGTCACCCGCGGCAACAGCGTCACCACCCGCAACGCACGCCTGGCCGCCATCCGTTCGTTCTTCCGCTATGCGGTCAACCGGGCTCCCGACGCCGCGGCGGTGATCCAGCGCGTCCTGGCGATCCCGCCGAAACGCTTCGACCGCGCAGTCGTCACCTTCCTGACGAAGGCAGAGACCGACGCCGTGGTGGCGGCGCCGGACCGCACCACCTGGGCTGGTCGCCGCGACCACGCCCTGCTGCTAACCGCGATCCACACCGGGCTGCGGGTCAGTGAACTGACCGGCCTCCGGCTCCAGGACGTCCACCTCGACACCGGTCCCCATCTGCGCTGTCGCGGCAAGGGGCGGAAAGACCGGTGCACCCCGCTCACCGCCGTCACGGTCAAGGTCCTGCGGAAGTGGCTGCGCGAGCGAGGCGGTGACGGCGGGGACCCGCTGTTCCCCACCCGGCGGGGAACCCCGCTCAGCCGAGACGCCGTCGAACAGCTCGTCGCCAAACATGCGAAGACCGCCGCCGAGTCGTGCCCATCGCTCACCGGGAAGCACGTCACCCCACACACGCTGCGGCACTCCACCGCGATGGCGCTGCTGCACGCGGGCGTCGACGTTTCGGTGATTGCCCTCTGGCTCGGACATGAGTCGACCGAGACCACGCAGATCTACCTGCATGCCGACCTGAGCATTAAGGAACGCGCGCTCGCCCGTACTGCCCTCCCAGGTAGCCCACCGGGCCGCTACACCGCCCCGGACAGCCTACTAGCGTTCCTCGAGGCGCTCTGACCAGCACCGACGGTTATGCCGACTGTTCGCGGAAGGCCACCCGGTCCCTCGGGTACGCTCCACATCCAGTCGGCATAACCCGACGACCGGCATAAGCGGATGATTTCATCGTCCTCGCACCTACACGTGAAATCCTTGAACAGGTCAAAGCCACTATCAGCGAGTGGCTCGACGCACGCGGCCTGCAACTAAGTGAAGAGAAGACCCGCATCGTTCCAATCGATGAAGGCTTCAACTTCTTGGGCTTCAACGTGCGTCGTTACCCAAATGGCAAACTCCTGATTAAACCGCAGAAGGAAAAGGTCCTGACCAAACTGCGCGAAATCAAGCAGTGGCTTGACCGCCACAAGGAGATTAAGCCGGACCAGGTCATCAGGCACCTTAACCCAATTCTGCGGGGGTGGACCAACTACTACCAACACCAGTGCAGCAAGGACACCTTCCGCTACGTCGAATGGCGCCTCTTCCACATGCTGTGGACCTGGTCGCTTCGACGGCACTCCACGAAAGGGAAGCGTTGGGTGAAAACCCGGTACTTCCGGTGGATAGGTGGTCGGGATTGGCGGTTTTCGACCAAGGTCGAGGTGCGCCATGGCAAACAAGTTACTATGGCGCTTCACGATGTCCTTCGTACGCCCATCATCCGACACCCCATTGTACGGACGGGAGCGTCGAAAGATGACCCGTCGCTCCGAGACTACTGGGCCTGGCGAAACCGCGACGATGGCCGAGTCCGCATAGCGGACTCGGCCAAGCTGCGGATCGCATCCCAGCAGAATTGGAGGTGTCCGGTGTGCAAGGCTGGCCTGTTCAACGGAGAGCCCGTGGACGTGTATCGCTTAGTGCGACACGCAGTCGGCTTCGCTGACGAACGCGTCTTTCTGGCGATGCGTCACGAGGCTTGTCACTACAACGCCCAAAGAAAAGATAATCGGAAGTAACTCGTGCGTTTCTGATGGGAGCCGTGTGAGGCGACGAGCCTCATGCACGGTTCTACGGGGAGGGGGTTGCCGCGAGGCAGCCTCCTTACCCACGGAAAAAGCGGTCGGCGGACTGGCCTCCTCGAATCGTACCGATGGAGGTGAGACGGCTCGCACGATCGGCCATCTTTTGAACTGGATGCAGGATCGTGCCGGAGGCGTCTTCGTCTTCGCCACCGCCAATGACGTCAGAGACCTGGCAGGCGAACAAATCAGAGAGGGGCGCTTCACCAAGATCATCTTCGTCGATCTTCCCGACCAGCGAGATCGCTCGGATATCTTTGCCGTCCATCTCCGACAAAGGGGCCGCGACCCGCGGCAGTTCGACCTGGCGGCTGTTGCCGAAGCGTCAGAGGGTTTCTCCGGCGCCGAGATAGAGAACGCGGTCCGCAGGGCGCTCCTGCGGGCCTTCATGGATGACGGCAGAGAGGTAATCACGGACGATATCCTGACCAGGATCTCCAGCACCCGCCCGCTTTCGGAAGTGAAGCGGGAGCAGATCGAAGAACTGCGCACCTGGGCGCGCACCCATCTAGCGCTGGATGGCAACGGCATGGTCGGCCACGCCGCCGCTCCCAGACGACTGGAGCTATAAGGAGAGAAACGGTCATGAGCGCGTACAGGAAGTTCCGCGACATCCAGTTTCGCGATCTCGGGCTGCTCAAAGCAGCCCTTGCCGATCTTGGCTATGCGATCGTCGAGGAAGGAGACCACCTTCCCCTCTACGGCTATCAGGGCGACCTTCGCCCAGAACGAGCGGCGTTGGTGGTGCGTCGGCAGCATCTTACCCGCGCCTCGAACGACCTTGGGTTTCAGAGGACCGATCAGGGCTACGTTCCGGTCATCTCCGAATACGACCTGGGGGCGCTCCTGGACGGCAAGTTCCTAGCCAGATTACGCACTGCCTACAACCTGAGGGTCGTGGAACGGGTGACCCGCCGGCTCCATGGCACGCGCGTGGCGCAGACCGAAGGCAACGTGATCAGAGTCAGGGTGAGGTACTAGCGATGCCGGAGATCCGCTTCGAGATAGACATGGAGACCGGAGAGCTGACCACCCACGTCAAAGGGGTACCCGGCAAGGGCTGCGTCGATATCCAGAAGTTGGTAGAAGACCTGGTGGGAGAGGCGCAGAAGACCGAGTACACGGCAGAATTCCACCGGGCTACAGAGGTCAGTCTGCGGCAGAGGGTCGAGCGTTGAGGACAGAGTTCACCATCAATCCGCACACGGGAGAGATGGTCGTGAGGAGGGCCGACGAGGCCCTCCTCGCTCAGCTTCAAACATATCTCGGCCCCGGCAAAGACGCCGAATGCGGTCAAAGTCTTCCGGTCCCTGCACGCCATGATAGTCGGGGCTCGGTACAGATCGCAAGCATCGTGCACGGCTCGCTGGTGGATGGACCCGGTCTTAGGAGCGTTGCATTCTTTCAAGGCTGCCCCCACCACTGTCTCGGCTGTCACTCAGTGTATACCCATTCGCTGATCGGAGGAATCCGAATGACCGTCGCAGAAGTGGTAGACGAGTTGCTTCGGTCGGACGTTCCACGCGATGGAGTCACCCTTTCGGGCGGCGATGCGCTGGTCCAACCCGAGGCGTGTGCTGAGATCGTCAGACGTTTGAAAGAGGCGGACACGCACATCACCGTCTTTACTGGCTTCACGTACGAGCAACTTCTGCAGCGCGGGAATCTTGCTGTCGAAGAAGTGCTGGACCTCGCCGATGTTCTCGTTGATGGACCCTTTGTGCCTGCGCTGAGGGATGAGTCGCTAGCCTATCGCGGCTCAAGGAACCAGCGCGTGATCGACCTGTTGCAGACAAGGCAAGCAGGAAGCATACGCTTGTTGGATTGGGATTAGCGAAGAGCACGCAAAGATTGTAGGGGCAGCGTGGCAGGCACCATGCTGCCCCGGCAACTCACCGGAGTGGAGGTCGATCCTTTTTTTGTGCCTTGAAGACGACACACCTCGGGCTTTAGCTATCCTCAGCCTATCCAAACAACGAAACTGACTACGATACCGACGGCCATTGGCAATTGCCAACGGACGGAATGGACGACAATTCGCGTCGATACGGACTCCTTGGAACAACAAATAAGACAGTGACCGCACAAGGCGAAATAAGTCTGTCGTCCGCAACCGCTGGTCTACGCCCTGTCATCCTAAGCTTTTCTGACAGCAAAACTGACAGCAAATGCGGTAGCAGACAGCAAATCACAGCGGACTGCGTGGACAAGGAATGGCGCCCACGCTGACGCTACGGCACGCTCTGATACGGCATGGACGCCTTGGGCGGGACTTAAAATCCGTTGGCCGCAAGGCCGTGCGGGTTCGACCCCCGCCCTCGGCACCACATGAACCTTCAGATTGGTCCCATCACCCCCTGCTCTCCAACGAGAACCCGTCTACGTAGACATCAGCTCTCAGGGTCTCCAGCCGAAGCTGGACTCTGAGTATCGTCGCATCTTTGGGCACTACTGCGCTCGCGTTGACAGGCACCCACCCGGGAGTAGTGGAAGACTGGGCGCGAGCAACTACGGTGGTGAGTATGCGGCCGTCGGGCTTCATCGCCAGGAGCTGCACGCTTGCCCGGAACCAGCCGGAGCTGCTGGGCACATTCATCCAGCCCGAGAAGCTGAATCTTTCGCCCGGCTTGGCTGGTACGTCCTGGTAGATGATGGACGATTGCCCCAGTCTGGAGCTCGCAAGCAAGGAGAAAGATCCTTCATACTTCTGAGCTGGGCTTCTCGAAACAAGGACTGGTTGAGCGGCCAAGACTCGCCAACCGTCTGGAACGCCGTCGTCGTTGACGCTCTGCTCGAACCCACCGTTGGACAGGAGATTGCCGCTCGTCAGAGCCGCCCGCGTGGCAGTCGGGGTCGGTGTCAAGGTTGAAGACAGGGTCGGCGTCAGGGTTGGAGTCGCTGAGCGCTGCCCAACCTCGGTCGATGTTGCCGTTGGAGTTTGAGTCTGGGTAGCGGTCGCCGTCGCAACGGAGGTCGAAGTCCGAGTGGGGATGGATGTGGCAGTGCGGGTCGGCGGCGGTGAAGAAGCTGAGGCAGGCGCTAGCGCCAGGAGCATTAGACTGTCTACCGGGACGTACAGTGTGCCGTCGGCATCCAGGCTAAGCTGAAGACCGGGATAGGAGTAGTCGATTCGGAAGGAATTGTAGCGCCAGAGGACAGCCCTGGTCTGGCTGCTCACCGCGTACACGTAGCCGTCCTTGCCCAGGAAGTAGAGGGTGCCTCGGGCATCCAACAGCAGGTTGCTCTTCACGCCGCCCCCCCAGCCGGTTGCCCGCACATACTGCTGCTTCCACTTGAGCACGCCGTTCGGATCGTAGGCGTAGATGAAGCCGTTGTCCCCACCGATGTAGACGGTTCCGTCGGCTGCAATTGCAGGCGTGCGGTCGAATGCAGTGCCGTCCAGAATCCGCTGCCACTTCAGTCGTCCATCCATGGTCACAGCCGTGATACTATCATTGAAGGTAAAATAGAGAGTGCCATCGTTGGATACGGCTGGACCGGCCATGTATGGGCCCCGGCTTGGGATCCCAAGTGACCATCGTTTTTGTCCGGTTGGAGTGAACGACCAAACAGTACTAACCCAAGCGAAATAGAGGTTGCCCGCGGTATCGTAGACCACGGGAATCCGGCGACCTGTCCCGTATGCACTGTAGCCCAGCCGATAGCGCCAGTTGAGCTTGCCATCTGTCCGATTCAGCGCATAGAGGTACCCATCCTCCGATACGAAGTGGACGGAGCTGCCGTCCGGGCTGATGGAGACAGGGGTGTGCAGGTGACCAGCCCGGAAGAACCAGAGGATGTTTCCGTTCGGGTCCAGGGCGTAGGCATAGTCGTTCTCCGAGGTTATGTAGAGCGTCCCATCCGAGGCCACCGTGGGAGGGAACTCCACGAAGGTCTCGTGGCCGGTGTTCCATGGGCTGAAGAGCCACTTCTTCTGGCCGGAGCGGGAGTCGACGGCGTACACCCCGGCCATACCGGCCGCCAGATAGACCGTGTTGTTCAGCCCGATGCCGGTCCCGCGGTAGTCAGTGCCCCAATGTTCGTTGCGTCTGAATTGCCACCTGAGCCTTGGCAATTGCTGCGGACCCTGATAAGGGCTGCGGTTATTGTGCTGCATGTTCTGACCGTAAGCCGGCCAGGGAGTGCTGGCAAGAGGGTTCGTGGCGGCCCACGCTTCCCATGTCAGCAGTCCAATGACGGCAATGAGGGCGGCAGCTCCGAGGGCGAGCCTCCGAAAAGCGAACATCCGCCGCGTCCATCTGCCGCCGCATAGGATCGCTACTTTCATTATCTGCTCCCTGCAACATAGTCGTCCAGGCGAAAGGTGCCTTGGAGGGAGGTCACGCGCTCGCTCGCCTCCACTTCAAAATCAACCCACAGCGAGCTGCCGTCCTGCCCAGAAGCACTCACCCCAGTGCCTGCGGGCGGCTCCGCCACAGCCTGCGCCGACGACTCCTCATCGGAGCCGGGCGTGCCAGGCGCGAAGCGGAACAGCCGCACTTTGGTCACCGACCGGGATTCCGCCAGGACATACCGAGAAGACAGATAGGACAGGAGCTGGCCATCCTGGTCGGGAAAGCCATTGCGGAATAGCACCAACCAGATGCTAGAACGGCCCATTGATAATTCGTCCACCCGCTGGTAATCTTCATCACTCAATGGTGGAGGGAGCATCGTCCAGAGCTTGAAGGGAACTCCGTAAGCTTCTATCGACAGACCGTCCTGTCGTAGGTAGTAATTCAAGGGCATCAACCCGGCGCTGGAATCCACCAATGCCAGGTCGCCCCACCGGAATCCGCGACCCAGATACTGTGCCGCTGCGCGCCAATCCTCCTGTGAGCCAAGCGTGTAGTATCTGACCAGCCCCACCAGGTTCAGTAACAGGACAGTTACTCCAAGCACCAGCACCGCTTTCCTCCGGGCTGCAAGCCCGCCCCATAGAAGAAGGTAGAAGGCGAAAGAAGCCGGCAGAACCGCTTTGGGGATCACGATCTCCAACCGAAGGCCCACCAAGGCCAGTAAGCCAATGGACCCCAGAAACAGAAAGACCAGGAGTATCACGGCAGGCCGTCGTCGGACGAACCAGGTCCCCAGCAGAGCGGTCAGGAGAGACAAGATCACTAAGACATCTCGCGTTTCGCCGTCCATCCCCAGCCCATTGCGCCAGTAAGGAAGACTGCCATATATTAACTGAAACAGTAGTGCTTCCAGGCCTCTCGGCGTGGTGGTCGGGGCATAGTCAATCTCAAGCATCGGACCACCCCAGGTCACGAACGCGTATAGCCAGGGTAAGAAAAGGAGACCGGCCCACGTCTGACTTTTCGCCCATTCAACGCCGATCCCCCTCGGGGTACGATGCCAAACCAATAGTAGTAGGACAGCAGCGCCCTGTGCCGCCAGGTAGAACACAGCGACCAGTTGTGTGTACATGGCGGCTGCTGAGAGCAGTGCATGCAAGCCCCAATTGATTCGGCCACCCTCCTGAAGCGCCTTCACCAAGAAGAAGGTGGATGCCAGGCACAGCAAGCCCAGCAGTGCATACATGCGAGCCTCCTGACCCCAGAAGACGTGAAAAGACGAAACCGCCAGCAAGGTGGAAGCGCCAAAGGCCGCCTTCCGACCGATAAGCCTCGCGCCGAGGGCGTAGAGCAATGGCACCGAAGCCGTCGACAGAAGGGCGGATGGCAGGCGTGCCATAAACGGATTATCCCCCAGCCGAAGCCAGAAATGCATCAATAGGTAGTAAAGGGGAGGATGGGGGTCCAGTTGGAGCAAGGCGCGAATCATATCGGGCACCGGCATCTCGGCCAGAGTGATGACAAAGGACTCGTCGTACCAGATGCTCTTGTCCCCGATGCCGTAGAGCCGGAGCGCTGCCGCCAGAATGGTAACGCCGGCCACACATATCGACTCTAGATACGCTTCGAGGAATGCTCCCAGCCGCGCCCACCGGCTATCTGTGAGTCGCAAGCGTCTCTTAACGTCAGTTTTCACGTCGGAAAGACCGTCCAAAATCATTCGCCGCTCCATGAGAACTGAAAGTCGTGCAGGTGATTGGATCCTCGTTCTCACACACTCTCACACTCTAAGATTATGAAACCCGGGTGAACCCCTGGTGAAAGGACCCAGCGAACGACCTGTCAGTTCTTTTATGGGCGATTGTATCTGGTGACCTGGGATGGGAGGCATACACAGCCATCAAGCCCTCAGCAGGGCCATGACACTATTGCTAACCGGCAACGCAACGGCCGCAAGCCGATTGTCATCTCGAGAGGGTAGTATTCTCCTTATACGATCGCGGCCGCTCAGACGGCATTGTGGGGGTGGTTTAGACGAAGGTCTCTGCTGGCAGGTCACTTTCCGTAGCTTATTCCATAGCTTGGCCCAGGAGCTCGGTCCGGCCGGTCATATGGATGGCGGCCGGTCTTCTTGTCATCTACTTGATCGGCTTCGGACTGTACCTGAATGCCATTCTCTCATATCCCTACTCCACGCACTACGAGGACGGGGTCGTACTGGACGCGGCGATGAATGTGGTCAAGGGCGGTAACCTCTATCCGGATAACGCAGCGCCGCCCTATAGCGCCACTATCTACACGCCACTCCACTATCTGATCTTCAGCGGTCCGTTGGCCTTCTTGGGACCCAGTCTGGTGGTGCCCCGGGCGATCACGCTTCTTAGCACCCTGTTGCTGGCCCTCTTGATCTACCGCTGGGTTAAGTGGCGGACAGGTGATTGGCGAGCAGGACTCTTCGGTGCGGGTATCCTACTGACCTTCTTCCCCGTGGCCAACTGGGCGGCCGCTGCTAAAGCGGATACCACGGCCGCGCTCTTGAGTATGCTGG
Organism: Chloroflexota bacterium; assembly: GCA_004297765.1. Classification (GTDB taxonomy): domain Bacteria; phylum Chloroflexota; class Dehalococcoidia; order FW602-bin16; family FW602-bin16; genus FW602-bin16. The sequence goes on along the minus strand of SCTZ01000046.1, from coordinate 50,435 downwards.
GAGCCTACCTCGTAGACCGGAATCACCAGGGTCGGCGGCTTTGGTTGGCGCCTCTCCTGATGGCACTCGCCTTCTACACCAAGCAGAGCCAGTTGGCGGCCCCTCTAGCTGCCGGGCTCTTCCTCTTGACCGTAGCCCCACGGCGGGCCTTCGGGTTCGGGGCGATCTACCTGTCCGCTGTGGGAGGGCCCTTTCTGCTGTTGGATTTGCTGACCAACCACGGCCTCTATCGCCACGTCGTCGAATACGGCCGGGCCCAGCCGCTCTGGCTCTGGCACGCCAAACAGTTGTTCAAGACCTACCTGCTCTCACACGTGGGCTACTTTCTGTTGGCGGCCGCCGGGGCGATGGCTCTGCTGCGAAAACCCCGCTCCCTTTTCCTGCCTCTCTATCTAGCTACCTCTTTCATGGGTGCGGCCTCGGTTTTGGCCTCGGGCTCCGACTTCAATCACTTCACGGAAAACGCCGCGGTGCTGTCTCTCGTAGCAGGGATAGGGCTCGGTCGTGCCCTATCCGCTAGAGTCAGACTTCTCGCTCTAGGAGCCGCCACTCTGCTGGTCCTTCAATTGGTTCTGCGAATTCCCAGTGTCGTTCCGGGACTGACCGTTCCATGGCTGACCGTGCCAGAGGCGAACGGCCGGGGCGCCGGCATCACGGAGCCGCCGCTCTGGGCGGGGATGCCGAATCAGGAGGCACGTGCCACGGGCGATCGCCTCATGGCTGAGTTCGCCGCCGCTCCAGGGCCGGTCCTGGCTGAGTTAGCCGCCTTTCCTGTCTTGGCGGGTCGCAGGTCGGAATTGGACGATCCCTTCATGTTCGCCGAATTGCACAAGGCAGGCAAGTGGAGCCAGGACGCCTTCGTGTCCCGTCTCGAATCCGGCGAGATCGCCCTGATCGCACTCCTCGTCGACGTGCGCCCGGCAGGCGTGCATCACACTCGCCTCACCGACGAGATGATCAGCGCGGTCCGCAACAACTACAGCTTGGTGGGAACTCTACCCTTCCCCGTTCTGCAAGGACCGCGGTTCTACCTGTATCGACCCAATAGGGTTTCCGAACTGTCGGTGGATACGTCAAGTGAAACGGGGAATGCACCGTCGCGATCTCTTGCAGGGAGTGGCGGCATCCAGATGCCGTAGGAGGGAGCAGTATCGATGAATCGGAAGAGATTGTCTGCCCTGCTCGTCGTGATGATAGCCCTGGGGCTGTCTCTGATCTTCTCGCTGCCCACGACACCGGAGACCGCGGCCGGCGCGTCCACCCGCAGAGTGCGGGATCTGCTCGGCGTCAATACCGGAGATCGGTCCAGCACGGTAGCGGATATCGCCCAGGCGGTCGGCTGGGTGCGGGACTACCAGCGATGGTACTGGCTCGAGCCCAACAACAACGACTACCGCATCCACACCCTGGACAGTTGGTACGGCGGCCTGAAGAGGGCGGGCGTTAAGGTGCTGGCGACAATCGAGTTTGCCACCTACTGGTGCTCGAGCAACGGTACCTACATGGGAAACCCCTACTGCACGGGAGATGGCACCAAGTCGGCCAATTACGCCGAGCACTCTGAGTTCATGGCCCAGTTCACCGCACGCTACGGCCGGACCAAATACGCCGCTGGCGACGGTCGAATCGAGACCGTCGACAAGGTCACGGGGCTCGGCTATGTGGACGCCCTGGAGAGCTACAACGAGCCGGACTACTGGTGGTGGTCACCCAACTTTCCAGCAGGCAAGTACGCTAAGATGCTGGAAGCCGATTACAACGGCTACGGTATCACTCCTGTCTCCGGCCTATCCCTTCTCGGAGTCAAGAGCGTCGATCCCAGCATGACATTGATCCATGGAGGCGTGCTGGGCACCGATACTGCCTACCTGGATGGCATACTCAAGAACCTGGACCCGGGCTTTGGGAAGATCCCCTTTGACGCGGTAAACTACCATGCCATGATGGCCAACGCGCCCAATATCGGCGGAAGATCACCGGAATCGGGCGGCCTGGTCAGCACTATCCAGCAGATGAAGTCCTGGCGGGACGCCAAGGCTCCTGGCAAGCAAGTGTGGGTGACGGAGATCGGCTGGGACACCTACAGCTCCGGCCAAGTCCGCTCTAAGATATGGGCGCCCGAGACGAGTGCCGCAAACTATCTCCTGCGGTCAGCGGCTCTAGGGATGGCAAACGATCTCGACAGGATGTTCGTCTACATCTACAAGGATCCGAACTACAACGATCCTACCCAGTACATGTCTATGGGGCTGGTTAGCTATGCTAACGGTCGCGATGGCGAGAAGAAGGCGGGTTGGTACTATCTGGCGACCCTCAAGAGCGTCCTTGGTGACTACGTCTTCGAGCGGGCTGAGCGTAATGGGGATGGCAGTCCGGCGGTCTACTCGTACCTGTTCTCCAAACCCGAGACGGGCGAGAAGGTGGCCATGATCTGGGCCCGCAACCCCCTCTCCGACCGTGACGACGGTACCACCCTGAAGAGCTATCGACTATACGTGCCCAACGCCCAGACAGCAACTCTGATAGAGCCTGTCAAGGGTCTCCCCCAGGGGCAGCGCAGTGCTCTCTCCATCTCCGCCTCGGGCACAAGCAGTGCCAATGTTAGCTTGCCCTCTATTGGGGAGAAGCCCGTGTTTGTTTACTACAAACCCAACGGGAATCCCACCCCCACCCCGGTTGCTCCACCGGTTTACGGAAACCAACTGGTCAATCCCAGCTTCGAGCTGGATGCCGACAATAACAAGATACCTGACGGTTGGGTAATCCCATCCTGGTTGACCTCCAGCGCCTTCCGCAGCGCAAGCGCAGCCCGGGACGGCGCCTACTCTCTAACATTCCAATCGTCTGGCGGTCAATCCTTCACAGCGTACCAGGACGTGAAGTCGATAGGCGGTAGAACGTATGACGTTTCTGGCTGGGTGTTCATCCCTTACCAGACCGGCTCCTTCACCTTCACCCCCCAGTTGCAGTCCATCAGCGCCAATAACGCGGTGATATCCACAGTTGACATCGGTCAACCTTTCAACAGCACCACATCCGGCTGGGTACAGGTCCAAGGGCGGATAACCCTGCCTTCCAACGCGACAACTGTTCGAGTTGCGCTCAAGGTCGCGAGCTTACGGGCCACCATTTACATGGATCAGTTCAGTCTGATAGACGCCGACGCCCCTACCCCGACTAGTATCCCCTCCGCGACGCCGACTGAGACCCCGACGTCTACCAGTACAGCGACGGCCACCCACACACCCACGCCGACGCGGACCTTCACCCGCACACCGACGCCGACTCAGACCGTCGACGGCACACCGCCGCCAACGTCGACCTCTACCAGCACGCCGACATCCACGGCCACCCCTGATGGAGCGCAAGTGGAGTTGCTGACCAATGGCAGCTTCGAGACCGACTCCGGGGGCACAGGCATGCCTGACGGCTGGCTGGTTTATCCGCAAGGCTTCGGGGGCGTGTTCTCGCGTGACGGTTCCAATGCCCACGACGGCAGCTACTCGTTGGCCTTCTCTTACAACCTCGACAACAACGGACTGAACGTCTTGGCCTACCAGGATGTACCGGTCCAGGGCGGCAAGACCTATCGTATGTCTGGCTGGGTGAATACCTTGAGCGGTTCTGCTCCCCAAAATGTGACTCTTCAGGTGGTCGCCTTAACCATGTGGGGCGGCACCATCGAGACACAAAACGTGGCAGGTCCCGCTTTTGGCGTCACCTCTGGTTGGGTCCCCCTGGAGGGCACCGTGACCTTACCTTCTGGTGCTGCCAAGGCTCGGGTGCGGATCGCGGTTAGCTACCTGAAGGGCTCCGTGCGCGTGGATCAGCTCAGTCTGGTCGACACTAGTCCTTCTGTCCCAACCAGTACCCCCTCCGCGACGCCGACGCGGACCTCGACGCCTACCAGCACAGCGACGTCCACCCACACGCCCACACCGACGCAGACCTCCGCTCACACAGCGACGCCGACGAGCACTATCACGGCTGAGGAAACGACCGCAACGCCGACGTGGACGTTCACTAGCACGCCCACATCCACGGCCACCCCTGAGGGAGCGCCGGTGGAGTTGCTCAGCAATGGCAGCTTTGAGATCGACTCCGACGGTACAGGTATGCCTGACGGTTGGGTGTCCTATCCGCAAGGCTTCGGGTACGTTTTCGCGCGCGACGATTCCAATGCCTACGACGGCAGCTACTCGTTGGCCTTCTCTGCCGAAACTGGGCAGAGCTTCTCGGTCTACCAGGATGTACCGATCGAGGGTGGCAAGAGCTATCGGGTATCTGGCTGGGTGAATACCTTGAGCGGTTCTGGTCCCCAGAATGTTACCCTTCAGGTGGTCGCCCTGACTATGTGGGGCGGAACCATTGGGAGCCAGACCGTGGCAGACCCCGCCACCGGCGTCACCTCTGGTTGGGTGCCCCTGGAAGGCACAGTGACCCTGCCTTCCAATGCTGCTAAGGCTCGGGTGCGGATCGCGGTTGGCTACCTGAAGGGCTCTGTGCGTGTAGATCAGCTCAGCCTAGTTGACGCCAACGCTCTTGTCCTGTCCGCTACCCCCTCCGCGACGCCGACGCGGACCTCGACGCCTACCAGCACAGCGACGTCTACCCACACGCCCACAACGACGCAGACCTCTGCTCACACGGCGACGCCGACGAGCACTGTCGCGGCTGAGGAAACGACCGCGACGCCAACCTGGACGTCCACTAGCACACCCACACCCACGGCCACCCCTGAGGGAACGTCTGTGGAGCTGCTGAGCAACGGCAGTTTCGAGATCGACTCCGACAGCTCAGGCATGCCTGACGGTTGGGTATCCTATCCGCAAGGCTTCGGGTCCGTCTTTGCGCGCGACGATTCCAATGCTTACGACGGCAGCTACTCTTTGGCCTTTTCTGCCAATACCGGCCAGAGCTTCTCGGTCTACCAGGATGTACCGATCGAGGGTGGCAAGAGCTACCGGGTGTCTGGCTGGGTAAACGTATTGAGCGGTTCTGCTCCTCAGAATGTGACCCTTCAGGTGGTCGCCCTGACAATGTGGGGCGGAACCATTGGGAGCCAAACCGTGGCAGGCCCCGCCACCGGCGTCACCTCTGGTTGGGTGCCCCTGGAAGGCACAGTGACCCTTCCTTCCAATGCTGCCAGGGCTCGGGTGCGGATCGCGGTTGGCTACCTGAGGGGCTCCGTACGCCTGGATCAACTCTCGCTTGTGGCACAGTAGCGACGGTAACTGTCGCAGACAGTCCAACCTACCGGATCTTGAGGGGGGCGAAAGCTTCCCTCAATCGCTCTTCTCTTCGTGGCAGCTTGACAGCAAGGGCCGAACAACCCATCTCACACACTTTCTCAGATATATTTAAGCTCTCTCTCAAGTTACGCCGCTATAATTAGACCTCTGGGGAAGCCTTGTGCGTGGTGTGATCAAGGCTGCGCTGGAGGTAATTGATTTACCCTAGTGGTTTCTTCAATCGAGCGCCTCATCGCCCCAGTCATAGACTGGCAAGGAGGGTCTCAGAATGGAACCCTACGCTAACCATCCGAGAATGTCACGGCGATCTTTCTTGGCTGCAGTCATGGGTGGGTTCTCCGCTTTGGTGGCTACCGTACTAGGAGTTCCGGCCGTCGTCTTCGGTTTGTCCCCTGCGTTGAAACAGACCAAGAAGGAGACATGGGTACAGGTTGGTCTGCCAGGGGACTTCAAGACCGGCCAGCCCCAAATGGCGGAATTCACCATCTTTCGCAAAGACGGCTGGCTTGAGGAGTCGGTAAGCAAATCGGTCTGGGTGGTCCGCACTGGAGACGCCGATTTCGCAGTCTACAATCCTCGCTGCACGCACCTGGGCTGCATTGTCTCGTGGCGGCCCGAGGAAACAGCCTTCTTCTCCCCCTGTCACGGCGGCGTTTTCGCTCTGACAGGAGAAGTCCTGGCAGGTCCTCCGCCTCGGTCCCTGGACAAGCTCGATTGGAAGGTCGATGGCGGCAAGCTAGTGGTCAACTTCAAGGACTTCCGTCTGGGGGTGCCAGAGAAGGTCGAAGTCTGAGAAAGTGCATGAGAAATCATCATGCTTCATCGAGCTCCTGCTCATCTTCCTTCTTCAGTCCCCCTGAGCTGAAGGCAAGCGAAGTCGTGCTTCTTGCGGCGGGATTAGAGGGTCGCTGTGCACGGGCAATCCCTGATTTCCGCGTCTGCGCCAGTACACGTTTGCTGGGCTCCACAACGACGAGTCGTCCCTGATACATGCCGTACGCGCACGTGAAGAGAAACTCACCACACTTTGTCGGGATGAAGCAGACCTCTGTAGTCTCGTGGGGCGGAAGGTGTGCTCCCATGTGGAAGTCGGAGAAGAGCAGATGCTCGGAGCAAGGCGTGCTTTCTTCGCGGCGGAAGTACAGATGGACCGGGATGTCTCGCCAAACTTCGATGACGTCCGGCCGGTAGCGTCCCTTGACAACGATCCCCAATTCCTGAAACCCGTCGGCGTTAAGCCGTGCGTGTGCGTGTGGCTGCCACAGCGCTAGCAACACGATCAGCGCCGCAAGGCCAAATGCGATCGAGGCAATGGCTGCGAGTACAACGGGCATTGACATCGACCTGTCCTCAGTTGGCGGGCCAAGGTTGGGCTGATTTCCCTTGTTACATATGGTAATTGCCCCAGCTTAACCAGTCCTGAGTGTGTCCTGACCTGAAACTGAGAATCGATGACTTGCGAGGGACCCTGACTAATGACATAATTTGACGAAACGAACTCGCCTTCGAAACCGCGTTATCCTGGCGTGGTCTGATGCGCAAGAGCTATGGCCGCGCGGTCTTATCATTGGGGAGCCGAGCAGATGAAAGAGCGTATCCTGGTAGTAGATGACGACAGCAGCATCACCGGCGTTCTGAGGCGTGGTCTTGGCTATGAGGGCTATATCGTGGACGTAGCCAGCACTGGGCGGGAGGGTCTGGAGACGGCGCGTGTGCGCCCTCCGCACCTTGTGATTTTGGATGTTATGTTGCCTGGCATGGACGGGCTAGAGGTTTGCCGCCGGCTACGCTCGGTGGATCAGAGATTGCCTATTCTGATGCTCACCGCCAAGGATGCCGTATCTGATCAAGTAGTGGGTCTGGAGACCGGCGCGGATGACTACATTGTCAAACCCTTCGTCTTCGAGGTGCTGCTGGCCAGGGTGCGCGCCCTGCTCCGTCGCCAGCAGTCAGAGCCCGATGTCGAGGAGGCGCTGTCGTATCAGGATCTCGGCCTCGATATTGCCTCGCGCGTTGCCCGGCGCGGCGAAAGGGAGATAGAACTCACAACGACCGAGTACGAATTGCTACGACTCTTCATGTCTAATCCCCAGAGGGTGCTCACGCGCGATCTCATCATGGAAAAGGTCTGGGGCTATGACTTCGAGGGCAACCACAATATCCTCGAGGTATATGTGCGCTACCTCCGCAACAAGCTGGAGGAGCGCGGGGAGAAACGGCTGATCCATACCGTTCGTGGAGCCGGCTACGTTCTCCGCGACCGGGAGTAGGCCGCTTGTCAATCCGTCTCAGACTCGCTCTGTGGTATACGGCCGTGCTAGGCGGAACCCTGGTCATCTTCAGCCTGCTTCTGTATCTCCTCATGTTGCGTCATCTCATCGACGAAGGCGACGCGAACATTGCCAGCCGGGCGCAACATATTGCCAGCACAGTCCGTGTCGAAACGGCTGCACCATCGACTGTTCAGCGAGTTGAGTTGCCTCCTATCGATGCCTTCGAGTCGCCCGGCATCTACGTCCAGGTGGTGCAGACGAATGGAACAGTCGTCGCCCATTCGGATAATCTGGGCGGTCAGGAGCTACCAGGCGACGAACGAGCGTTCGCTGTGGCTCATGCTGGCCATGGTGTCTTCTATACTGCGATCGTAGCGGGCGAGCAGGTGCGTGTCTACGTTGAGCCGCTGGTGGCGAGCGGCAGAGTAATCGGCTTCGTCCAGGTCGGTCGCTCCCATGCCGAGGCGTATGTCGTTCTCGATCGCTTGCGGCTGGGTCTGGCCGGTGTTGGCATGGTCTCTCTGCTGTTGGCCGGGGCAATCGCCTGGGCTGTTGCCGGAGGAGCGCTCAGACCTATCGCGTCGATGACCCAGACCGCCCGGGCCATCGCCTTGTCTAGGGGCTTTTCTCGTCGCCTCGGGGTTACCACCTCGCGCGATGAGCTTGGTCAACTCAGTCGCACCTTCAATGAGATGCTGGCGAGCCTCGAGGAAGCGTACGCAACCCAGCAGCGTTTCATTGCCGACGCCTCCCACGAGTTGCGCACGCCCCTCACGGCCGTGCGCGCCAACCTGGAGTTGCTGGACAGGCAGGGAGCCGATCTGCCCGGTTCAGAGCGGCAGGCACTGATTACGGCTGCAACTGGCGAAGCCGATCGCATGGCGCGACTGGTAGCTGATCTTCTCTCCCTGGCACGGGCCGACGCCGGCCAGAAGCTGCGCATGCGGCCGATCGAGCTAGATCGGTTGCTGCTGGAAGTCTACGGTGACGCGCGTCTGCTGGCCAAGGGGCTCACGATGGCTATTCGCGAGATCGACGAGGCTTCGTTGTTAGGGGACCCCGATCGTCTAAAGCAGCTCATTCTCATCCTGGTCGACAACGCCATCCGGTACACGCCCGCTGGCGGCGAAGTCGGACTGTCCTTGCGAAAGGACGGCGCGACCGCCGTCCTGGAGGTGTCCGACACGGGCATCGGTATCTCCGCTCAGGACATGCCACATGTTTTCGAGCGCTTTTTCAGAGCAGACAGGGCGCGGGCGCGCGACGCTGCTGGCACGGGGCTGGGATTGGCCATCGCCAAATGGATCATAGAGGAGCACGGAGGCGATATTACCGTAGAGAGCGAGCTGGGTAAAGGCAGCACCTTTGCCGTCCGTCTGCCGCTCATGTCCCACTGACGTGCTTCCTCGGAAGATCATGAGGAAGTGTGGCTGTATGTTATCGTCTCTCCTCACTGCTCCAACTAACCCAGGTCTGGTCATGATTGAGAGGTCGCGTACTGGGAGCGTCGTCTAACAACCATGACCAGCCTCAACTACCCCTCTACATACGAGTGCAAGATCAAGGGACTTCTTGGGGAGTCTCCTACCCCAGCACCGCACAGGGACGGGTAGTCTTCGGTCGCCTCTCGCCAGAGGCGAGTCGCCTACGGAGACAGGCGACCGAACCACCGGCTTGGCAGCGCACAAGTGCGCCTGCATTCACGGCCGGTTGGCTGCATAGTACCGGCTTCCCCAGTAGGGCTCACTCAGGCTGTTGACGATTACGCCCACGTTCTCGTTGTTCGCGTTGATGAACTTGCCGTCTCCGATGTAAATGCCGTTGTGCGAGAGTCCAGCCTTGTACGTGTTGACGAAGTAGACGATATCGCCTGGCTGCAGCTTGTCACGGCTGACACGCGGCCCAGCGGCGAGCTGTGCTTCCAGAACGCGGGGGATAGGACGTCCGGCCTGCTGGTAGACGTAGTAGACCAGTCCGCTGCAGTCGAAGCCTGTGCTTGGCGAGGTACCTCCCCACCTATACCGATACCCGCGGAACTGCATCGCTACCTCCACGACACGGCTCCCAAAGCTGGTCGCTTCGGGAGCGGGCGCAGGCTCAGGCTGCGGCGCAGGCTGAGGTTGTGGCGCAGGCTCAGGCTGCGCCGCAGGCGCAGGTTGTGGCTCAGGCGCAGCCTGCGGAGCGGGCCGTGGCTGTCCCGCGAGGGGGGCTGGTGCGGCAGGAGGCGCAGACGGCCGCTGGGCGGGTCTTGGCGCGACGCTGGACTGCACTGCGTGCACCTCGCCGCCAGCGCCAGGGATGACCAGATCCTGCCCGATCTGCAAGACGTACGGCGGCTGCAGACCGTTGGCCGTTATTATGGCATCGGGTGAAACCTTGCCAGCGACGGATAGCCCGTACACCGTGTCCCCCCGCACGACCGTGTGCTTCGTCCCGCTGTCCATCGCGGCGACTCTCGCTCTCTGGCTCTCGCTCTGCCGGAGATCTGGCGTAGGGATCTGAAGTACACTGCCATCACGTAGGAAGTATGGCTCTGTAAGAGCGTTTGCTCTCGCGATATCCTCCGCGCCAACGCCCAGACTGCTGGCGATGCCCAACAGCGTATCCCCAGGCTGCACTGTGTAGCTACTGGAGGACGGCTCTTCGGCTGGCAAGGGAGAGGCGCTGCTCGGAAATGCGGAGAGTGAAGGAATCAGGATGCGGCTGCCTGGGCTGATAACGTCGGGGCTGGAAAGCTTGTTGGCAGAGACGATATCCTGCACAGCGACGCCGTAGCGCGCCGCGATCCAGGCTACGCTGTCGCCCTCCTGCACCGCGTGCAGGATGCCAGAACTCGATGGAATGAGCAACTCCTGCCCGGCTGTCAACCGATCGGGGTCGGGGATGCTGTTGGCGTTGACGATGGTGCTGACAGTAATGCCAAACCTGTCGGCGATGGCGTTCAGCGTGTCGCCGGATTGCATCGTATACGTTGAGGTGCCAGCACTGCCGGATGCTTCATCGTTATTCCGATTGCCACCCCGGGCTGTTACCATCCGTTCAGGAGCGTCGCTGGCTCGTGGTTGCTCATCAGGGACCACCAGCAACGTGCCGGTCTGGATCATATCCGGGTCGGAGATCTGGTTAGCGTCTAGGATGGACTGCACATCCACCTCGTACATCGCAGCGATGTCGCGAACGGTGTCCCCTTCTCGTACTTTTTGCAGGACACCTGAAACAGGTGGAATCAACAGTTCCTGGCCGATCTGAAGGACATCGCTGTCCAGGTTGTTAGCCCAACGAATGCTGTCCATGCTAACCTGGTGATGCTCGGCAAGTTGACTAATCGATTCCCCTTCACGCACCACATGCACCACCGTGTCCGTCCGCTCGTAGTCCGAGGGAGAAGAAGGCTGCGGCAAGCGCGGGGCAAGCTCAACCTTCGGTACGCCCCGATGCCGGTCATCCACTGGAGGGAGCACTAGTCGGCCCTTCGATGCAATGGCAGCGGGCTGGTTGTTCTGGACACCCGCCGAAACAGGTTGAACCAAGGCACTCTGCACCGGCACGAATCCAAGTCCTACTATAGCCACGATGGCCATGAATCGTGCCCCGACAGGTTTCCAGCCTATCTCAACTCTCTTGTGAGTGAGCAAGCGCTCCTCCTGAGGCTTGCGGATATGCTCTTGTCCGGACATTGACTCGACCTCCAGCGTGGTTTTGACGACGTGCGTCTGCCGTAGTACATGTGCCACACAGGGACATTTTGGCTCGATGGCGATGGGAAGAACGGTCTGCTGCAGGCCTGTCTGTGGTCATCCCGAGCCTGATCGAGAAGGGAAAGGCAAGACAACAGCGCAATCGGACTACAGGTTACCCACCAGATACCCCCCTGGTCAACAGCCAAAATGTACTAGGCGAGCCTATGCCCGAGCGAGTGGACTGTGAGCACAGGGAATCATGGGGACTCGTGTGCGATCACCTCTGCATCGCCTTTTGCAGGCGACTCTGCATCAGCGACCTGTTCATCTTTCCGAAGTACATGTCGCGGATGATGCCGTCCCTATCAACGAAGAAGCTTGGGACGCCCGCATGTTCATGTGCTTCTCTCGGAAGGCCGCTAAAGCGGTAGAGAGCTGAGACCTGGCCGGTGGTATCAAGTACAATGGGGAACGTGAGCCTGGCAGAGGCTGCGTATTCGCGGACGGCTGTCAGGTCGTCCCATAGAGCCACCGCCAGAACGACGGCGCCTCGAGCCTTATTCTCCTCGTAAGTCGCCGCGACATCTGGCAGAGTGGATCGACAGGCTGAGCACCAGGTTGCAAAGAAGTAAAGGAAGACTGCCTGTCCGCGGAAATCGCTCAGCCGGATCGGGTTGCCCGCGAGATCCACCAGCGTGAAATCGGGAGCTGGGTCGCCGATGCGTAGAGAAGACCCCTCTTCTGCTCCAACCACAGATGCCGCCAAACGGCTCTCGGTACTGGCCGTATCACCGCGTGGCCTGACCTCAACGAAGTAGATTACCGCGGAGATAGCGAGCGCGACGAAGACGGGTATGATGACAAACTGCAGCAGTCCTGACCATCGCCGTGGAGATCGTTGGTAGGATGTGCGTTCGACGGAAGCTGTCGTCAGACTTTCGACGCTTGTGCCGGGACGGAACTGGTTAGGGGTGCGCGGCATACGAGCTGCTCCCTCCAACGGGTGATCGCCAATGACACCGTATCAGGCAGGGCTGAGGGCAAGCTTAGCGATACCTGAGAACAGACTGAGATTCAGGCTAGTGTTGCGGATCACCCTGTCACGATGCCCCGGCCTCAACATCAATGGTGACCGCGGTGCAGGATCGCGAAGATAAGCCAGAAGGCTAAAGCCGCAACGACGGCGAATCCTGCTCCGAGGAGCACCCCGATGGCCTGATGGAGTCCGGTCGCATGGTAGACCTGCAATAGGAGTGGTATGCCGACGATGAAGCCGGTCGCGAGTACGCCCAGGATCAGGCGGTTCACCATGCGGTTTAACGTGTCCAGCGCGTGCTCCGTCTCCTGCACACGCATGTTGAGCGAGACGTTGCCCCGTTCTACCTGTCCTAGCAGGCGATCGATACGTCGCGGGAGCGTTATCATCAACTGGCTCAGGTCGAGCATGGCGGGGAGCACGCGTCGTGCCCATCGATCTGGTCGATAGGTACGCCACACTAGCTTTCGCGCATAGGGACCGAGCATCTCGGCCAGGTTGATGGTTGGATCGAGCTGGCGGGCCAACCCCTCGTGCATCGAGAGGGTCTTGCTCAGGAGCGCGAGATGAGCCGGCACGTGCAACTGATGGCGGCGCGCCGTGGCGAGGAATTCCTCCAGGATTCGCCGGACGTCGATCTCCTGTAGGGGCAGACCCCAGTAGAGGGAGAGGAGACGCTCCAGATCCCGCTTCAAGCGCTCCAACTGAGGCGTGGTACCGACAACGCCCAACGTCGATAGCTGATCGACGGCACGATCCATGTCCTGATCCATGATGGCCAGGAACAGGTACAGAAGGTTCTCTCGCGTCCGCTCATCCAAACGTCCCACCATGCCGTAGTCGAGGAGTCCAATGACCTCGCCCGGTTGGACGAGGAAGTTGCCCGGGTGCGGGTCGGCATGGAAGAAGCCATCCTCCAGCATCATCTTGAGGACGATGCGCACGCCCGTCGCGGCTAACCTCTGCCGATCGATCCCGGCGGCCTCCAATGCTGGGATATCGCTGATCTTGGTGCCCTCGATGCGCTCCATGGTCAGGATCCGTCTTGTCGTGCAGTTCCAGTGGATGGTCGGCACGTGGAGGGCCGGCTCCTCGGTGAAGTTCCCGCGGATGCGGTCGGCGTTGCGTCCCTCGCTGACGTAGTCCATCTCCCCTCGTAGCGTTTCCGCGAACTCCTCTACCATTCCCGGCAGATCGTAGATCTGTCCCCAGGTCGTCCGAGCCTGGGCCAGGCGAGCCAGGTCCATGAGGATAGCCAGGTCCGCCTCGATCAGGTGCTCCACCCCCGGCCGCTGGACCTTGACCACTACCTCCTCACCCGTGCCAAGCTTGGCCGCATGGACCTGACCGATGGAGGCGGAGCCGAGGGGCTCTGGGTCAAACTCCGCGAAGGCAGATGATGGTGGCCGACCCAACTCACTGGCGATCTGGGACTCAATGACGTCCGCCCGCTCGGGCGGGACGGCATCCTGCAGCTTGGAGAGCTCGGCGATGAAGTCGGGCGGAAGGATGTCGGAACGGGTGGAGAGGATCTGTCCCAGCTTGATGAAGGTGGCACCGAGCTCCTCGAAGGCTAAGCGCAAGTGCTCGGCCTGGCTATAGGGCATGGGGCGGCGACGATGCCCCAGGAGCCCCCAATGAAAGGGCACCAGATGCCCTAGTCCGACCTGGTCGACCAGATAGCCGAAGCCGTGCCGAAAAAGAATCCGCACGACCTGGCGATAGCGATGGATGGGACCGTGACGTAGATGCTTGGCTCTCACCACATCAGCGCACTTCTCTTGTTTCGGCTGGCCCGGCCCACCAGAGCACGAGGGCTCCAAGAGCAATCCAACCAAGTCCCTGCATCCGCCTCTTGGTCGGGTATTGCTCAGAGAGCCGGTCGAGCTGCTGTCCGAGCCCAGGCAGCACCTTGCGAGTTTCCGCGTGCCAGAGGGTATCCCAACTGACGGGAAAGAGCAGGTGCATGATGCCGTCGAAGATGGTTGCCACACCGGCCAGATAGATCAGCATTCTCATGCCTTGTCACCTCCTCTGATGGGGAGCTACGCTCACCGCCTCGACTGCAATGTCTATACCGTCGCGTTTGGTCTCGGGCTGGGCGATGCCGGTTCGGTTCACCGTCCTGGCGCCAGTTGGGATTGCCCACGCGAACCGAAGAAGAGGTCTTGCCCCCCATCGTCGCGCGCGGATTGCGCCCAGATTGTGCGTCGCCGGTATGGCTGTGGCAGGCCAAAAGACAACCCGGCTGGCAAGAGGATGTTATAATGAACAGGTGGCGCTTGTTTGCGGGTCGGCAAGCGCCACAGGCGGGGATGGAGCGCGCCTTGCCAGACACGGCCTACTACGGCAATGCGTGAAGGGATTGAGCCATCGGCCTGACGTAGGGGCGGACTGCCGTGTCCGCCCCAGGGGCGCGCGGGCGGACGCGGCGGTCCGCCCCTACGCGATGCCCCCGCGTAAGAGAGCGCTGGGCTACTCAATCCTTCTGGGGACCGCTGTAGCAGACTCCAGTGGCGATCCTGGGGTCGATGTCTGTTGCCAGGTGCTGTACTAGCCATGACAGGTTGGGACAGGCCTGGCGTCAGATCGTTGGAGTGTACCATGGCGGGGATCGCCGGGTGGTTTTCGCGCTGGAATAGGGCGGTTACGGTCGGAACGGTCTTCGTCCTGGTAGTTCTGCTCGCCCTGGTCGTAGCCCCCATCGTGACCAGTGTCCTTGCCATCAGCACACACGCCCACGTCCGTGAGGTGGACGATCCCCTCGACGACGACCTGGGACGAGTTGCAGATCTGGTGAGATCGATGGAGAGCGACTTCCTGCGCTACGTCATTAGCGGTGATGACAGCTACCTGAAGGCCTACCAGGAAGCCGCGCGAGGTCTTGAAGAAGGACTTCGCAGCACGCGGGCGCGAGCGGAGCGCTTGGGCCCTGAGGCGGTGCGTCGGTTGGATGGGATGGAGCAGTCCATTCGCCTTTGGCAACAAGTTGCCGAATCGGTGATCGCGCTGCGTCAAGAGGGTCTTGCCGAGGAGTCCAGAGCCCGCGTGGCAGCCGGTGATACCGCTCAGGTCATAGATGAGTTCTGGCGGCGGGAGACAACTCTCCATGACTACATCGTGGCTGTTCGGGATGCCGACCGTGACCGCATCGACCAGATACTGCGGTCCGGCGCTGCACTTGGGGTGGCATTGGGTGCGCTCGGAGTACTCGCCATTGTGACGGTCGCCCGATTGGCGCAGCACAGGGCTCGGCTCTATGAAGAGGTGCGTGTGGAACGAGGCCGCGCCGCGGAGTTGGCGGACAAGGAACGCCGCCGAGCCGATGAGTTGGATGCGGTTATCGAGAACATGTCCGAGGGGGTGACAGTAGCCGACTCAATGGGCCGAATCGTTCGCTTCAACCGGGCCGCTCGCCAGATCTGGCAGGTCTCCTGGTCAGAGGGCCGTTACGGCCATGTCAGCGAACTCATGCGGCTCGACCTTCGCTATCCCGATGGCCGTCCGATCCCGCCCGAGGAGTTGCCCATCGACCGGGCGCTGCGGGGCGAGACTTTCTCCGGACTCGAGTCCGTTTACACGGCACCAGATGGCAAGCGGTATCATCTCCGGTTTGGCGGAAGCGCTGTGCGCGATAGAGCCGGGCGAGTCGTCCTGGCGGTCACTGTCTACCACGATGTCACGTCGATTCGAGAGCTGGAGCGACAGCGCGAGGAGTTCATCTCCGTCATCGCCCACGACCTGCGTGGTCCCATAACCGTCATCGCCGGTTACGCCGAGCTTCTTGCACGTCTTCCTCCGGAGGGACACAATACAGAGCGAGAACGCAAGGCAATAAACACCATCTCCGCCAGCTTGCAACGACTAAATCGTATGGTCGCCGATCTCCTGGATGCCTCGCGCATCGAAGCGAAGAGGCTGAGTCTTGCCAAAGAGAAGGTAGACCTGCCTCAATTCGTGCGCGAGGTCGTGGAGCGAGGGGCAAAGCTAACTGAGGGGCATCCAGTACGCGTTGAGATGCGCGGGATCGTGCCCCTTGCACAGGCAGACCCAGCACGCCTGGAGCAGATCCTGCTCAACCTGCTCACTAACGCTGCCAAGTACTCATATCCGGAGACGGAGATTCTGGTGGAGATAGAGCCGGTACTGCGTGAGGTGATGATCTCTGTGATGAACCAGGGTCCGGGCATATCGGAGGAGGACCGCGCGGAGCTCTTCACACGCTTCCATCGCACAAGAGCGGCCGTGGAGGAGAAGGTGCCGGGGCTCGGACTTGGGCTGTACATCACCAAGGGTCTGGTAGAGGCACACGGCGGGCGCATCTGGGTGGAGAGCGAGGTCGGTCGATACGCCACTTTTCGCTTCACCCTGCCCGTGGGCTAGAGCAGTTTGCACACAGTCAGAAGGAGTTCGACAATGTCCATGAAGACTATCTTGCGCCTGCTGGGCATCTTCATGATCCTCGATGGCGTGCTCAGCCTCCTCTTTGGCAAAACATATCTGCGCCCCTGGCGTCGGCTGGGCGGTCCAATCAGTGTTTACATCTCGTTCCTGCTCCGCTGGCCCGACTGGCTCATCCGGGTGGCTGGCGCGGGTGAAGCGGTGGTCGGTGCCCGCACCTTCGCCGCGACGCGGGTCCAGGTATCGGAGATCTACGGCGTTTTCGCTCCTCTTTACGACCCCTTCCTCGCCCTGTGGAACGCTACCTTGGCGCGAGGCGTGGATGCCGCCGTCGATCAGGCCGTGAGTGAGTACCTACCTCCTGGCGGACGCGTGCTGGATCTTGGCTGTGGCACCGGCGCTAACCTGGCCCGCCTCCAGCGGCTGGGAATCCCGTTCTCCCAGTACGTGGGGGTTGACCTTACCCCGCGCATGCTGGCCGTGGCACAATCCAAGCTCGGACATCTGCCGAACGTGACCTTTCTCCAACGCGACCTGCTGCGCGATCCGTTGCCTGATGGGGAGTTCGACCTAGTCATCTCGACGTGGGTATTCTCCCATCTCGGAAGGAAAGCAGACGAAGTCGTGGAGAAGGCACGAGGACGGTTGAAGCCCGGCGGACACATGGTGCTTCTCATATCCAGCCGGACCGACTCCTGGCTGGACTCACTTCTCAAGTCCATTGAGAAGGCGATTCTCGCCGAACCGGTGCCACAGGAGCTCTACCTGTCCTTTCCGGGTCGCGTGGCGCTGCAGCGGCTTGCGGGCGGTCTAGCGACACTGGTGGTGCTGCGCAAGGAGACGTAGAAGAGCCTCAGCCTCAGAACCCGTGGTCTCCGGACGCGTCTCAACGTCAACATAGGATGCGAAGGCACGGTACATGCTAGACATAACCACTGTCCAGCATGGGACCTGTGGTGACCGATAAGCCGGCCACCGGTCCTGCCGAGACCTGGGCGAAAGGAGTTGAGCGATCCATGGAGATTCTTCGGCGTGGGCTGGTGGCTCTGGTGCTGCTCTCCCTGGCCGCAGGTCTGACCGTGGCGAGAGGAGAGGCCGCTCCGCCAGGAGCGGCCTTCTCGACTTTGGTGACAACCGACGTGGCGAATCTGCGATCCGGTCCATCGACCGAGTTCCGCATCGCCGGTCAGCTCGAATGGGGCGAGGAGATAGACGTTGTCGCGCAGATCGAGGGTGAGGAGGTCGAGCTAGGCAATGCGACCTGGTACCGCCTACCCTCCGGGCGCTACATCTACTCGGCGCTTACGCGAGCGGGCGGTGGGGAGTCTTCCGGCGACCTGAGGGGACGACGGATCGAGGTAGACCGCGGAGCGCAGGTGGCCAGGGCCATCGAGAACGGTCGGGTCGTCTACGAGGCCCCCGTGGTGGTCGGAAGGGCGCGCTCCCCGACCCCCGTCGGCGATTTCCAGATCCTGCGCCGCGTGGCCAACGAGACGATGGACTCGCGGACCGTAGGAATTCCGCTAGACAACCCGTGGGGCTACTATCTCACCGGCGTGCTGTACACGCAGTACATCACGGACGACGGGGTGGCGCTCCATTACAACTACTGGACGCCCGACGAAGCCTTCGGCCGCGACCAGGCCACCAACGGGTGCATCGGCCTCAAACTGGGCGATGCGGAGTTCTTCTGGAACTTCGCGGACATCGGGACGCCGGTTTCCGTGCGGCCGTAGCCCGCAGCTCAACGGCTGCGACGGGGTCTGAGTCCCCGGATAAGGCCAAGGCGCCTCGGGAGCCATTCCAGCGGTCCCCGGGTTTACAAGCCCGGGGACCACTCGTGGATGCATCGAAGCAGATGCTACGCTCGGTAAAAGCGCCTGGGGACCTCGAGTGGACGGCCTCAACGTAGTGCCAGCAGCCACTGGCGCCGTGGGATTGGCCGCCGTGCTCGAAATGATCTTCCTGACGACTAGCTCCGACAAGCGTCGCAGACGCAATTGGAACACATCGTGATCAGGAGAGCAGCGAGTGGAGTCGGGAGCCTGGCCTCGCACTCCAGATCAAGATCCGGACCGGGGAGATGGAGAAACAGAACATCTGTCGCTGACTGGCACAGAGCATGCTGGCGTTACCTGGAGACAGATTTTTCTCCTCGGAGGTGTGCGGTGCTGAGAGTCCTTCCCTTCGCTAATGCCCTCGGAGTACTCGGGGGCGCTTGCTATGTGCTCGGCGCATTGCTGGTCCTACTGGCTCCAAGCCTCTACCTGGCTCTGTTGCAGGCTTGGGTGTTCCTGGATGCGACCCTGCTTGCCCCGGCCGGCACGCTGGTGACACTGCCCAACTTCATCGTGGGACTGGTGACCGTCGTTCTGGGTAGCTGGCTATTCGGATTGGCGTTAGCGGCGCTCTACAACGCGCTGAGTGCGGCCCAACAGGTGCGCGCGTGATGGTCACGAAGCCCCAGCCCATCCGGCGTATCGTGCTGCTGGTGAGCGACATGGACTGCGTCTCCTGCGTGCGGACCATCGAGCGTGCCCTTCAAGCGCTACCAGGTGTGGCCGAGGCCAACGTGAACCTCGCCGCGCAGAGCGCGACCGTCGCCTATGACCCCCAACGCGTGGGGCCGATGGAGTTGGTGCGCGCCATTTCGGACGTGGGCTACTCCGTTCCCAGAGAGGAGACGGTACTCTCCCCATCTTCGGGATGGGCAGCGAGCACTGCGCTATGCTCATCCAGAAGGCCCTTAACGAGATGGAGGGTATCACCAGGGCCAGAGTTAGCTTCACCGCCGGCTCGGCCACTGTGCAGTACTACACGGCGGTCATCAGTCCCGCCGAGATGATCCGAGTCATTCGCGAGCTGGGCTACGACGCCGTCGAGAAGACGCCGGAGGTCGAAGCCGTCGATCGGGAGCGGGAGGCCCGCCGGCGGGAGATCGCCTACCAGTGGCGCAACATGCTCATCTCCTGGCCGCTGGCGACCCTGGTGATGCTGGGGACTTTCCGGGTGTACTGGATCCTCCCATCCATCGTCCCGGAGTTCCTGGGCTATCGCTGGGTCCTGTTCCTCTTGACCACGCCCATCGTCTTCGGCCCCGCGCGCCAGTTCTTTGTAAACGCCTTCCAGGGGATGCGCCACGGCGTGCGGGACATGAACCTGCTGTACGCCTCCGATATCGGCGCGGCGTACTTCATCGCGGTGGTCAATACCTTCTGGCCACAGGCCGGCCTGGGGGGCGAGCGGGCTACTTTCTACGAGGCAGCCGCGCTCCTGACCGCTTTCATCATCCTGGGCCGCTGGCTGGAGGCCCTGACTCGGGGTCAGACCTCCGAAGCGATCCGTAAGCTTCTGAAGCTGCGCCCCAAGATCGCCCGCGTGCTCCGTGACGCGCAGGAGATCGAGGTCCCGGCGGAGCAGGTACAGGTCGGGGACACGATCGTCGTACGTCCGGGCGAGCAGATCCCGGTAGACGGGGTCGTCCTGGAAGGCTACTCGGCGGTGGACGAGTCGATGATCACGGGTGAGTCCATCCCGGTGGAGAAGAAGGCCGGCGACACCGTGGTGGGCGCCACCCTCAACAAGACGGGTGCCTTCAAGTTCCGCGCCACGGCGGTGGGCGCCGAGACCGCTCTGGCCCAGATCATCCGGCTCGTGGAGGAAGCTCAGGGCTCCAAGGCCCCGATCCAGAAGCTCGCCGACCTCGTAGCCGGACGATTCATCGGCGCCGTCTACGTCCTGGCTCTGCTGGCCTTTCTCTTCTGGTACTTCGTAGGCTACGCCTGGTTCTTCGATCCGAACAGTCGTTTCCTGCTCACCCCGTACACCCTGGGCTCGGTGGGGATCTTTGGCTTCGCCTTGCTGCTGTCCATCGCAGTCCTCATCATTTCCTGCCCCTGCGCCGTGGGCATGGCGACTCCCAGCGCCATCATGGCTGGAACGGGTAAGGCGGCCGAGCACGGCGTGCTCTTCAAGAGCGCCGAGTCCATCGAGAACACCACCAGGCTCCAGGTCATCGTCTTCGACAAGACGGGCATCCTCACACGTGGTCAGCCGGTCCTGACCGACGTGGTAGCTCTGGAGCCGTTCCGGCAGGAGGAGGTGCTGCATCTGGCCGCGGTGGTGGAAAAGAACTCCGAGCATCCGCTCGGCGAGGCCATCGTGCGGGGAGCTAGAGAGTGGAACCTCCCGGTAGAGGACTCCGAGTCATTCCAGGCTATTCCCGGCCATGGGGTGGAGGCCCGCTTCAGCGGACGGCAGATTCTCCTGGGCAACCGGCGCCTCATGCGGCGGGATGGAGTGGATCTTGGACGCGTGGAACCGCAGGCCTTGGCGCTGGAGGAGGACGGTAGGACGGTGATGTTCGTGGCCGTGGAGGGGCAGCCGGCCGGGTTGGTAGCTGTGGCGGACACCCTCAAGGATTACTCCGTCGAGGCCGTGCGCCGGCTGCACGCGTTGGGCCTGGAGGTCGTCATGATGACGGGCGACAACCGCCGCACCGCGGCGTCCATCGCCCGTAAAGCCGGCATTGACCGGGTGGTGGCGGAGATACTGCCCCAGGACAAGGCCAACGAGATCCGGCGACTGCAGGCCGAGGGGAAGAAGGTCGCCATGGTGGGGGACGGCATCAATGACGCTCCGGCCCTGGCCCAAGCGGACGTGGGAATTGCCGTGGGCAGTGCCACCGACGTGAGTAAGGAGACGGGCCACGTCCTCCTGATGAAAGAGGACCTGCGTGACGTGATCACAGCCATCGAGGTGGCCAAGGCGACCATGCACAAGGTCAAGGAGAACCTCTTCTGGGCCTTCTTCTACAACGCGGTGTCCATTCCCGTGGCGGCTGGCATCTTCTACCCCTTCTTCAAACTCATCGTCAGCCCAGAGCTGGCCGCCTTGCTCATGGCCGTGAGCTCGGTCTCGGTGACCCTGAACACCATGCTGCTCAAACGCTTTGTTCCTACCTTGCGGAGGGAGGCTGCTCATGCGGTAGCCGGCGTCCCGCCGGAGGAGACAGTCCAGTCGGCGAAAGGAGGTGACGAGGGTGCACATCGCGCGGCCTAGAAGTCAACTCGTGGACTGGGCCGTCTACCTGGGAGTGCCCCTAGCTGCGGCGCTAGTGGTCTTCCTGGTAGCGACTATGGCTGAGTATCCCGTCGTCGAACGGCTTGGCGCCGCGGTCTGGACCTTCTTCCTGGTTCTGATCATCAGCATGCCGACGCTGAGCGGTTACCTGAGACGAGGCGCGGAGGGGTAGGACCAGGGCCGCTCATCGCGGCCGCCGCGGTCCAATGCACTTGTACTTGTTTCCATCCTATCCTCGCATGCTGCTGGCATGCATCGTGCTGCTGTGCCACCGACCGGCTTGTCCTCTTTCACACCCTTCGGTGTCGGGTACCGGGCGAGCGTTCCTAGTGCTCGGATCGGAGGGCGGTGAATCTGGTCAATCGCTTACGGAGGCAAGAGATGGCATCAGATAACCGGCAGGTAGCCTTCTTTGAGATCGAGCCTTGGCAACAGGACTACCTGGCTGCTCAATTGCCCAACCTCACATTGCGCTTCTTCGCGGAGCCCCTGGACGAGCGGTCCGCGTCCAAGGTACACGACGTTCCGCTCACCTCCGTCTTCATTCGCTCGCGTCTCTCTCGCGACGTGTTGAACCGGCTGCCCACTCTTCGTTTCATCGCCACGCGTTCAACCGGCGTGGACCACATCGACCTCGAAGCCGCCGCGGAGCGCGGCATCATAGTGAGCAACGTCCCCGGCTACGGCGAGAACACCGTGGCCGAGCACACCTTCGGCCTGATCCTCAGCCTCTCTCGCAAGATCATCCAGGCCTATCGGCATGCCTTGGAGGGCCGCGTCTCCCTGGAAAGCTTGATGGGATTCGACCTCAAGGGGAAGACGTTGGGCGTGGTGGGCGCGGGACGCATCGGTCTGCACGTCATCCGCATCGCGCGGGGCTTCGACATGAATGTCCTGACCTACGACGTTAGACCCCAGCGGTTGCTGGCCGAAGTGCTTGACTTCGACTATGTCCCGCTCAAGGAGCTTCTGCAACGCTCGGATATCGTCACTCTGCACAGTCCGCACACGCCGGAGACCCACCACCTGATGAACCGGGAGCGGTTCGCGCTCTTGAAACGCGGGGCGCTACTCATCAACACGGCCCGAGGCGAGCTGGTAGATACGGACGCGTTGCTATGGGCCTTGAACGAGGGCTTTTTGGCCGGGGCGGGCCTGGACGTCGTGGAGGGAGAGGAGTTGGTGGCCGAGGAGGATCGTCTCCTGGCGACACCTGCCGCGGAAGACAAGCTCCGCACGCTCTTGCGCCATCACGTTCTGCTGCGCTACGAGAACGTCATCATAACGCCTCACATCGCCTTCTACAGCCGGGAGGCCGTGCAGCGCATCCTGGATACGACGGTCAGTAACATCTGCTGCTTCCTGGCGGGGCATCCGGAGAACGTCGTGCCTGGAGGCTCGCAAGGGTAAGTGGTGCATCCACCAAGTCCTTCGGCTTTCGTAGTGGCGGACCGCCGTGTCCGCCAGGGGCGGGGCTGGGGGCGCCCTACCCCACCCCCGGCGGACAGAGCCGTCCGCCACTACGAAAGCCGAGTGGAGTTGGTGGATGCACAAGTAAGCGTGTAGACAGATCGGTGCGATAGGATCTACCAGACAAGGAGGTTGAAGTCATGACTCAGACCAGGAAAGCTCGTGTGGCCGTGAACGGCTACGGCGTTATCGGCAAGCGTGTTGCGGATGCGGTGTCTCTCCAGGACGACATGGAGATGGTGGGCATCTCCGACGTCACCTACGACTACCGCATCCGCGTCGCCGCGGAGCGGGGCTACCCCATCTATGCTTCGGTTCCCGACAAGCGTGCGGAGATGGAACAGGCCGGTGTTCCGGTAGCGGGCACGCTGGACGATCTGCTGCGCCAGGCAGAGATCGTGGTGGACTGCACGCCCAAACGTATCGGCGCGAAGAACAAGCCCATCTACGAGAAGGCGGGGATCAAGGCCATCTTCCAGGGTGGCGAGAAGCACGAGCTGGCTGGCTACTCGTTCACGGCTCAGGTCAACTACGGGGGCGCGCTGAACAGGCAGTTCGCGCGGGTCGTCTCCTGCAACACCACCGCCCTTTGCCGGGTCATGCACGCGTTGCACACGCGGGGTTGGGTGCGGAGGGCGCGTGCGGTGCTCCTGCGGCGCGGCACGGACCCCTGGGAGAGCCACAGGAACGGCATGATCAACACCGTCATCCCCGAGACGAAGGTGCCCAGCCACCAGGGGCCCGACGCCCAGACCGTGATGGAAGGCTTGGATATCACCACCATGGCGGGGGCCGGACCCTACAACCTGAGTCACATCCACTTCGCCATGGTGGAGACCACTCGTCCGATCGGACTGGACGAGCTACGGCACGCCCTCTGGGAAGAGCCGCGGATTGCCTTCGTTCGGGCCGCGGACGGCCTGGTGGCTCTGAACGCGGTACTCGAGCTGATGCGGGACTTGCTGCGGCCGCGGCGCGACATGTGGGAGGTGGCCGTGTGGGAAGATGCCCTGGCCACCGACGATCGCGAAGTGTACCTTACCTTCCAGGTCGATAACGAGTCGATCGCCATCCCAGAGAACGTCGACGCCGTTCGGGCCCTGACCGGACTCGAGACTGACGCGGTCAGGTCTATTGAGAGGACGAACAGATCCCTGGGCATCGTCAAGAGCTTCCTGCCCAAGACGATCCCTGAAGCGGCAGAGCACGCGGCGATGGGGGAGGCGCTACGCCAAGCCCAGGCCGGTTTCATGGAAGAGGGCTTCAAGGGTGCTGAAGAACCTGCCGAGCCCACGCGGACGACCGAGCAGGGTGGAGCGTGGTAGGCGTGCATGGCGATCACGGGGCCCAGTTGCGATGAGGACGGCAGTGTGAGAATCAGCAGGCGAGGTTTTCTCAGGGCTTCGGCGGCCTTTTCCCTGTCTCTGGCGACGGTCGGGGCAGGAGCTCTCCTTCGCGAATGCGGCCAGCTCACAGATGACGCCCCTCCTTTCCCAGTGGAGGGCGTTCCTGCAGGCCGTGCTTCTTCCCTGATCGACTATGCTTCGCTGGACCCAAGAAACCCAGTCAACTTCGCCAGCCCTCTCAACCTGCCGCGTCGCGAGGGCGGATTATTCGGTATCCTCGACGCGTCCTCCACCCCTATCGACCTGGTTGCTCGGCGTCACGAGGTCGAGCTCGTCCCCGGCCGGCGCATTGATGCTTTCGTCTACCAGGTGGAATCGAATGGCAAGACGTACCTCAACCCAGTTCTCAGAGCCAACAAAGGAAGCCTATTGAGTGTTCGGCTGGTAAACAGCATT
Organism: Chloroflexota bacterium; assembly: GCA_004297765.1. Lineage (GTDB taxonomy): Bacteria > Chloroflexota > Dehalococcoidia > FW602-bin16 > FW602-bin16 > FW602-bin16. The sequence goes on along the minus strand of SCTZ01000046.1, from coordinate 25,439 downwards.
GGGGAGGAGACCATCGTCCACTGGCACGGGCTGCACGTGGACTGGCGCAACGATGGTCATCCCATCTACGCGATCCGCGACGACCAGTCCTACAGCTACAGCTTCACCCTTCAGAATCCAGGCGCCGCGTACTGGTACCACCCTCACCCACATCCGCTAACCGGCAGACAAACCTACCTGGGGCTGGCAGGATTCGTCCTCGTCGAGGACGAAGAGACCCTCGATCTGGGGCGTCAGCTCGACTTGGAGCTGGGCGTCACCGACATCCCTCTGGCGATTCAGGACAAGCGATTTGACGACCGCGGCAACCTCACGTACTTGTCGGGACCACAAGAGCAGTTCTCAGGGTTCCTGGGGGACGTAGTAGTCGTAAACATGGCGATCAACCCAGCTCTGGATGTGTCCACTCGGTTATACAGGTTTAGGATCTTGAACGACTCCAACGCACGAACATATCGATTGGCCTTCGCACGAGGGAGTGAAGGTATGCCGTTCTATCTGATTGGGACGGATGGTGGGCTTCTCGCGCGACCGCAGCAGGTACGTGAGGTGTTCCTGTCCCCGGCCGAACGCGTCGACGTCCTGCTGGATATGAGTGCATTGGACGAGGGGGACACGGTTTTTCTGAAGAGCCTGGCCTTTGACCCCATGCACGGCGAAATGGCCGACATGGGTGAGATGCAGCCAGAGGATGAAGCTGGTGGCATGGATGACGCTCAGCAGGACCAGACAATGGGCGGTATGGGTCAGTCGAGACTGCGAGAAGGGGAGGAGTTCTACCTCCTGAGATTGGCTGTGCGGACCCGTGTGGCATACGACAAAGCCATACCTGAGACTCTGGCGGGCTTCGTCTCGATAGACACTCGTAGCGCTGGCGTTCGTCCCTTCACTCTCTCCTCCTCCACGATGCAGTGGCTAATAAACGGACAGCGCTTCGAGATCGATAGGACGCTGTTCAAAGTGGAAAGGAACTCGACCGAGGTCTGGGAGGTCACCAACGATATCGTCAGCATGCCTCATCCCATGCACCTGCACGGCTTTCAGTTCCAAGTGTTGGGAAGGAGAAACAGCCCTCGCCAGACCCAAGTCCTTGCCATCGACGAGGAGATGAGGCTGCCTACCGATTTGGGACGGAAGGACACAGTCTTGGTTTGGCCGGGTGAGACTGTCAGGATAGCGGTCGACTTTTCTGCCGCTTTCCCTGGCGATCAGACGTACCTGTTCCACTGTCACAACCTGGAGCATGAAGACATGGGTATGATGGTGAACTACCAGCTCATCTAATACCAATTGTGTTTGCCTAGTGCATAATCAAGCGACATTTTCGGGAATAGATAGGTGTGGTTCATGCGAGCATCCGAAGTAGTCGCAGACCCGGTCAGCGAGCTCCTGCGCGGGCAAAAGACGATCTGGCTCAACGACCTTGCGCTTGCCATGCACCCAGTGCGGTTCGATCGGGTTCAGCCAGGGACTCTTGGTCGGCAGAAAGCACAGCACGATGCGGACACCCCGCCCGCTGTGCTTGATCTGGCGATTATGGCACCGCACCCACCGGCGGACCGCGCGGCTGACGTGCCAGGGCGCGTTGTCCCAGACCAGCAGCAGGGCCGTCTTCCCTTCTTGTTCCAGACGTGTACAGCACCAGCTCAGATACTGGGTTGTGAGCGCACTGACCGGTCGCCCATCGACGAAGCGCAGCCAGACGCGCCCGGTGTCCGGGCGCAGCAGCCCATAGCAGGCCAGGGCTTTCGGATCGGGATCATCCCGCGCGACCGTCTGTTCGATGAGTCGCAGGGGCTCATCCGCCCATGTGTGCAGCGACGGCCGGGCCACCCGACTCCACCAGGTCTCGTCGGCGAAGCCGAGCACCCAGGTCGGATGACACGCTGCCCACCGGATCAGCCGGTCGCGGGCCCTTTTTTTCGGACGTACGCTGGATCGGGACTGGTCAGCCAGTGCTTGGCACGCTTCCACTTGACGCCGAAGCGCTGGACGGCTTTGCGGATCGTCTCGTCGCTGACCCGTTCGGACGTGATGCCCTCGGCAAAACTGACCTCGGCCGCGAGTTCCAGTGTCCAGACGCTGGTGGGCTTGCCAACGGTGCGCGGGCTTTGGTGCAGCAGCGCCCGCAGGCGTTCGACGGCAACCGGTGTGAGCTTGACCCTGGGATGATGCGGGCGACTGGAGCGGCGGGTCAGGACAGCATCCACCCCCTGCTCCTCGAAGGCCCGAATGATAAGGCGGACCGTCTGGTCGTTGCAGCCAAGAGCCCGTGCGATCTGCGGCGGGCGATCGCCGCGGGCGCTGGCTAGCAGGACCTGGCACCGTCGGAGGACAAAAGCATCGGACGAGCGCAACCCGGCCTCCAACCGAGCACGCTCGGCGTCCGTCAGCGGACGCACATAAATAGGTGGTCGCATACTTCCTATTATGCCCGATCACGGCTATTCCATACCACCTTTGTTGGCATTACACTAGTGCAAGATCGAGGGACTTCTCGGGGAATCCCCTCCCCCATCACCGCACAGGGACGGGTGCTTTTCGGGTCCTTCCGGAGAAGAACCCAACCCCTGGCTTGGCAGCGCACTAGGTCCTGAACTGCTGACGTAACGCCGTTGAATGCCCAGCGCTGAAGCCGCTGGGCTGAGCTAACAAAGCCAAAGCCGGCTGAGCACCGCGCTCAGCCCCTTGGAAGGGGCTTCCTTACCTCAGCCCGCTCGTCCTTCCGCAGAAGGACGGCGAGCGGGCGATGGACAACAGGATGTAGTCGAGGACAATTGGTATTAGATGGCCATGATGAGACAAGACGTCATAGAAGTCGACTGGCTGCTCTTTCCGGAGGACGCGTGCGCCGTAGAGAAGCGTCTCCGCGCCCACCCGGCCATCCAACGCGCCGACGTGAGTCCGGTGAGCGGTCTAGCGGTCGTAGTCTATGACGAGACATGTCTGACTGTCGATGATATCCAGCGTATTGTTGCCGAGTGCGGCTACCACTGCCGCGGAGTGGTGCAGCCACGCTACCTCACCAAAGAGAGTGGAGAGCAAGGTGGCTGACAAGGAAAAGCGGGCGCATCACATCCACGGGACAGATGGTGCTCACCCTGAAACTCCTGCAGAGCGGGCGCACCATCGCACTCCGCCCGCGGGGCACGCCGAACACGGCGGGATGTCGGGCGACCTCGAGACCATGGCCCGGGATATGCTCCGCCGCACCCTAATCTCCATCCCGCTGACCCTCCTCATCTTGCCCTACTCGGCCATGGTACGGGAGCTCACGGGCATCTCTCCGCCCACGCCGTTCGGGCTCTCCGCCGACGTCGTCATGTTTCTTCTGTCCACGCCCGTGGTGCTCTACGGTGGCTGGATGTTTTACGCGGACGCGCTGCGCGCCCTCCAGAACCGCACGCTCAACCTATCCGTGCTCGTCTCCCTCTCGGTGCTGGCGGCCTACATCTTTAGCGTGGGCGCCACATTCTTCTACCCGGCCGAGACGTTCTACGAGGCGGCCACCGTGCTCATGGTCTTTATCCTGGGCGGCCATTGGCTGGATCTGCGGGCGCGCAGCAGCGCTTCCTCGGCCATCCGCGCCCTTCTGGAGCTGGCCCCGCCCAGGGCCACTGTCCTGCGGGACGGGCAGCCTGTGGAGGTTCCCACGGCTGAGGTCGAGGTGGGTGATCTGGTTCTCATTCGGCCCGGGGACAAGATTCCAGTGGACGGGGCGATTATCACGGGGGAGTCTTCGGTCAACGAAGCCATGGTCACCGGTGAGAGTCTGCCGGTATCGAAATCGCCTGGGGACGAGGTGATCGGCGGCACCCTCAACCAGGTGGGCTCCTTCACGTTTCGGGCCACCAAGGTGGGGGCGGATACCGCTCTAGCGCAGATCGTCCAACTGGTGGCGGCGGCACAGGCCTCCAAGCCGCCCGCTCAGGTGTTGGCCGATCGGGCTGCCCAATGGCTGACGTTGGCGGCCCTTGTCTTTGGTCCTCTTACCTTTGCCATCTGGTACCTCCTGGCCGGGCAATCCTTGGTCTTCGCCTTTACCCTGGCTGTGACGGTGGTGGTCATCGCCTGCCCTGATGCACTGGGATTGGCCACGCCCATGGCCGTACAGGTGGCCACCTCTATGGCGGCCAAGCGTGGTATCCTCTTCAAGAGCGCGATAGCCCTCGAGGACGCCTCCCGTGTGCAGGCGGTGATAATGGACAAGACGGGCACGCTCACCAAGGGCGAGCCCGAGGTGTCCGAGATGGTGCCGGCCGCCGGGATGACTGAGCAAGAACTGGTAGCACTGACCGCAGCCGTGGAGCGGGGCTCGGAGCATCCCATCGCCAAAGCCATCCTCAAACGAGCGGAAGGTCTACCCATGCCGACTGTTGCCGATTTCGAGGCTGTCCCAGGTCATGGCGCTCGAGCGCTGGTGAATGGACGTGGCATCCTGGTCGGCAACCTTCGGCTAATGGAGACCCGCCAGGTGTCCATGAATGGAATGCAGACCCGCGCGGAGGAACTAGCCGATGCCGGGCGGACCGTCATCTACGTGGCGCGAGACGGCCAGATTGCCGGACTTATCGCCGTTGCGGATGCGCCACGACCCACTGCTCGCGAGGCGGTGCGGCGCTTGAAGGAGCGAGGCATCGACGTGATCATGCTGACGGGCGACAACTGGGCCACGGCGCGGCGCATTGCCGCTGAGCTTGGCATCGACAAGGTCTTCGCCGACGTGCTACCGGCTCAAAAGGTGGACAAGGTGCGGGAGGTACAGCAAGAAGGAAAGTTGGTGGCAATGGTGGGGGACGGCATCAACGACGCCCCGGCCCTGGTCCAAGCCGACGTGGGTATAGCCATCGGGGCGGGTACCGACGTGGCCTTGGAGTCGGCCGACGTGGTGCTGATGCACAGCGACCCGTTGGACGTGGACAGGGTTATCGCCATCAGCAGCGCGACCAGACGCAAGATGATCGAGAACCTCTGGTACGCGGCCGGCTACAACATCATCGCCTTCCCCATCGCCGGCGGCCTCTTCTACCCCTTGATCGGGTTGCTCCTACGACCGGAGATCGCAGCCTTCACCATGGCGGGTAGCTCCGTGCTGGTGACTATCAATGCGCTGGCCTTGCAGCGGACCGCGGTGGAGTAAGGCAGAGTACCTCTCTCAAGACAACAGGATTCTGGAGCGAACATCCTGGTCCGAAGCTGAACCTCTTGACAATCGGAACGCCCAGCTTTACAATAGATACTACAAGCCCACCCCCCTAGGGGTGGGGTCGCGATCGTATCCAGGAGCATAGCCATGGAGCAGGGCCGCCGCAAACGAGAGATCATCAACCGGCTCAGGAGCGTCGAGGGCCACGTCCGAGGCATCCAGCGCATGGTCGAAGATGACCAGTACTGCATCGACGTCCTGAAGCAGACCGCGGCTGTTCAGGGCGCCATCGATAAGCTCAACGCCATGATCCTGGAGGGACACCTCCAGACCTGCGTCACCACCGCCATCCGCAGCGACAGACAGGACGAGCGTGAGCGCGTTATCCGCGAGCTCACGGACGTTTTCCGTGGGGGCTCGAACATCGGCCTGCATTGGCGTGAGGCCGCCGCGGCGGACTGCCACGACCAGGTAGACGACGACGTGTCGTCCCTCGGCCAGGCCTGTGAGCCCTAGCCGAGGAGCCGGCGTGGCACACTGGCCCGGTGAGCCCACGATCCGGCACGGGAGACCATGTTGACCGAGCAAAACTCGGACAACATCTTTCGCATACTGCAAATATCTGAATGAGGCTCGGCGTCGAGTTGAAAGGAGCCTGGCAATGCCTACAGCCGGTCAAGTCAAGACATCTCTCACCGTGGAAGGTATGACTTGCGCCTCGTGCGTGTCGCATGTCGAGAAAGCCCTGAAAGGGGTGCGCGGTGTGAACGGGGCCGTGGTCAATCTGGCCACGAGCAAGGCGTCGGTAGAGTACGATCCCGGCCAAACGTCTCTAGTCGAGATGAAGAAAGCGGTTGACGAGCTAGGCTACGAGCTGGTGTTGAGCACCGCCAATCTTCAGGTCACGGGCATGACCTGCGCCTCTTGTGTGGCGAACGTTCAGAGGTCCGTAAGCGCCCTACCGGGTGTGGCCAAGGTCGTGGTGAATCTGGCTTCAGGTACTGCTCGCGTAGAGTATGCACCAGACATTACCTCCATCTCCGAGATGAAGAAGGCCATCGAGGCGCTAGGTTACGGCGCCGCGGAAAGCAGTCAAGGGCAGGAGGCTTTGGATAGAGAGAAAGAGGCCAGAGAGAATGAGATACGCCGCCAGCTCATCAATATGATCGCGGCATGGTCTCTCGGCATGGTGGTTATGTTAGGCACCTTCCAGCCTTATTGGATTCTGCCCAGCATACTCCCGGACTGGATGAACAACAAGGTACTCCTGTTCTTCCTGACCACGCCCATCGTGCTCGGGCCGGGCAGGCAGTTCTTTATCAATAGCTGGAACGGCCTCAAGCGTGGTCTCACAGACATGAACCTTCTCTACGCCACAGGAATTGGCGCTGCCTATTTCATTGCCGTAATCAATACCTTCTGGCCTGATGCTGGGTTTGGCGGTAAGGAAGCGACTTTCTATGAGGCGGCTGCCCTTCTCACGGCGTTCATCATCCTTGGTCGCTACCTGGAAGCGATCACGCGGGGTCGCACCTCGGAGGCCATCCGTAGACTGATGAAGCTTCAACCCAAACGAGCGAGAGTCTTGCGGAACGGCCAGGAGCTAGATATCTCTGCCGAAGACGTAGAGTTGAACGATATCGTTATCGTCCGTCCGGGCGAGGCTATTCCCGTGGACGGGTTGGTCCTGGAGGGTTACTCGTCTGTAGACCAATCCATGGTTACGGGGGAGAGCATTCCGGTGGAGAAGAAAGCCGGCGATGAGGTCATCGGCGGCACTATCAACAAGACCGGAGCTTTCAAGTTTCGCGCGACACGCGTGGGCAAGGATACCGCTCTGGCCCAGATAATCAAGCTGGTGGAAGACGCTCAGCTAACAAGGGCGCCTATCCAACAAGTTGCCGACAAGGTGGCCGGGCATTTCATTCTCGGGGTACATGCGCTGGCGTTGGCAGTGTTCCTGTTCTGGTTCTTCGTCGGATACGGCCTATGGTTTGTGCCGGAAAGTCGTCTCATTCTGACACCATATCTCCTAACCGGCATGGGCGTCTTCGGCTTTGCCCTGCTCACCTCTGTCACAGTGCTCATCATCTCCTGTCCATGTGCAGTCGGGTTGGCTACGCCCAGTGCCATCATGGCTGGAAGCGGAAAGGCAGCGGAGTATGGCATTCTGTTCAAGGGTGCCGATGCAATGGAAGCCACAGCCAAGCTTCAGGCTGTCATATTCGATAAGACCGGCACCTTGACCAAGGGTGAGCCATCGGTAACCGATGTGGTGGCCCTGGGTGGCATGACTCAGGATGAGGTGCTGCGACTGGCAGCGGTAGCTGAGAGAAACTCAGAGCATCCATTGGGTGAGGCAATCGTGCGTGGAGCGCGAAGCCGAGGACTCGAAGTAGAGGAGGCCGATAGTTTTGAGGCCATCCCGGGACACGGCATCGAGGCTCGGTTTGGTGGGCGCCAGGTCTTGCTGGGCAATCGCAAGCTCATGGCAGAGCGGGGGATAACTCTGGACATGCTGGTTGCCGAGGCGGAGCGTTTGGAGAGTGAGGGCAAGACGGCCATGTTCGTGGCGGTCGATGGGATGCCATCGGGCATTGTGGCCGTGGCCGATACTCTCAAAGAAACTTCCGCCCAGGCTGTTGCCGAGCTTCATCGGATGGGCCTGCGGGTCGCGATGATCACCGGAGATAACCGGCGTACTGCCGAGGCTATCGCTCGCAGAGTGGGCATCGACAGAGTGCTGGCCGAGGTGCTGCCGGAGGACAAGGCCAACGAGGTAAAGAAGCTGCAAGCCGAGGGTCTACTGGTGGCTATGGTGGGAGACGGCATCAACGATGCCCCTGCCCTGGCGCAGGCCAACGTGGGGATCGCCATCGGCTCTGGCACCGACGTAGCCAAGGAGACGGGGCAGGTCATCCTGATCAAAGATGACCTCATGGACGTGGTGGCAGCCCTTCAGGTTGGCCGTCAGACCCTGCGTCTAATCAAACAGAATCTGGGCTGGGCCTTTGGGTACAATACCCTTGCCATCCCAATCGGGGCCGGCTTGCTTTATCCCTTCTTTGCCCAGATGGTGAGCCCAGAGCTTGCGGCCCTGCTGATGGCCATCAGCTCTCTTTCGGTGACCATGAATACTCTGCGCATGCGCGGCTACGTACCGCCCATAAGGAGGCTAGGACGCCCGGGGATGTCTCAACCGACCCAAGTAGCAATGCCAGCCGGCCGCCAGACGTAGATAAGGGAGGTATTGGTATGAAAACCGGCAGTGTAGGAATCATAAGCGCAGTTATCTACACGAGCATATCGCTCGCTGCCTCAGGGCTTTTCTTCGCCATCACGCTGGCAGGGGACTACGATTGGGTGACGCGAATAGGTGGGACAATATGGGTGTTCCTGCTTTCCATGATAATCCTGATGCCAGTAGTCACGCCGTTGGTGAAGAATAGGGCTAGTGCGTAGACTGGTTGGCTCGAACGTGGCCATATCGGTTAGTTCAGCGCAACGAAGATCGAAAAGGAAGAAAGGGAGGTGCCATCTTGGACGCGAAGATCTACTTGTGCAAGGACTGCCATTGCTGCCCGGCAGTGGAGTTCTCAGGGGAAGAGGTTCGCATCGGCGAAGACCAGAATCTGGCGGTCCTCAAGAAAGAAGAATGGAACATCCTGGTAGAGAAGATACGGTCAGGGGAACTACGGGAGCTGTAACATTTCAACGGCAGAGATGTTTGCCGCCTAGCGGGCTGATGCTGTAGCGGTCTCGAAAGTGTAGCCTTGCCATGGTAGGCTCATGAACCATGCCCACCATGGCAAGGCAGTTCGACCTGATCCTCTCCTCTCAGTCATGTTTAAGTCCTCTCTCACGTCCACTCCTTATACTGATACTAAGGGCTCACATCGTGTCAGGGACACGTCTGCGCGCCACAGAGCTAGGGTCTGGGCGTGTCCCAGCACGGGGCGTCGTATATGCTGGACGCGGTTCCTACGAAAGGAGGCCTGAGATACTATGCCGTACGATTACGGACTATGGCCATTGGTCGTCCTCAACGTGGCGCTATTCGGCATCTTCGCGGCGAGTTTCCTTCGGCCCATGGAGAAGCGCGAATGGCGCTCGCTCGGGGTGCTGTCCGCCTTCGTGGTGGCGCTCTTCACCGAAATGTACGGTTTTCCATTGACCATCTACCTGATCGCGGCGCTGCTGGGGCGGCTCCCCGCGGGCCAGCCATTCTCTCATGAGAGTGGCACCCTGTGGGCCGGCTTATTGCTGGGCCCTGAATGGGGAGCAGTGTTCATGCTGATCGGAGGCCTGCTCATGGGTGGCGGCCTATGGCTAGTGGCGTCGGCCTGGCGATTGATCCATGCCGCTCATGGGCGGTTCGTGACCAAGGGACCCTACGCGCGGATTCGGCATCCTCAGTATTCCGGTCTCTTGCTGGGTATAGCCGGAGCGCTGGTGCAGTGGCCGACCTTGATCACGCTGGTTATGGCGCCCGTGTTGGTCACCATGTACTGGCGGTTGGCCAAACGGGAGGACCGGGAGCTCGAGATGCGGTTTGGTGAAGAGTACCGCGCGTATCGGGCGCTGGTGCCTGGGTTCCTCCCGGCTCGGATAACGTGGTGGATACGCCGTCGTTCGTCGTCGGCTCGTCATATCGTGCGGGGTCTTCTCCGTCAGCCAAATGTCCCGCCAGTCAAGTCATAGGCTAGTGCGTCGTCAGACCGGGGGTTCGGTCGCCTGAGGCGACCGAAAAATTCCAACCGAACGCGGGGTGGTGCGGGGTTATTGCCGAACAGATCCCCTGGTTCTGCACTTAGGGTGGAAGTGGACGCCGCCCACGACATAGACCCATCAGGCGGGCGGCAAGCAATGGTGTTCGATGGCGATGCGACGACGCGGTCTCTTGAGCATAGCGATTCTGTTGTGGGTTGTGGCTACGCTGGTGCTTGTCACGCGCGTTTCGTCCGCGTGGAAGAATCAGCCGGAATGTCCGTTCTATCCCGGCAGTGAGGTCGCACGTTCATCAGATGGCCTGACCACCTACGTGAGCGGCGACACCTTTGGTCAGGTGCTCAAGTGGTACGAGAACCAACACCACGGCAAGGGCAATGTGGAGGTCACGCCGGTCCGCACTCCACGCGCAGATGATATTACCGCGTCCTACAGCCTGATTATTAAGCATGGCAGCGACGGCGTGAGGTACTCTGTGACCCTCTACAAGTTTAGGCGCGACAAGCACACTTTCATCGATGTCGTTGCTGAAGAATGAGACAACTCCCTGGGATCCCCGATCACGGCTCGGTAGGCCCTGGCAGGAGATTCAAGGAACTATATTACTGCCGTAGCATCTACGTGGCAGGAGTCACCGGTATCTTCCGTCGTATCATTGCCGGCATCATCCATCATGGTATCAGGCGCCTCCTCGTCCATCATAGTACCGTGCGCTTCGCCATTCATCATGGTACCGTGCGTCTCCCGGTCCATCATCGGGATGAAATGGTCGGGACCCATTTGCTCTACGTGTTTCAGCATGCTCTCCGCCTCCGCCTGTGATAGGCTTCCCTCGTCGATCTGCTGCTTCAGAGCCTCCTGAATGGCACCTCGAATGGCGGTGGACAGTTCCTGCTCGTCTAGCCCACGGGCCCTAGCGATTTCCCGAAGGCTCTTCCCCGCCTCGACGTCAGACTGAAGCTGGCTCTCGCTAGTTCCCAGAGCTTTTGCCAGCGCTCCCAAGATGGCGTCTTGCCCATCACTACCATCGTGGCAATCCCTCTGCTCCTGGGAGTCGATCTGCTGATTGTCAGACTTCCCCACGGTGGATCGGGCGAAAGCCGTGCCAAACACCAGCAAACCTAATACTCCCAATAGGACGACTCCGCCCGATGCTGCCAAAATCGCTCTACGCACCTCAATCACCTTTCCCGAATGATTACCAGCGAGCTGCGCCGGTACTGGGCTCCCTTCTTCCTACAGGATACCTGTTCACGCTGAAGCAGGTCTGAGCGATATCTGAGAGGTGGCTGAGAAGTTCTGCACGAAGAGCGCCGGTAGTCCGGCAGGGATGATGCACGATCCTAAATGACCACTACAGGGTGCGATAGGTTGATACAGTATGCTGAGACTGATGAGGACAGCCGAGTTTGTTGCAGCGCCATCCCCTACACCAGGCGCCTCATGCTAGTTTGCCTCTCGCAGTGCTATCGCATCCAAACGTCTCAGGTCTCTTTCACCACGTATTCAGCTACAATTAAGCCGGCGCTGCTATGCTCAGCGCATCGCGCGGTATCTTGCCATCAGAGCCTGCTCTCCATCTCTCCTAAGTCTCGCCGGGCGGAATTGTGAGGCGATTGGATGACTCATTCGACAGTCGACGGCTACTGCCAGGACCCCTTCAAAGTCGAGCCCCTTTATCGGAGAATCCTAAGCAACAGAATATGGCGCGTGCTAGTAGGTGGCGCGTTGCTTGCCCTCGTGATCATCGCGGCGGTGATATACGTGCGGGGCGTCCGCCAAAGTGCGACCCCGATCTCCGTACTGACGACAGACGATTTCCACGCCCTCGCCATCAGTCCGGACGATCCAGCGGTGGTCTTCTTCGGCCATCACAACGGCCTCTTGCAGAGCATAGACGGCAGTCGAACATGGCGTACCCTCATTTCCCGGCGCAACTTTGACGTCATGGGTCTGGCTATCAACCCTGCAAACCCACAGCAGGTGTACGCGACCGGCCATTACGTCTTCCAGGTGAGCGAGGACGGTGGTGGCTCCTGGCAGGAAATCACCCACGATCTCCCGAACATCGATATCCACGGCTTCGCGATGAGCCTGGAGGATCCAAGCCGGCTATTCGCCTACGTGTACGCGAACGGACTCTTCACCAGCGCCGACGGGGGCTACCATTGGGAGAAGCTGGACAATCAGTTGCCTGATGATGTGATGGTCCTGGCTATGAGCACCCGCGATACCCTCTTCGCGGGGAGCATGACGAAGGGACTGCTGCAGAGCTCCGACGGTGGGCTGACCTGGGTGCCGAACAATCAGGACCTCGGCAGCGCGATGGTGACAGGATTGGCAGTCGATCCGATCAAGCCAGACACCTTATACGTTGGGACTGGAGATGGCCTGTACCGCAGCGACGATCGCGGGCAGAAGTGGCGCAAGCTGCCGTACCCAGGCAAGAACGTTGCAGTTGTAGCCGTCAACTCCGGCGAGCCACGCATCGTGCTGGCTGTGGAAGCTGCAGGCCCCCGTCAGGGGCTGGTCTATCGTAGCGAGGACGGCGGCGAGACGTGGGGGGACCACAGGTAGGCACTCATGATATCCACCAGATAGCGCCCCTGACACGGTGTGCAGCTTCGCCTTGGGTCCAGTCAGGATCGGGATGGCCAGCGCTCGGGCCCTCTCCGTAAGGATTTTGACCTCTTAGTCGATTCCGCGGGCTGTCACCCCGCTAAGGCTGCGCTCCTCCGAGAGTTCCCGACGGAGGAAGACCAATGCTTCCCTTAAGAAACGGGGACCATCTGGCTATTCAGAACTTAGCGGCATTAGCCCGAATAGGTTGTTGACAGGCCGAGTGCCAATGCGTTAAAAATGGAAGGAGATGATCCTATCTTGTTTGAGGACTGTTCTGCTTACTGCGCTATTCTCGAGGCTGCGAGTCGGTCTGGTTCTTCTCGTCCTCTTCGCCGTTGTACCGGCGTTTGGAGTGATGTCCTATACCGCCTTCGAACATCGTCAACTGGCAATAGTAGAGGCACAGGAAGATGCGCTGCGCTTGGCGCGGATTGCCTCCACTGACCAGGATCGGTTGGTCGAAGAAACGCACCGATTCCTAGCCAACATGATCGAGTATCCCCAGGTCCTCAGCGTGGATGTGGGCACGTGCCGCGTTGCCCTCGCCGATTTGTTGGAACAGCACCCTCTCTACACAAACCTTGGAGTAATCAACCCCAACGGCGATATTTCCTGCAGCGCTGTCCCCATTATTGGTCCCGCTAACGTTGCGGATCAGGTCTATTTTCGACATGCCCTGCAGCAACACGACTTCGCAACTATCGACTTTCAGGTTGGGCGCACTAGCGGCGGGGTAACGCTCAGTTTCGGGCGGTCCATCCTCAACGAAGCAGGCGAATTACAGGCCGTGGTCTTCGCTACACTGGATTTCTTCTGGCTTGACGAGCTCGCGGCCCACGTGAAGCTACCACCGGGCTCCAATCTCGGCATGATAGACCAGGATGGAACGATCCTCGCACAGTACCCTGACTCGGAAAGATGGGTTGGACGATCGGTATCCGACGTACCCATCGTCGAGACTATTCTCATGCAAGGCGAGGGAACGATCGAGGGTCGCGGTCCGGATGGTGTCTCGCGTCTCTTCGCCTTCTCTCCTATGCACGGGACCCTGCAAGGCACACCTGTGTACGTGTGGGGCAGCATCCCAAAAGAAGCTGCGCTTGCGGATGCCAATCGGATTCTCAAACGTAACCTCGCGAGCCTAGGTCTTCTAGGGGTCTTGGCGCTTCTGGCCGCCTGGGTTGGTGCTGACGTGTTTGTCCTTCGGCGTGTCAATGCCCTGGTGCAGACGACACGGCGATTGAGCGCGGGCGACCGCAGCGCGCGCACCGGGATGACATACCCGCCGGACGAATTGGCGCACCTGGCGGGTGCCTTTGACGAGATGGCAGAGTCGCTTCAACGGCATGACGAGCGGACTCAATCTCTTGCTCGGGCAGGCTCTACCCTCAACCGCGAGTTGCAGCCTGAAGCTGTGTTTGATGCGGTCTGCCAGGAGGCACTGTTGATCTTCAGGGCCGACGCAGCCAGCGTGGTGCTCTTTGACGCGGCTGAGGGAAGAGCGCGCGTCGTGGCCAGCCGCGGACTCACGGCTGAGTATGTTTCTAGCGATATAATTCCTATGATGACTGACTGCATCCAACTGTCACGCGATGCGTCGGTCGCGATCATCGGCGACTTGGCGAGCACCGTTCCGCAACGTGCCGAAGAGATTCGACGTGAGGGACTGAAGTCGGCGCTTTGTGCTTCCATGTTCCATGAGGCTGATCCCCTTGGAGCACTTGTCGTCTATGGCCGGGAGACTGGCGTAACATTCGGCGCCGATGATCAAGCGACTGCCACTGTCTTTGCCGAGCAAGCGGCTATCGCCATAACTCGGGCTCGCCTATATGCCAAGGGTCTGCACCAACTCGACACACTGCGGTCCCTGCGCGATATTGATGTTGCGATCGCCTCCAGCCTGGACTTGCGCCATACCCTAAGCCTCTTCCTGGAAAAGGTCATCGCCGTGTTGCGGGTGGATGCGGCTGATGTGCTGCTGCTAGATCCGGATAAGCAAACGTTGAAGTACGCTGCTGGCCGGGGATTCCGACGGAGCGCAATGGCGAACCGACGGGTGCACCTGGGAGACGGTCTTGCGGGGCGTGCTGCCCAGGAGCTCCGGTCCCTCAGTACCTGTGATCTGTCCGCACTCGCGACTACAGGTGTGCAAGCCTGGTTGTTGTGGGACGAAGGGCTCCTGAGCTACTGCGTTGTGCCACTCGTTGCCAAAGGCCAGTTGGAAGGCGTGCTCGAGATCTTCCATCGCGCCCGGTTCGAGCCCCCATCCGAATGGTTTGATACGGCCCAACTCCTTGCTGGTCAGGCGGCTATTGCCATCGACAACGCGGTCTTGTTCGATGATTTGCAGCGGTCCCACGCGGACCTTGCCCGGGCGTACGATACGACACTGGAGGGCTGGTCCAGAGCTCTCGACCTGCGCGATGAAGAAACTGAAGGCCACACGCTGCGGGTCACCCGGATGACGCTTGATCTGGCCCACGACCTGGGCGTTTCCCAAGACCAGTTGGTGCATATGCGGCGGGGTGCCTTGCTGCATGACATCGGAAAAATAGGGATACCGGACAGCATCCTGCTCAAGCCCGGTCCACTGACCGAGGAGGAGTGGGAGATCATGCGTCGACACCCCGTCTACGCGTACGAGTTGCTCTGGCCCATCGAGTACCTTCGACCGGCGCTGGACATACCCTACTGCCACCATGAGAAGTGGGATGGCACAGGCTACCCGCGTGGGCTAGGAGGTGAGCAAATCCCCCTGGCTGCCCGCATTTTCGCGGTCGTTGACGTATGGGATGCCTTGCGCTCAGATCGCCCCTATCGCTTGGCCTGGTCGGAAGACAAGGTGCGCGAGCACATTCGCTCTTTGAAAGGCGCTCACTTCGATGCGAAGGTGGTGGACGTGTTCCTACAAGGCCGATACCTGTGCCATTCCGGACCCAGCAGGTCGAAGCAGCGGATGGTCGATCCAGGCAAGCGGCAGACCACGTTGCATCCATAACTGTGCCCGAGGTGTATCCGGTTATGCCGCGTGTCTCACACTATAGCAAAGCCAAGGTGGAATCTTCATGCGTGATCCGGAATTCATCGTCAGGGCTTGGCATGCCGCGTGGGTCACCGCAGGCCTCGCCGTTGCTTCAGTCTGGTTTGGTTGTCGCAGCGCGGCCGCATCCGATGATCTACTGTCCGGTGTGTTGTCAGAACGGCATGCCGCAAACGAAGATGGGCGCTTGCACCAGGCGAGCGCCCATCTCCTTGAAGCGAGCTATCCGTCTAGATGTCGTAGTTCAATGGCGCTCCATCAAGGGCTGGCTGAGCACCCATAGGTTGAAAACCGACCAGGTAATGGCCAGCACTAGGATCGGTGCCAGTCCCCGCAGGAACGCTTTCCCCCGCCCGCCGAACAGCCGGTGTCCGATGCGATAGGACACATAGACCGCGAAGCCCTGGCCGAGCAGGAGAAGTCCGAACTGCATGGCCGTCAGAACGTCCGTAGAGAAGAGCGACGACAGTTGCAGCTTGCTCGTGCCGAAAAGGTTCCATCCCCAGCCGAATGGGTCCGACAGAACGGGAATGATCGTTTGACCCTCTCCCAGCAGGTGCTTGACGTTGTGGGCCAGGTGCATCATCAGCCCGATCGGGACGAAGGCGTATGCGAAGTTGATGAACAGGCGGCGATGTGTCACGTCGTGGCCATGAGCCAGCAGCCTGGTAACGAACGTCGTTCCGAGGAACAACCCCACCGGGATCGCCAGCGTGCTCACCAGGAAGACCAGGCTGAACACGATCTGCGACGACAAGCCGGTGAATTGTTGGATAGCCTGCATCCAGCCTTCCCAGGGCGTGATCATGATGATCGTCTGGTAGGTGGGCAGACCAAGCAGCACGACGGCCAGAATGGACATGTCCAATCCCAGTCGCTTCTCGTTGAGGTTGACCAGGTCGTGACCGAAGGGGCGCACGTTCAGCGCGATGTTGTTCTTGGGACAGGTCTTGATACATTCCGTGCAGAGCGTGCAGGAGTAATTGCTGTCTATGTCGCCCGGATAGGCGCGCACCGGGCAGCCATAGCCCACCGTGCCGCTGCCCAGCAGACAGTTCTTCTCCTTATGCCCCCGGCATATCTGTCGGTCTGCCACACGCAACTCCGCGCTGGCGAAGAGGGCATACGTGCCGATCAGTCCCCCGATGGGGCAAACGTAGCGACAGAAGGTTCGGCGCTCGAAGAGGAGCGCTACGACGATGGCCGCGGCCAGGATCACCAGCACGAAGTAGGCAGTGTAGAGCGGACTGCCCACCAGACCGTAGCGATTATCTACCCAGGTCAGCAACAGGAACATGGCTGTGGCCAGGTAGAGGTTGCGCAGCTTGAGCGGCCATTTCCAGTTCAACCCGAAGGACTCTTTCCTGACCGCCCACAGGGAAAACCGTTGCAGCCACTCGGCCATGGCTGAGAACGGGCACATCAGGCACCACAGGCGGCCGACAAAGACGAAGGTGAAGACGATGGCCGCCCACCAGATGATCCAGGTCACCACCGTGGCGAAGTTTTGAGTGCTTGTCTGGGTGCCGTAGAACCCGGTCACGATGACCAGCAGGTAGACCAGCACGTTGGGCAACTGAATGGCGAACTGGAAGCCACGCCAGCGCAGCAGGCGTCGTATGTACGGATTGGCCAGCAGGTTGAGTTTGTTGGGCTCCCGCGGGTCGCCCGTCAGAGAGGGTCCGGTCTGCGCCGGACACGTACCCTCCGGCCTGCGAGGCGATTCAGGCAGCTCCTTGGTTAGTGTTGTTGACTTCTGCTTGCTCATGACTGTCTTGCCTTAGCCGGTTGTGGGCTCAGGTCACGCAACCGGAGGAATGTCACCAGCAGGATGGTCATAAGCAGCACCGTCAATACTGAGCCGACAAACCAGTAGTTCGGCCCGGTAGTCTGCTCGGAATGGGGCGTCTCGACATCGATAGGCATAGGGATGAGCTCATTCGCATCCCCCAGGCGAACCAGGAGCGTGTGGGGTCCGCCGACTTCGAAGGTGTGCTTGACTTCGTAGCGACCGGGAGAATCAGCCCGTTCTTTGGCCTCAATCGCAGGTACGACCGTCTCCGCGGGCTCACCTTCTTTGTTCGCCCCATGGTCACCGTCGCCACCGCCGCTACCGCCATGCGCGCCGCCCTCACCCTGCGCCAGCGGCACCGGGATGAACGCGACGTTCAGCCCGCTGATGGGAGCGCCTGACTTGCTATCGGTCACGGTCAGCAACATTGAGCCTTCCTTCTCGACCGCTACGTGCTCCTCCATGGTCAACGTGACCGCATAGGGACCGACAACTCGGTCGACCCTGACGGCAGGACTTTGCTCGGCGTGTCCGGTCGGCTGTTCTGACGTATGTCCCTTCGCCGTGATGCGCACGGGTTCACGCGTCCCACTGTAGCTGAACTCCGTCTTGTCCGAGCCATGGGTCACGGTAATCTTCCATTCGCCGTCACCGGCCATGCGCAGGCTGGCTGTGTATTCGCCGGGGTTCGTGGATGGTGCCGCACGGACACTCAAGGTGGGCGCCATATTCATGCCGGCATGCCCACCGCTGGGCTGCTGTGCGTGTTCGGCGACGAGAGATACGGGGACATTGGGTACCGGGCGATCATTCTTGTCATGCACCGTGACGATGAAGCGCGTCTCGTTCCCCACGATGGAGGCTTTCAGGGTGGCCACCGGCTTGTCCCCGTCGTCGGAAGCGTACGCGGTCAACAACCCGAACGGCAGTGCCGCGACGATGGCGATGACGAGAGAACGGGCAAGGAATGTTGCGATCTTACTCATCGTTTCTATATATCTCCTCCTTCGTTGCTTGCCTCTAGTGTTCTGCGACTGCTGAGCTGATGCCTATCCGCTGGATTCGACCTATCAGTCGGATCCAACCGATTCGACCGATGCGCACGTTTTTGTCAGGTCACGAGTAACACACAGCACTAGACTTCATAGAGAACTATAGCTGATATGAGTTAAAGTCTGATGAAGGGGAGATTAAGTCTTGATTAGAGTCAACTCGGCAACAGTATGCTCGAATGAGTGGAAACGATTCCACAGCCAGGCTGGCACCCTCAAGGGAAGAGCCTGAGAAGCGATCGTGGCGGTTTCACAGGATGCCGACAAGATGATTAGCTCTCACCTGACCTGGTATGAGGGCAACCCGATTGCTCTGCGGTTTGGAGAACAGGAGTGGAGGCTTGCCCCAGCCCAGGTGGGCGTGCAGCTCGATACAGAAAAGGTAGTAGACATGGCTCTGCAAAGCGGCAAGCAGGGCAGTTTGCCATGGCAAGTCGTGGAGCGGCTCGAAACCCTACTATCGCCAACCGGCCGCTTCTTGAGCGGATCTTGAGGAGGGGCGGGCACAGTCCTCCCTGCGTTGCCCCTGAGAGATCGCGTTAGGTAGAATAGTACTGCAAGCTCGTGCGTGACGGTACGTGCGAAGCAAGACGGTCTCGTGTGGGTGGTGCCCGACGAGTCCGCTGATTGAGGGAGACCGTGGCGACGAAATTGTTGGTAGTGGACGATGAAGAGAGCCTTGTCCGGCTCGTTCGGAGCTACCTGGAGCGGGAGGGCTATGAGGTATTCTCCGCCCGGGATGGCGAGGAGGCCGTGACCCTGGCTCGACAAGTTCAGCCAGACCTGGTGGTCCTCGACCTGATGCTACCCGGTATAGACGGTGTCGAAGTCTGCCGCCGGCTGCGACAGTTCTCCGACGCCTACGTTATCATGCTTACCGCTCGCGTCGAGGAGATCGACAAGATCGTCGGGTTGTCTGTGGGTGCCGATGATTATGTCACGAAGCCTTTCTCCCCTCGCGAGTTGGTCGCCCGAGTCAAGGCCATGCTGCGTCGGCCGCGCAGCTCCACCGCGGTGGATGAGATTGCGCCGCCCCAGCACTTCGGTGAGCTGACCATCGATCTAGCAGGACACCGCGTCCTCAAGTCTGGTGTTGAGGTCATCCTCACGCCGCTCGAGTACAAATTGCTGACGACCCTGTCCTCAGCTCCCCGCCGTGTCTTTACGCGTGAGCAACTCCTCGAGCGCGTCTGGGGCCACGACTACTTTGGCGACGATCATGTCGTCGACGTCCACATTGCCTCCCTGCGCAAAAAGCTGGAGGATGACCCTTCTCGCCCTCGATGGATCCGTACTGTGCGAGGCGCTGGCTACCGATTCGACACGGAGGGGAGTGTATCCTGAAGATGGTCGTGTTCCTTGGGTTCAAGACACACTGGGGCGGGATCGGAACCAAACTGTTCCTGTCCTATCTGCTGGTTGCTGGTGTGGGCGTGGCCACTCTCTTCCTGGCCGTTAGCTATCTGGCGCCTGTCTTCTTCGAGCGCTCCATGACGGAGATGATGGGCAGCAGCATGTCTGACATGATGAGCGGGATGAGCCAGGCGGTAGGCACAGACATCAGCCAGGCCTTCCAGCAAGCCACCACCTTCTCTTTACGCTTGGCAGCGGGCGCCGCGCTGATCGCTTCCGGGGTGGCGAGTTATCTCTTCGCCCAGCGTATTGTCAGGCCGGTACGCCGAATGGCCGAGGCGAGCCATCGCATTGCCAGTGGTCACTATGCCGAGCGGGTACCCTCAGGAGCGCCCGATGAGCTGGGAGAGCTCGGGGAGAGCTTCAACCGGATGGCGGCCTCTCTGGAGGAGACGGAGCGCCGCCGTCTGGCCCTGATCGGGGATGTCGCGCACGAGCTACGCACGCCCCTGTCGAGCATCGAGGGATACGCCGAGGGTCTTCTGGACGGCGTGGTAGAGGCATCTCCGGAGACCTTCGCGCTGCTCCACCGTGAGGCCGGGCGTTTGCGGCGGCTGGTTGACGACCTACAGGAGCTTTCCCGAGCGGAGGCCAGGCAGATCTCGCTGCATCCCAAGCAGGTGGCGCCAGACCAACTGGTGAGGGCGGCCGTAGCGCGGCTCCAGCCGCAGTTCGATGAGAAAGGGTTGCACCTGGCCGTGGAGATGCCGGAGGGAACACCGCACGTCCACGCCGACGAGGACCGCGCCGTCCAGGTGCTGACCAACCTTCTGGGCAACGCGCTGCGCTACACACCCTCCGGAGGTGATGTAGTCGTTCGTCTGCGCTCTCTCCCCGGCGACGTTGAATTCGTCGTGGCCGACACCGGCGTTGGCATCGCCCCTGACCATCTCGCCCACATCTTCGAGCGCTTCTATCGGGTGGACCGCTCCCGCTCCCGAATTGCCGGAGGCAGCGGCATCGGACTGACGATCGCTCGGCATTTGGTGGAGGCGCAGGGTGGCACAATCCGGGCTGAGAGCCGCGGGCTGGGCCACGGAGCCGTGTTCTCCTTCACCCTCCCCCGCGCCCGCTGAAGTCACTTCTTGATCAAACCTTGATCTGATCCCGCATTGAGCCTTGATCTTGGCGGAGTATGCTTGATAGTGAAGGGCAAACGACGACGGGACGACGACACCGAGGCATGAAAGAATGACGAGTCGGATGCTTTTCGTCCCTGAAATAAGCAGCGTTCATCGTCGAGAAGGGAGCACGGTAATGATGGGATTCGGCGGGTTCGGATTACTGGGTGGGCTAGGCATGGGACTCGGATGGCTTATCTGGATAGTGATCATTGGGCTGGTCATCTGGGCGGTAGTCGCGTTCTCGGGAAACGGTGGCTCTCGACAGTCTGAGTCGCCGATAGAGATCCTGAAGCGGCGTTACGCCCGAGGAGAGATCAGCAAGGCCGAGTTCGAGTTGTCCAAGCAGGACCTCTCCTAAACAGGAGAAAGAGAGCGATCAGGCAACGCGACCAGATGATCTGAGGAAAGGAATCGGAGATGAAAAGCGGTAGAACGTTCTTAGTTGTCGTGGCTGCACTACTGGTAGCAGTGCTAGCCGTCGCGGGGATTGGTACAGCCTCGGCCTGGGATCCCACGGGCCAAAACGGCACCGCAGTCGGCAGTATGATGGGTGGATCTGGCGGGATGATGGGGAGCGGCCCGGGTGGAATGATGGGCGGCTCCGGCATGATGAGCGATGACCCTGGCGGCATGATGGGTGGCTGGGCCGCTCAGACGCCGCAGAATCAGGGCACGCCGATCAGCCTGGACAAGGCTGTCGAGGCGGCGCAGACTTATGTCGAGCGCATGGGCAACAAGGACTTGGTCGTCACCGAGGTCATGGAGTTCCAGAACAACTTCTACGCTATCGTTAAGGAGAAGAGCACCGGCACGGGTGCCTTCGAGCTACTCATCAATCGGTACACCGGCGCGGTGCACCCCGAGATGGGTCCAAACATGATGTGGAACACCAAGTACGGTCACATGACTGGTGAACACGGTGGCATGATGGGCGGCACAGGTGGAACAACGGGCGACCACGGCATGATGGGCGACCAAGGCATGATGGGTGGCCAAGACGGGATGATGGGCGGACCCGACGGCATGATGGGCGACCAGGGCATGATGGGCGGTCAGTACGGGCCCACCGCGCCGACGACCACACCGACGGTTACGGCCGAGCAGGCTCAGGCGGCAGCCCAGGCGTGGCTAGATCAGTACCAGCCCGACTCGACCATACATACATCCGATCAGTTCTACGGCTACTACACGCTGCACACGCTGAAGGACGGTAAGGTGACCGGCATGCTATCGGTCAATGCCTACAGTGGCCAGGTCTGGTATCATGCGTGGCACGGGGACTTTGTGCAGGCAAAGACGCTGGGACAGTAGGCTGGCGCTTTCGTCACGAGACGGTAGCGGCAGCTGCACCACAGTCCGAAGGAAGCTACGATCTGGTCAACCGGCGGGCGTCAAACCTCGATGACAGGCCCGGCGCCCGTCGTATCGGTTCATCCGCCGAACCCAGGTCTATTCGCAGTGGCGTCCTTTCGCAGAAGGACGCCATGGGTACGGCAGGGCGGAACCCCGTAGGGGCGCGATTCATCGCGCCAGGGGGTGGGGCGCGCGCAGTTCAGCGAGCTT
Source organism: Chloroflexota bacterium (assembly GCA_004297765.1). GTDB lineage: Bacteria > Chloroflexota > Dehalococcoidia > FW602-bin16 > FW602-bin16 > FW602-bin16. The sequence goes on along the minus strand of SCTZ01000046.1, from coordinate 2,959 downwards.
TCCGGATGCACAGCTTTCTCGGCTCTCTGTACAGGGCCATTTTCCGACATGGAGCGATCGCTCATGAACGGTGGAACTCGACTGACGCCGACAGGCGGGGGGCTGGGCTTGATTGCCTGGGCTGTGTTTGCCCTGATGGTCTTGCTCGTGGCGGGATCAATCGCCTACGCGTACCTTTGCGCCAACCAGGCCGGCCAGGAGACCGGCATGAGCGAGCATTGGTACGGGAACTGGGGCGCGGTGGCCTTTGCGGTCGTATTCTTCTCTGCCTTCGTGCTGGCTTTCCTCCGCTCCCCGCGGCGACGTCAGTGGCGGCATCTGGGTGTGGCCGAGGCTTACCTCGTCGCCCTGTTCACTGAGATGTTCGGCCTGCCGCTGACCATCTATCTGCTGGGCTCAGTGCTGGGCGTGAACCTGGGCTTCGGTGGGCTAGAAGGGCATCTGTGGGCCGTGCTGCTCGATCGGCTTGGTCTGCTGCCGCTATCGCGCGGCGTGGCCCTGGTAATGGCAGTCAGCTCTGTTCTCATCGTCATCGGACTGGCCCTCATGTCCGCCGGCTGGTGGCAGATCTGGCGGGCCAGGGGAGAACTGGTCACCTGGGGGCTGTACCGCTGGGTGCGTCACCCCCAGTACCTGGGGTTCTTGCTCGTGATCATCGGCTTCCTGATCCAGTGGCCGACGCTGCCGACCTTGATTCTCTTCCCAATCCTCATCCTCGCCTACGTACACCTGGCCCGGCGCGAGGAACGTGAGCTACCGGCCCGATTCGGGGAGCGCTGGGAGGTCTATCAGGCTCGCACGCCTCTCCTGCTTCCCGGCTGGCCCAAGCGGGCAACACGATCGGTTGTGCATCGACAGGAGGGCGAAGGGGGTGTCGGACCTGCGTAGGATGGGAGACCGGTTGTTTGGGACGTTAACCTGAAACCGGCTTGCGTGCTCGGTACAGAGAGAGGCTGCCCACGATCGTCATGTAGCGTGCTACTTCCTCAACCTGGTCGAAGCCCGCGCCACGGATCATCTCCGGCACTGCGCCTGCCAGATTGTCGGATAGGTCCTCGAACTGCCCCACGATCCGCGCCGCAAGACCCATCAGGCTATTCTGTTAGGGGCGTTAGTGCGTCGTTCCTCAAGTCAATGGTGCCCCGCGGCGATGTCCCACATGGAAAAACGCCCGAGACCGCCGCGGTTTCGGAAACCGCGGCGGTCTTCTCGGACAGCATGCCGGACTTGTGGAACGACGCAGTTAGTGCGTCGTTCCGCAAGTGAGGTGTCCTTTGAGGGACGTACTTCAGCGGAAAGATCAAGAGTGGGCGGGCTTCGGTCTCGATGACATCGGGATAGCTGACGTGCCATCCCCTCTCCCTTCGCAAAGGGAGATGGCTGGGGTGAGGGTTTCCCCGGATCTTCATTTGTCGGGACGTCGATCCATCGGCGTCAGGGGCTGAACCCTCACCCTGACCCTCTCCCTTGTGCGCAAGGGAGAGGGAACAGCCTCGGCAGTTCGCCGTACTTGAGGAACGATGCAGTTAGCCACTCGTATCTGAGTGCCGGGATGTATCCGCCGCGATTCTTGTCCAAGACAGGAGGCCTCCCGAAGAGAAGTATCGCCAGCCCTGTTTGGAGCAGGGCTGGCGATTGTCGTACGAAGGCTGGCTAGATCGGATGACCGATGCCGGCAGCCCGCAGAGCGTCCGCATTCGGTCGGGTTTGCGGGCAACAGGATGCGATCTTGTCATCCACGGCTACCGTGGGCACCGAGGAGACTCCGTACTCTCGCGCTTTCTCCAAACCCTCGTTGCGAAGGTCGTAGACCTTCACGTCACAACTCGGGCATGCCAGGCTATGCACCAACCGCACTGTCTCGTCACAGAGCGGGCAGCCGGCCGTGAATACCTCGATTTTCCTAGTTCGTGCCACGTGTTCTGTCCTCCATTGGCGTGATGCGCAATCAGTTGCCGTCGCGCGGGCAATGGCCCGAGGACACCAACTGCTGCAAGAGTATTGTAGACATTCCAGTCGACTGGAATGTCAAGAGTGCCAGCAATCAGGAAAGTCAGGCACACGAGGAGCCTGTGCGCATCTTCCTGTTCTTGACGCGCCCGCGCTCGTCCGTCGTGCGCCCACCCGATGCTGCACTGGCTGGTGCCGCCACGGCTTCTGGACAACTCTCGATGATCGGGCAGAAGGATTGGCTGTCGCTACTCGGGAGCCGCCTGACCGCAGCGTAGTCACGTAGACGTGCCATCTCATCCCGCAACTCCTCTAGCTCGCGGATCGAGCGCTCCACCTCTGCAATGTGGTCGCTGAGCAATCCAACGACACGGCAGCAGGGCGTTTCTCCAAAGCGAGACAGGGACAGGATCTCGCGAATCTCAGCCAATGAGAGACCGAAGCGCTTCGCTTTCAGGATGAAACGGAGCCTGTGTAGGTCCGCCTCCGTGTAAACTCTGTAGCCCGATTCGCTGCGTGGCGCCTCAGGCAGGAGTCCCAGCTCTTCGTAGTAGCGAACTGTTTTGGGGCCGAGCTTGGCTTTCCGCGCTAGCTCCCCAATGTAAAAGTGCTCGTGGTTCCCCATAATGTTTCCTACAAGTCGTCACTGTGGAGAAATCTCCTCCGGCGGCGCTGGCGCCCCGCCGGTGCCAATCAGAATCACGTTGCGCTCAGGGCGGAAGCGCGTGAAGATGCTATCTTTGTCGATGACCTGGTCGCCCTGCCGAACCGTCCGATTCACTGTCACGTCCAGCCCGTCTTCGGCGGTTTCCACCCACACCTCTCGACCCTTCGCCAGTTTCGGCGTGTATTGCTTGATGACCTTAGTATCGGCCTTTACTATGTTGGAGGTATACGGACCATCCACCGAGACCGTCCAGGTGGGCTTGGTGCCGTAGAGCGTGACGTAGAGCCACTTGTCGTCCGTCCGGGTCTGGATCAGCAGGTACGCGTCCGAGTTGTTGCGAAA
>SCTZ01000045.1 GCA_004297765.1 Chloroflexota bacterium | reverse complement strand
CCGTGTCGCCCGGCTTATGGGTGTTGATGACCTCCGCGAGGGCGGACTCGCCCCTCAGCGTGGTGCTGTCGATCTGGGTTATGACGTCGCGGGTTCGCAGTCCGGCCTCCGCCGCCGGCGAGCTCGCTAGCACGCCGGTTACAAGCGCTCCCTCTCGAGATGGGATGCCGAGTTGGGCCGCGATGGCGGGGGTCAGCGGAACGTAGTTGATTCCCAGATATGGATGAATGGCCCGACCCGAGGTGACCAATTGATCGGCGATCGGCTTGGCGGTAGCGATGCTGATGGCGAAGCCGATGCCTATAGCCTGAACGCCCCGCTCAGACTGTCCCGCTACCAGCGTGTTGAGACCTATCACCTCACCCTGTAGGTTCACCAGTGGACCACCCGAGTTGCCCGGATTGATGGGCGCGTCGGTTTGGATGAGATCGAACAGGAATGGACCTGGTGTCCCGGTTGGTCCGGAAGGCTCCTGGACGGTTCGCCCCAGCGCGCTGACTACTCCCTTGGTCACGGTTGGCCCGCCCGGCAGCGCCAGCGCGTTGCCGATGGCCACAACCCAATCTCCCACCTGCATCTTGCTGGAGTCGCCCAGTCTCGCTACCGGCAGATCTCTGCCGCTGATCTGCATCACGGCCAGATCCGTCTGCGGGTCGGCCCCGACCAGTTGCCCGGCGAAAGAGCGGCCATCGGGCAATGAGATAAGCCATTGTTTGGCGCCCTCTACAACGTGGTTATTGGTGAGAATATACCCCTGCCTGTCGTAGATCACGCCCGATCCTACGCCGGCCGGCACGGTGAAGGGACGATTGAATAGGTCTACCTGAACTTGCTCGCCCGTGATCTGCACCACGGCTGGCTTGACGGTCTCCGCTACCTGACGGATGGCGTCGGCGAAATCCCCGCTCGTCTGAGACAGGGCCGCGGGCGAGGCTGGCGTGGAGGATGTCGGAGCTCCGGTGACCAACTGGCAGCCCGTTCCGGCGAAAGTGAGCAGGAGTACTGTAAGAAACGTTACTATGGCAGTCGGGGCGCGAAGGGTCTTCATCTTGCCTCCTTCGAAGGCACACGTGGCGAGGCTCAGGTTCTGTTGCGACCACGCGAGCGGATCGAGGGGGCGCAACAGACCGAAGAATGGGACGCTCGCTGCTCATGCACCACCGGCTCGACCCAGGCATATTTGCCGCACGCATATCTGCCGATGGGGGGTGCAAGGACTATGCCATCTTGTTGGTAGCTGGGGATGGTTCATAAGAGTAAGGAGATCAGCCTGGGAGCGCGGGCGTCTCGCCCACGCGAGCACTCGCGCGGGCGAGACGCCCGCGCTCCCAGGGGACGGCCACGGCTTGTGACTGCATCTCATCACTTATCCGAAAAACACCTGGCGGGATCAAGCGCGATCCCGCCAGGTGCATGGTTGCGATGATTCTGGCTCTAGCTAGGCTGATCCGCGGCCGGACAGACTGCCCGGAGTGAGCTTCTGCGGCTGCCCTTGCCCTTGTCCGGGGTTCTGTCCGTTCTTGGGTCCCCAAGGACCTTTGCCAGCCTTGTGCTTGGCATCAACCACCTTGCCGACCATTTGCGGAAGCTGGCTCTTGAGCTTGGTGGCCTGCTCTCCAGTCAGCTTGCCATCCTTGACGCGCTGGTCGATGGCCGCCGACAGTTGGGTGACGAGCTTGTCGATCAGGACCTGTCGGTCCACGTTCTTGGATTTGGCGATGTCGGCCAGGCTCTCACCACTGCGTAGCTGCGTCTGGATGTCGTTGGTGGACATGCCGAGGATCTTGGCCGTTTCGGAGACGACCTGATTCACTCCTATCTTGACTGGCGCCATGCCGCCAAAGCGGCCGCCCATGTGTGGGCCTCGAATTCCGAAGAAACCGAACCTGTTCGGGCTGTTCTGGATACGCTCCTTCAGCTTGTCGGCTTTGTCCTGGGTGATCTTGCCCTGCTGAACGCCCTCGTCAATGATCTGATTCTCGGTGTCCTTGATGGCGCTCTTGAGCTTGTCCTCGCTGATTCCCAGGTTGGCGGCCAATTTGCTGAGGAAGCTCCCAACTGGATTGTCGGCAGGCTTGGTCTGGCCCGCGGGTGGTGTCTGCGCCAGCACGGTGTTCGACAACACTAGTCCTGCCAGCATGGCCGTCGTCAGCAAGGCCGCCGCAGCGCTTCCTACCAATAGTTTGGTGAGTTTGTTCAACGATCCTCCTCCTCTTCACCAGGTGCGGAGGTCAGACCTCCGCCGTATCATTTCTCAGGACATCTCCCGGGCGATGCCCTGTTACACCCGTCGTACCATCTTTATTCTAGAGGAGGCATGCTAAGTGTCAATGAAGACCTTGTAAAACATCTGTAAAATCGGAACCTGTCGGCGGTTACTGGTTTGGCCAGGAACCCAGCTTGACCGGGACATCCAGGATTTGGGATTCTCGCAGCACCTTGAGCGTCACCGTGTCGCCAACCGCCTTTTCATCTACGTAGGACGCGATGTCCTCCACCTTGTGCACGTCGTTCCTGTCAATGGAGAGGATCACGTCGCCTCCGGACGAAAGCGCACCCTGGTCGTCGGAGTGCGGAGAGGCCGGGGCCGTAATTCCGGCTTTGGCGGCTGGGCCACCCGCCACGACGCTGACGATATAGACGCCTTCCTGCACCGAGATCCCGGTCGCCTGGGCCAATAGCGGGGTGACCGGCACGCCGGAGATGCCCAGGAATGCGTGGTCCACCGTCTCGGCGGCCAGCATTTTCGGCAGATAGCGCTTGGCCGTGTTGATGGGCATGGCGAAGCCGATGCCGGTCGCGCCGGGTTCAACGGCGGTGTTGATGCCGATGACCTCGCCGCGGGCGTTCAGCAGCGGTCCACCCGAGTTGCCCGGATTGATGGCGGCGTCGGTCTGTATCATGTTCTGGAGCGGTCGCCGCATGCTTTCCGTGCTGAGCGTGCGCCCCAGTGAGCTGACGATGCCTGTGGTGACCGTGTGGTCGTAGCGCAGGGGGTTCCCTATCGCGATGGCCAGCTCGCCGATTTGCAGCTTGTCCGAGTCGCCCAGCTTGGCCGACTTCAGCTTGGCTTTGGATGCATCCACTTGGAGGACGGCCAGATCGTCGCCCGGGTCTCTCCCGGTGACTTTGGCCTGCAGGGTGGTGCCATCGTAGAGAGTGATCTCCACGTCGGTGGCGTCCGCTACCACGTGGTTATTCGTAAGGATGTGTCCCTCGTCGTCGATGATGAAGCCGGAGCCCACGCCTTCCTCGATCTGCCGGGTGCTTGGACTAGGATAGCTGCTTTGCACGCGTGTTGTCACGTAGACCACGGTGGGGCTGGCTTGCTCGAAGATGTTGGCGACCAGTTGTCCGCCGCGATCGGATGTCCCGACGATTGATCCGATGGGGGCTTGGGGTGGGGCGAGGGGACCGGCGATTGCGAAGGGCTGCCACTGGAGATAGGTCAGAACTAGCCCGGCGCCGAGGATGATGCCGGATATCAGGGTGGAGACTGTTCTTGTCAGGTTTGCCATGATATGTACGATCTCCTCTGCTGCGGAGACGGCCCAGGCGCCGGGAGCATGACTAGGAATTCGGTGCCTTTCTCGGCTTGGCTGCGTGCCGCCACTGCTCCACGGTGTGATTGCACGATCTCGCGCACGATGGCCAGACCGAGCCCGCTGCCGGAGGCCGTCTTCGAACGGGACCTGTCCACCTGGAAGAACCGCTCGAAGATCCTCGACAGATCTTGTGGTGCGATGTGAGAGCCCGAGTTCTGGACCGCCACGTAGACGACGCGTGGAGCGTCCAGCCGAGGTAATTCCGGCGCCCAACCGTCAACCGTAGGCGGTTGATCCATCCAGGCGCGCACGGTAACCTCCCCGTCGACCGGGGTATGGCGCAGTGCGTTATCCAGTAGGTTGGCGAAGACCTGCTCCAGGTAGTGTCCATCGCCCTCAACCTCGGCGGCGCTGGTGATATCGACGTTCAGGCGTATGTTGCTCTGCTCTGCTTGCCAGGCAAAGCGTCGTGTGCAGGAGCGCAACAGATCGGCCAGATCCAGTTTCCGTCGCTCCATGTTGACCTGCCCCGACTCGATCTTCGATAGGTAGAGCAAATCTTCGACCAGGTGACGCATTCGTGCGGAGTCGTCGTTGATGATCTGGGCCGCCTGCTTGTACTCCTCCGAGGTCTGGATGGTCCCCTCCAGCATAGCTTGGGAAAAGCCCTGGATGGAGGTGAGAGGCGTGCGTAGATCGTGAGATACGTTGGCCAGGAAATCGCGCAGCATGCGATGCGAGTTCCCCACGTCCCTGGCCATGGCGTTGAATGTCGCGGCAAGGCGTCCTACTTCGTCCGCTCCCGCGGCTGGTATGCGGTGATCGTAGTTCCCGCGAGCCATCGCCTCCGCGGCGACAGTTACCTGGCTAATGGGACGAGTGATAGACCGCGAGATGAAGAGCGCCACGGCTGTTGAGATGACAAGTGAGGTAAGTGCGGCGCCTGCCAGATGCGGCGCGAGCTCAAGCCAGGCCGTCGCCAGATCATCGGGCTGCACGGCCAGAGCCACCGACAACTGCGGGGAACGGGGGATCAGACGATCCAAAGCCGGACTTCGCGGTCGCGAAGGCGGTGGAAGCCACAGGACGCGGATTCGCTGTCCCGCACTGGTGGTGTAGAGCCCCGATCGGACACTTCCCCGGAAATGCTCATCCTGCTTGGGTGGCAGACTTACTTCTTGGTTCGTCAAGCTGCTATCTTCGGCCGTGTCCACTACTACCCTCTGACTGGAGTCAAGGAGCAATATACGTACCTTCATCTCCGTTGCCTGCTCGCGGAGTAGATCGCTCATCTGCGCCGGGGTGGAGCCCTGCCGCTCGAGTGTCCATACCTGACCGGCGATGGGAGTGACCAGACCAGCGAACTGGTTGAGACGGGCCTCGGTTTGGTAAGTGCGCAGGAGATAGATAAACGCAGAGCCCGCCAGAAAGAGGCTGAGGAAGATGACGAATGCATATGAGGCGATCAATCTGGCGCGGAGGCTGTGGAAGGGGCTCCAGCCGAACATGGCTATCAGCTCCTGGCAACCAGTTTGTACCCGATGCCCCAGACGGTCTGAATCTGCACGGAACTGCCGGTCAGCTTGTCTCGGAGCCAGGCCACGTGGACATCGATGGTCCGGCTATCGCCCAGATAGTCGTATCCCCAGACGAGGTTGAGCAGCCGCTCGCGGTCCAGGACGACGCCGGTATTCCGAACGAAGGCCGTCAGGAGGTCGAACTCCTTGGCTCGCAGCTCCACGGGCTGCCCGTCCATGGTCACCTCGCGACGGTCGACGTCAATGCGCACGTCGCCCGCGCTCAGGGTAGTGATCGGCTTGTCCTCGTGTACCGCGCGGCGCAGCACCGCTTTGATGCGCGCGACGAGCTCACGCGGATTGAACGGCTTGGTCATGTAGTCGTCCGCGCCGATCTCGAGCCCAACGATCTTGTCCACGTCGTCACCACGCGCCGTCAAGATAATGATCGGGATGCTGTTGTCGCGGCGAAGCGTGCGGCAGACTTCCCACCCATCCATCTCGGGCATCATCAGATCGAGCACGATCAGATCCGGTGCCGTACTCCTGACCTTGTCCAGCGCGGCCTTGCCATCGTAGGCTACCTCTACCTGGTAGCCTTCTTTGGTGAGGTAGAGCCTAACCAGATCCACAATGTGTTTCTCATCGTCCACGACTAGGACTGTCTGTTTGCTCATGGCGGACCAACTCACTAGGCTTTACATAAACGCCCATCATTATACAACATAGTTGTTCCTAAATATCTGCGACATCCTTTGACGCCCCCACCCCAGCGGAGGAGAGTTGTTGAGTTTGACTCTGGTCGCCAGAGGCGACCAGAGTCAAACTCAACAACCTCTACCTCAGCCTTCACGGTGCCCCTAGGGGCGCCGCTCGACCCCCGAATCTATGGAACTACGAAACTACTGCCTGGAGTTCTGTCGGGCTCCGCCTTGTCCCTGGCTGCCACCCATCTGTCCTTGTCCACTTCCCATTTGGCCCAGGCGCATTGTGTTGTCGCCCAGGGCCACAGAGGCGGCCGAGACGGTGCCATCGCTGCCTGTCTCACCCGCGATGACGACGGTCTCGCCGGGCGTCAAGTCTTGTGCGGTGCCGGTCACGGTCTTGCGAATGGTGGTCTTGTCGTCGACCTTCACGCTGGTGGTGCCGCCGCTGGTCTTGACAGTGAAGCTGTTGCCCGTCACGCTTTCGATCGTACCTATGACCCCGGGACGAGTTTGGACTGCCTGCCCGTTGGTCCCGGCATTAGGACCGCCCGCTCCACTGGCCGCCGAGCTGTTGACCGTCACGGCACTCTTGGCTGCTTGGAGCGTGCTACCGCTGCTGCGCCCGTAGGCCGTCCCGGCACCGAAGGCCGCCCCGATGCCCAGTCCGAGCACGATCACTCCAATAAGCAGAAACTTGAACATGTTTACTATCCTTTCGAACGCTTTGATGCTGTTATGGTTGGTAGCGATCGTAGAACAATGTGTCGTACAGCGCTTTGCCCAGGGTGCACAGCAGAACGAGAACACCAATGGGCGTTTGCATAGCCAGGACCCGCGGGTCCCAATCCCCGGGCAGCGGCGCGAGGATGACCAGCACGCCAAGCACGATCCCGGTCAGTGCTCTGGTCAGCATGCGCCGTAGGTACCTCGTGATCCTGCGCCGTATCACTGGTGCCATCACTTGAAAAGAATACTACTCATACCGCAGCGCCTCGATTGGGTTGAGAGACGCGGCCCGGCTGGCCGGATAGATCCCGAAGAACAGACCGACGGCGGCCGAGACGCCGAAGGCCATCATGATGGCGTCGGGCGTGACGGCCGTCGGCAGGGACTGCCCGCCGAGCTTAATGCCGGACACCAGGTACGATAGCGTCATGCCCAGCAGGACGCCGATACCACCTCCAAGCACACTGACGACGATCGACTCGATGAGAAACTGCACCAGGATGTCCTGGCGTTTCGCGCCCACGGCCTTGCGAATGCCGATCTCTCTTGTTCGCTCGGTGACGGAGACCAGCATGATGTTCATGATGCCGATTCCCCCCACCACCAGGGAAATGCCCGCTATGGCCCCCAGCAGAAGGGTCATGGTTTGCGTTATGGAGTCGAAGGCCGCGAGCATATCGGCCTGGCTGCGAACGAGGAAATCGTCCTGGGCCACCTTGTGCCGCTGCCGCAGAAGGTCCGCGATCTGACTCACCACCTGATCGATTGCGCCTTCATCTGCCACCTGCACGTTGATACTGCTGATACTACGCCCGCCTGTAACGGTGCGCTGGTTCTGCAGCCTCTGCTGCAGCGTGGTGATGGGAACGAAGACGATGTCGTCCTGGTTGCCCATGGCCTGGGCGCCCTTGGTCTCCATCACTCCGATCACACGGAAGCTGAGCCGGTTCAGCTTGATGGACTGTCCGATCGGGTCGGAATCGCCGAACAGATTCAGCGCGGTAGTGCTTCCCAGCACCGCGACGAGAGACCGGCCGTCGACGTTCTGTTTGGAAATGAAGTCGCCCTGCGCCACGTGGAAGTTGCGTACGCCCTGGTACTCGGGCGTTACGCCGGTCACGCGCACGAACGTGTTCTGGGAGCCTGCCACGACCTGCGCCCCACTCCCCGACTCAGGAGCGACGGCCGTGATCCCCTGGACGTTGGTCGGGTCCGCGATGGCTTCGGCATCCTCCAGTGTGAGCGTGGCGGCTGTGCCTGCTCCGCCCTTCACTCCGTTGGCTTGGCTGCTGCCAGGCGTAACGAAGAGCAGGTTGGTTCCCATGCTCTGCACTTGGGCTGTAATCATGGCCTGTGCCCCACTGCCGACGGACATCAGAGCGATGACGGCGCTCACGCCGATAATCATGCCCAGCATGGTCAGCGCCGAACGAAGCTTGTTAGCGGCCAGTGCTCGCAGCGCTATTTGTAAGCTCTGATATGGCCCCATGCTCTATCCTCCACCACGCCGTCGAGATGCACCGCTATCCACCCTATCCCAATGGCTCTCGGTGGGCAAGCTCGCCATCACGGCCATGGCATCCACCGGGTGCTCCACTAGCTCGTCCTGGTTGATGTGTCCGTCGCGGATGTGGATGATGCGGCTAGTATGAGCTGCGATGTCCGGCTCGTGGGTCACGAAGACGATGGTGATGCCTCGCTCCTTGTTCAGCCGCTGGAAAATGGCCATGATCTCCTCGCTGGTGCGTGTGTCCAGCGCACCGGTCGGCTCGTCGGCTAGGATGATAGAGGGGTCGTTCACCAGTGCTCGGGCGATGGCCACCCGCTGCTGCTGTCCGCCGGACAGCTCCGTCGGTCGATGATGAGCTCGCTCGGTCAATCCTACCGACGCCAATGCCTCGCGGGCGCGCCGGTCCTGATCGCGTCCTCCCGCGTATAGCAGAGGTAGCTTCACCTGCTCCAGCGCCGAGACGCGCGGGAGCAGGTTGAAGGTCTGGAAGACGAAACCGATCTTCTTGTTGCGGATCTCGGCCAATTCATCGTCGGATAGCTGGCTGATCTCCATGCTGTCCAGTTGGTAGCTGCCGGAGGTCGGCTGGTCCAAACACCCAAGAATGTTCATGAGTGTCGATTTGCCAGAGCCCGACGGACCCATGATCGAGACCAGGCTGCCCGGCGCAATAACCAGCGACACGCCCCGCAGGGCATGCACGATCATCTCGCCCATCGTGTAAGACTTGACGATATCGGTTAGCTTGATCATGGATCTATCTGCCGGGCCCGCCCATGATCACGGTACCCCCGCCCATTCCCGGGGCGCCGCCCATACCCGGAGCGCCGATGCGTGGGGCCGCGGTTGTCGTGGCTGGTATGACCACCACGTCTCCCTCGGCCAAGCCACTGCTCACCTCGCTGGATTGGTCGTTGCTCATCCCAACCTGGACCTGACGCGTCTCGGTCTTTCCGTCAGCCGTCTGCAAATCCACCACGCGGGTTCGTGCCACGGTGCGCACTGCGCGATTTGGCACGACCAGCACGTTGTCCTGGCGATCGGTGATGATATTGATGCTGGCCGTCATGCTTCCCGGCAAGGTCGCGCCGGCCGGGTCGACGCTGACGGAGATGATATAGCTGACCACTCCTTGCTGGACGGTTGCACTGGGCGCAACGGCGATAACGCGCCCTGTGAACTGACGGCCAGGGATCGCGTCGAAGGTGATTTGGGCATCTTGCCCGACTTTGATCTTGCTGACGTCGGTTTCGTCGACGCTCGCGTCAATGCGCACGGTGCTTGGATCCACGAGGGTGACGGCAGCGGTGCCCGATCCAGCCTGCTCTCCGGGGTTGACCCCGATCATGCTGACGACGCCGGCGAACGGTGCCGTCAGGGTGGCGTTGGATAGATCGAGCTGGGCTTGCTTGACGCTTATCTCGGCCGCGTGGATCTGCTCCTGGTAGATGGCCAGGTCGGCCGGCAGCAGGTTGTTGGTCTTCTGGGCCAGTTGCGCCCTGGCCGAGGCTAACGCGCTGGCCGCAGCCTGAACATCGGTGTCTTTGGGACCGGCTTTGAGATCCGCCAGCTTGGCCTGGGCGGCATCTAGGGCGGCCTGGGCGCTGTCAACGCTCTTCTGGGCGTTGGCGATGTCCTCGGGCTTCGCCCCGGCCTGCAGAACCGCCAGCTTGTTCTTCGCCTGTGTGACGGAAATCTCCGCGGACATGACGTTCGCATTAGCCGAGTAGCAGTTGTACGCCTTGTCATTCTGGCCGCAGATGCCGTCGCGGTTGAGCTGAGTGCTCCACAAGCTGCTCTTCGCTTTCTCCACGTCCTGCTCGGCCGACTTGACGTCGTCCGGGTTGGGACCTGCCTTGAGATCGGCGAGAGTGGATTGAGCTTTGTCCAGAGTGGCCTGGGCCGACGAGACGCCTTGCAGGGCGGCCTTCAGGTCCACATCGGTGGGACCGGCCATCACCTGATCGTACTTGGCCTGCGCGCTATCGAGGGAGGCCTTGGCCGCCGCAAGGTCCTCGGGACGCACGCTGCCGGTAACCTGATCCAGCTTGAGCTTAGCGGAGGTCAGGCTGGACTGGGCCTGCTCGAGTTTGATCTCCAGCGGGACCGTGTCCAATTTGGCCAGTACCTGACCGGCGGTAACCTTATCGCCGAGCTTGACGTTCATCTCTTTCACACGGCCACTAGCTTGGAATGTGAGCTTGGCCTGCTGTGTGGGCACCACGCTGCCCGTGCTGGTGACCGTGGCGATGATTGAGCCACGCTGCACCGGGACGGTTTGCACGGGCGCTGCCGGTGGCTTGAACGTCATGCGCTCGTAGGCCGTGTAGCCGATCCATGCGCTGACCAGACCGGCCACGATCAGGAAGACTGCCTGGAACTTGGTCAGTCCACCCAGACGCTTGGTCCGGGTCCGCAGTTTTCCAAGACTCTGCTCTCCAGTCGCCATATGCGTTCACGCCTCCTGTTGATTGCGCTACGATGGATGATCGCGCTGGGCCGCGCAAGTGCCCCCGTTTCATTCTGACTCCACGATGCTAAGGAGCGATTAGGCAAATGTAAAAAAAGTGTAAAAACGGCGTCTCGACGGGCGCCGGCCGGACTGCTGCGGTTGATTGGGGATTCCCGAGAGTCATGCCGCATGCTACATCCGGGGTGGTGTGGTGTCAAGCTGGCTGGCCTGGTTATTGCATGGAGTCC
>SCTZ01000044.1 GCA_004297765.1 Chloroflexota bacterium | reverse complement strand
CCCTGGATTGATCAACGAAGTTGGTCAAGAGGCGGTCACTAAACAGATTTTCACGGGGCTCGTGCGCTATAAGCCTGATCTGACCGTCGAGCCGGCCCTCGCCGAGAAGTGGGAGGCGTCCCCCGATGCCAAGACCTACACCTTCACGCTCAAAGACACCAAGTGGAGCGATGGAACCGCCGTGACGGCCGCGGATTTCGAGTATGCTATCAAACGTATGCTCGATCCCAAGTTCGCCTCGACGTATGCGCACTTTTTGTACGATTTGAAGGGCGCGGAAGCCTTCAACGGCGCCCTGGGTACCAAGAACAAGCCGAAACAGGCGGATGATGCCACGCTGGCCAAGTTGCGAGATGCGGTCGGTGTGAAGGCGCTCGACGCCAGGACGCTCAAGTTTGACCTGGAGAATCCTGCCAGCTACTTCCTCAGTTTGCTGGCTCAGGGCAATGTCTCACCGATCAAGAAGGATGTGGTCGAGAAATTCGGCGACAAGTGGACGGAGCCGGGCAACATCATCAGCAATGGACCGTTCCTTCTGAAGAGTTGGGCTCCGGGGTCGAAGATCACTCTAGAGCGCAACCCCAATTACTTCGATACCAGACCCACGCTAGATCGGATCGAGATCACCTTTATCACCGACGACGCGACGGCCTATGCGGCCTATCGAAACGGGGAACTGGATATCAGCAGCAATATTCCCGACGCGCTCGTTCAACAAATACGACAGGACTCGTCCCTCTCCAAAGATATTCTTCAGGACAACACTTTGCGGACCACTTTCCTGGGCTTCGACGTGAAGGCCAAGCCGTTCGATGATAAGCGGGTACGCCAGGCCTTCCAGATGGCTTTGGATACCAAGACGCTGAATGACAAGGTGCTCAACGGTATCCACACGCCGGCCAAGAGCTTCATTCCGCTTGGGATGCCTGGCTTCCAGCCCGAGATCGGCTTCGACTTCAATCCGGCGAAGGCGAGGCAGTTGCTAGCCGAGGCTGGCTACCCGGATGGGAAGGGCCTTCCCAAAGTGACAGCCATGTACGCCACTAGCACGGCCAACAAACTGAGGATGGAGTACATCCAGGCCCAGATCAAAGAGAACCTGGGGATTGATATCGAGCTCGAGAACGTAGAGGGCAAGTCCTTTGGTGCCAGACTGGTCTCCGATCCGGCGCCGATGTTCTTTCTTGGCTTTGCCTCCGATTATCCACATCCCAACAACTGGCTACGGGTGGCATGGGGAGAGATCGGCTCCGGCGTGAACTTTTCTCAGTGGAGCAATACGGGCTTCGATGATCTAGTGAGGAAAGCCGCGGCCGAGCCGGACCAGAAGAGGCAACTCGACATGTATGCGCAGGCCCAAAAGATCCTGGTGGACGACGCTCCTGCCTTGTGGATGTACTTCCAGGGCCGATTCCGTCTGGTCAAGCCCTGGGTGAAGGGGTTGAAGACGACACCGCAGGATCCCCAGGTTGGCGCGTACTTCTGGAAGGATCTCCAAATCGCGGCGCACTGACGGGCGCGTTCGCTCATACTCCATTACATACAGTGGGGGCGGGGCTCCGTATCCGCCCCCTCATCATTCATTGGGTCGGCTAAGCCCACTGCCAGGATGTTGATCGATGACCCGGTACCTGATCCAGCGCGTTCTGTGGATCATCCCCGTCCTGTTCTTCGTGTCTCTGATCACGTTCACCATCATGCACCAAACGCCAGGGGGACCGTTTGATCAGGAAAGGAAGATCCCGGAGAGCGTGCGGACCAACATAGAGCGCAAGTACGGCCTGGACAAGCCGTTCTGGCAACAGTACGCTGACTATATGTCCGGTGTGGTGCGCGGAGACCTGGGACCTTCGTTCCGCGATCCCACCAAATCTGTCACAGACATTATTCTCACTGGTCTGCCGGTGACTGCACACTTGGCCGCCATGGCTCTCGTTCTAGGCATCGTGATCGGTATTTCGCTAGGTACGCTGGCGGCCCTGCGACGGAATACTTGGGCTGACTTCGGCGCGACGTCGTTCTCCATCATCGGCTATTCGATTCCGAACTTCGTTCTGGCCATCGTCTTGATCATGGTCTTCACCGTCTGGCTGAAATGGCTGCCCTCGGGCAACTGGGGCACGCCCGATCGCTGGATCATGCCGACTATCGCCCTTAGCTTTGCTCCCGCGGCCCTGATTGCCCGCTACACGCGCAGCAGTCTTCTTGAGGTCATTCGACAGGACTACGTGCGGACGGCGCGCACGAAGGGGCTGACGGAGAGGGTAGTGGTTGTTCGTCACATGTTACGCAACGCTCTGCTGCCCGTGGCAACTATCCTTGGACCGCTGGCGGCCTCGCTGGTGACCGGCTCTTTTGTCGTGGAGACGATGTTCTATATTCCAGGCATCGGCCGCCTGTTCGTGATGGGGGTTGCTGAGCGAGACTACTCAATGATTATGGGCACGACGCTCTTGTACGCCGGCGTGGTGGTTGTCATGAATCTCGTGGTCGACATGGGGTACATCTTTCTGGATCCCCGCATTCGGTTGAGTTGAGGTAGCTCGTGGACACTGCCGTGGCCGTGATGAAGCGTACAGAATCAGAGCAGTCCTCAAGTAACCTCTGGCGTGATGCCTGGCGGCGTCTGATCAAGAATCGGGCTGCCCTGGTGGGACTGGGACTCATACTCGTTCTGGCTTTGGTGGCGATAGCGGGGGACCGCATCGCCCCCTATTCGCCGACAAAGCAGAATTACGGTCTGGTTTTCCAGGGTCCCAGCTGGTCCCATTGGTTGGGCACCGATCAACTCGGGCGCGATCTTCTCAGCCGCATGATTCACGGCACTCGCGTTTCACTGACCGTCGGCGTGCTGGTGCAGGTTATCGTGCTCGGGGTCGGTGTCCCGATCGGTCTGGTCGCGGGCTATGTGGGTGGACGGGTCGATAACCTGCTGATGCGCTTCACAGATGTTGTCTACGCCTTCCCGGACTTGCTCTTCATTATCATCATCACGACCTGGCTCGGGCGGGGCATCGACAAGATCTTCCTGGCTATCGGCATCGTGGTCTGGACTGATATGGCGCGCCTGGTGCGAGGGCAGACCCTCTCGCTGCGTGAAAAGGAGTTCGTCGAAGCAGCACGCGCGATAGGCGTGCCCCACGTCAGGATCGTGCTTCGCCACATCCTGCCCAATGCTCTGGGACCGATCATCGTGGCTGTCACCCTGGGTATCCCACGCGCCATCCTCGCCGAGTCGGCTCTCAGTTTTATTGGTATCGGCCTCACCCCTCCCAACGCCAGTTGGGGAACGCTGGTCCAGGATGCCTATAGCAGCATCTTCGCTGTGCCCTACGTGACCCTGTACCCTACCCTCGCCATCGCCATCACCATGCTCTCCTTCACTTTTCTGGGCGATGGATTGCGCGATGCGTTGGATCCGCGTATGAGGTGAGGTCTGCGTAGGGCCGTGAATATTTGGATCGCGAAGCAAACAGAAGTTACCAGGAGACAGAAGGAATTAGGCGAAGTTGTGCCTGTGTCGCGCTCCACGCCAAAAGGATCGGATTCGCCTTAACTGTGTTACAATTAGCGTATCTTGCCGCTGGCTGTGCGGTTGGAAAGCGGTAGCGGAACGGCCTACACGATACGCTGCGGGATAGCATATAGGAGGAGTTAGGCGATCATGATTGCAGAGTTATTCGCCGTCTGGCGCACTGTCCTGACGCGACCCTCAGTGCAGACGTTCGAGGAGCAAAAGGCTTCTGCCAGCAGCGAGCGTACTCTGACTGGAGTCATTATCGCTGCGGTTGTGGCCGCCGTCTTATCGGCCGTGCTTACCGCTATCCTGGCATCATTCGCGTCTTTCCTCTCCAATATCGGCGGGGTACCTACCTCCATCGCCGCGGGGCCACTCGCGGCCCTGTCCACGCTGGTGCGCACCTTTGTTCAAACGATTGTTGGCTTCTACCTCTTCTGCTACGTGCTCCAGTTTGTGGCGACACGGTTCCTTGGCGGGCACGGGAACTTCGACCAGCAGGCGTACCTCGTCTCCACCTACTGGGTTCCGGTTAGCATCATTAGCCAGGTGCTGGCCTTTATCCCATGTATCGGCTGGTTGGCGGCCCTTGCCCTCCTCATCTATGCTCTGGTGCTCACGACGTATGCCGTTCAATCGGGGCAGGGCATGGTGGTTGGTAACGCGATCATCAATTGGATCATCGCCGCTGTCGTAACGGGTATCGTTCTTGCCGTTCTGAGTGCCATCTCGGGTGGCTGGCTGTAGCCCTTTCATTCCCCCTAACTGTTGCTTGTGTTCGATGAGTGATGCGATGGCAAAGGCGCGTATTCGACTGCTGATCTCCGGTCATGTTCAGGGGGTTTTCTACAGAGATTCCATGCGGGAGCGGGCCCGCTCCCTGGGTGTGACCGGGTGGGTGCGCAACACGGCTGAGGGCCAGGTTGAAGCGGTTATGGAGGGTGAGCGCGACGCGGTGGATCAGCTTGTTGCCTGGAGCCGACACGGTCCATCTGGAGCCCGCGTTGAGGACGTGGACGTTCAAACGGAGCCGTATATGGGAGAGTTCCGAAGCTTCGAGGTCACGCACTTTCGCTGGTAGCAGACCATGGAGCGCTGGCGTCCTCGCCCGCAACTGCCATTGCGGGCCTAGATCGCTGTCGATTCGCCTAGTGTGCGCGCCTGAGCGCGCAGGAGGTACAGCGAAGCCTCCAGTACGCCGCCGCCGACGGCCAGAGCCTTGTCGGAGATGGTGAAGCAGTGCTCCCGGGCGCAGCGCGGATCGATGTCGCCGATCTTTAGACCTTTGAAGACGTTCAGACCCTCTTTGAGCATGCCGCGCAGGATGCCATCGAAGGGGGCAAGCACCGGCTGCCCGTTCACGCGGGCCAGCAACTCACCGGTCTTGACCTGGCTTCCGATGGGAGTCAGAACCTCCAGTGTGCCATCCGTTGGCGCGTGTAGAACGCGCTCGCCCAAGCGCCCGCCTACTTCTCCGGGGATGCCCGTGTCGGGTTCCGCCTCGCCCGATAGGATGACGCGGCCCAGGTTGTGTCCGCGGTTGGTTTCGATGACCGCGTGGGCATCTTCGCCGGCCGTGAAGCCCGGGCCCAGGGCGATCACGACGGGTGCCATGTCAATGCGTGTGCCCAGGTTGCGTTTGGCCATGATGGCGTCCACTACCACTGTGGGGCGCAGTTCCCGGATCACCTCGCCGTCCGGATCCACCAGGATCGGGACTTGCCCGGCGCGAATGGTGGGCCAGACCTGAGCGAGTCTGTCGGCGCGCGTGGACACCAGACCCTCTACCTCCACCCGCCCGGTGAAGATGGCCTCGGCGAACGAGACGCTCCTTCGCACCACCAGTGGCTGCGGCACTTCGGTGGCCACAACCGGGAAGCCGCTACGGAACAGTCGGTACACTGCGCCGGTCGCCAGATCGCCCGCACCACGCACCACAACCAGCGTGTTTTCGAGGCTAATTCGTGCAGGTGATTCAGAGGCCATCATCGAACCTCTTTCATATTCGGGCTGGATTGCCTGCCGTGCCTAGTTTGAATAATCTCGGCCAAAATGCTGACCGCGATCTCCTCGGGTGTCTCCGCGCCGATGTCGAGTCCGATGGGGGCATGGATGCGATCGACGGCCTCAGCCGACGCGCCTTCCTCGGCCAAGCGTTGAAGAACGGACTTGACGCGCCGACGGCTGCCGATCATGCCGATGTAGGCGGCGGGAGAATCGATGACGCCAGCCAGCGCGGACTCGTCGTAGCGGTGACCACGGGTGACGATCACGACGTACGTTGCTGGCGTGATCGGAAAGCTGCGCACGGTCTCGCCTATGTCGGCGGTGATCACTTGGTCGGCATCGGGGAAGCGGTCGCGGTTGGCGAAGTCCTTGCGATCATCGACTACCGCCACTTCGAAGCCCACGACCTTCGCCATGCGCGCTAGAGCGTGTCCGATATGACCGGCGCCGACCACGAACAATGTGTCGTGGGACTGAATGACATCGACAAAGACCTCCAGCCCTGTGCCGGGCGCCAGCCCGAGATCCTGCGCTTCGTTCGCGCCTATCTTTACTGTCAGCGTCGCCGGCCGACCGCTCTTGAGGGCAGCACGGCAGGCCTGTACTACCTCGTCCTGGACGCGGTCTCCTTGAATGGAGCCGGTGGCGGAACCATCCTGTCGAACGAACAAGCGTAATCCGAGCTTGCCCTGTGGTAGGCCGTCGGGCCCGATAATGCTCGCCGTGGCCAGCCGTGCGGTGGTCTTGCTTGCTTCTAGCAGGGAGTCAAACAGGTCTGTCATCGATGCTCCTCTACTGTGGAACGTACGCTGCCGACCGCCGTCGATCGCGCAGCACGCGCACCAGGTTGATCAGGCTTGCGAGGTTGTGTCCGGGCATGAAGTAGTCGATGCTTGGCAGAGCAGCTTGCATGCCTTTACAGAGGGGCCGGTAATTGGGACTGCCCAGCAGTGGGTTGAGCCAGATGATGCTCGCGGCTCTACGGTGGATCTGCCACATCTGCTGGGCCAGCAGCCCCGAGTCGCCCCGATCCCAACCATCGCTAATGACGACGACGACGGTCTTGCTTTGTAGCGAGAACCGTCCCCACTTCTCATTGAAGGACTGCAGGCATGCTCCGATGGTGGTCCCGCCGGACCAGTCCTGCACAGTCTTCGCCACATGATCCAGCGCGTCCTGGACGCCCCGCCTGTGCAGCAGATGCGTGATGCGCGTGAGCCGCGTGCTGAAGACGAAGGTCTCCATATTGCGCAGCTCGTTCTGCATGGCGAAGAGGAATTGAATGAGAAAGCGGCTATAGCTATCCATCGAGCCGCTGACGTCGCACAGCAGGACGACTTTCGTCTTCCGGATGCGCCGCTTCTTTCTGGGCAGCTCGACCATGTCCCCACCGTAGCGCATGTTGCGTCGCCACATGCGCGCTGGATCGATCACGTCGCCCCGTGGATCTAGGCGCCTGCGATGGCTGATCACTGTGCTGAGTTTTACGGCAAGTTGTGCAATCAGTTGACGCATGGCTCGTGCTTCGTCGTCGGTTAGCTCGCCGAAATCCTTCCTGGCCAGCACTTCGTTGGGAGTATATGCCAGGATGTCCATAGAGCGTGGTTCCTGGTCCTCGGAGTCGTCCTTGGCGAAGTCTTCCAGGGACATGTCCTTCTCGTCGCCGACCTGTTCGTGGCGCTCCAGTCCCTCTCCCGCGCCCTCCTCATTGCCGCAGGTGTCCTGCTCCTCGGGCGTCTCGTAACGCACCCAGAAGTAGTGGAAGGCCGCATCGAAGATCTTCAGATCCTCTTGCCGCGAGGCCAGGTTGGCCCTCAGAGCCCAGTAGAGGTCCTCGCGGCTGCCCAGGTCGATGAACTCCAGACAGCGGCAGGCGTCGATCACCTTGTTCATGGAGATGTCGACCTTGGCAGCTTTCAACAGGCGACAGAAAGCCAGCACATTTCGGATGACGTGAGATTGCCGGCGCAACTGCGGCGCGGAGATCAAGGCGAATCATCCTCCCACGGGGATGATGGGCCGACAGCCCATGCCCTCGAGCACGCTGTCTAGCTGGCCACCCCTGGCGCGCTGGATGTCCTCGTTGTACTTGAAGATGCAGCCCAGGGTCTCATCAACAACCTGTTTGTCCAGGTGGTCTCGCCCCAGCGCCAGCAGTGCCGCGGCCCAGTCCAGCGTCTCCGCGACCCCCGGCCTCTTGTAGAAGTCGATTTCGCGCACCTTCTGCATGAACTGGCAGATCTGGCTGGCCAGGATGTTCTCGATCATCGGCACACGCGCCAGCACGATCTCGAACTCGCGCTCGAAGGCAGGGTACGGAATCCAGAGGTACAGGCAGCGTCGCTTGAGGGCGTCGTGCATCTCGCGCGTGCGGTTGGAGGTCAGGATCACGTATGGTTTGTGTTTGGCCCGCAGCGTGCCAATCTCCGGGATAGTGATCTGGAAGTCCGACAGCACCTCCAACAGGAAGGCCTCGAACTCCTCATCCGCGCGATCCACCTCGTCGATCAGAAGAACCGGTGCCACGTTGCCGTCACTGGTGATGGCTTCAAGGAGCGGACGACGAATCAGATACTCCTCGCTGAAGATGGTGCGGTCCACCTCGTCGCGGGAGGTGTGACTGCGCTCTTCCAGCTTAATGCGGAGGAGTTGCTTCTGATAGTTCCACTCGTAGATGGCGTGGTTTGCGTCGAGTCCTTCGTAGCACTGCAGGCGAATGAGCTTGGTCCCCAGGGATTGGGCGAGCACCTTCGCCATCTCGGTCTTGCCCACCCCCGCCTCGCCTTCCAGAAGTATTGGCTTCATCAGGGCATGGGAAAGGAAAAGGGTGGTGGCCATGGCGCGGTCCGTGATATAGGCGTTCTTCTCCATGGCGCTCTGGACGGCTTCAATTGAGCTGAACACCGCTTCCGCTCATCCTTTCTTGTCGAGGTGGGTGTGCCTACTTGACCGGGACGATCGGCTCCACCAGCACATCCATGATGCCGCCGCAGATCATGCCTGTATCCTCGGCGGCGTCTATGGTCAGGTCCACCTGCACAAGGCGCGGGCTCCCATCGCGGATCGCTTCCATGGCCTCGGACCAGACGTCGGCCTCGCCGCAGCCGCCGCCGATGGTGCCCAGGATCTTCCCATCGGACAGTACCAGCATCTTGGCGCCGGCCTTCCGCGGTGTGGAGCCTTTCGTCCGCACGATCGTGGCCAGGGCCGTGAATTCGCCGGCCGCTCGACGCTTGGCGATCTCCTCGAGTAGCTCTTTCATTCTCTTCTCCTGATCGCGTGACGACGGTTTATCTAGGCAAGCTATTCCGATCAGCCATTATATCAACCTTTAGGCTTGATTGCGCGGGAGAATTTCCCTCGGCTCCGGGTAGGACAGCACATCAAGAAAGGCTGCCGTCGAATTAGACGACGGCAGCCTTCTCTGCGCCTCGTGGAATTACAGGGCTGGAAGGGTTTGTCTCGACCCGAATCAATTACCCGATGGATCAGTGCTGGACCCCGAATCGATGTCCTTTTTCGACCAATCATACTGCGGCTTGGAGTGTATGACAGAGGCCCAACCGTACTCTTCTTTCCAGATCGGATCGTAGATCCGCCGAACCTCTTCCGAGTAGTTGTCCAGGTGTTCGGCCAGATCCTCGACGATGGTCTCCGCTCCGTCGTGGGTTGGATAGGCGCCGAACTTCTTGACCAGTCCCCGCAGGGCCCGCGGATGGTCAATGATCGGGCATGGGCGCAGAAGATTGTTCCCGTACGGGGCGGCCTTCTGGAAGGCCTTGAAGAAATCGGAGGCCAGACACTCTACCAGAGGCTTATCCTTGACGTTATCGACGGCCCAGTGGGTGAAGATGCAGGGCTCAACGTCACCTCGGTTGTTGACGTGGAAGTACCGGCGTCCGCCCGCGAGGCAGCCATCGGTAAGCGGACCGTCGCCCCAGAAGTCTGCTGCTAGGATCGGGTGCGTGTTGCGGATCTCGGCGAGTCGGGCGCGCACCTTGTTGCGCTGGGCCGGTGTCGGCATGAGGCCCGTGTCTGGGTTGCGTCCGACGGGCATGTACAGGAAGTACCAGCCGTAGTGGCAGCCCTTCTGGACCATGAGATCGATGAACTCGTCGCTGGTGACCACGTCCACGTTCTTGCTGGTGACGGTAGCCGAGAAGGCGAACATCGCGCTGGCCTCGCGCAGGTTGTCCATCGCGGTCATGGCTCGCTCGAAGCCGCCCACGCCGCGGCGCAGATTGGTCTCCTCCTCGAAACCCTCGATGCTAATGGCGGGTACCACGTTGCCCAATTCCACGATCTTGCGCGCCTTCTCCGGAGTCATCAGGTGCCCGCTTGTGTAGTACTGGAACGCGCAGTCGTCGAACTTGGCGAAGACGTCGAAGAGCGGGTCCCAGATCATCGGCTCGCCGCCGAGGACGATGAAGTAGCGAACCCCCAGGTCGCGGGCCTCACCTAGCACGCGCTCTGCTACGTCCAGAGGAAGATCTTCCTTCTTCGTGTAGTTGCCGGCGTAGCAGCCAACGCACTTCAGGTTGCAGCGCATGGTGGGGCTAATAAGCATGCAGGCAGGGACCGCAACCTCACGCCCATCTGGCAACCGTTGTGTCGTGCCGAGTGGATGGAAGATGATGTACGCGATGAACCGCGCGATGTACTTGCGGCGAATGTTGGGATGAACGGTGGACAAGACGCGCTTGAGATACTCGGTGCCAGGCCGTCCGGGGGACAGGTACTCGCGTACCCACTGAGCCACAGCTTTCTTGCTCTGATCTTTGGCGAACTTGTCAAAGATACCGGCCAGCCGCAAGTAGTTCTGCTCGGACGAAGAGCCCAGGACGCCCAGAGCCTCCGACAAGGCGAACTCGAAGGCCCGCTGCTTGGTTTTCTGGAACACATCGTCGACAAACGTCCTGCCCCAACGCCACAGCGCATTTGTAGATGGTCGAGCGGACGCTTGGCGCTCCGTTGTTGTCGACATTTCCCCTCTCACTCCTTTCTCGCACAAGAGACGTTTCCCCGCATGAAGTGGGAATGCACAGGGCGCGCGGCGAGCCTGCAAAGGTTATCTCAACGCCCCCTCCCCTCCTCTCCTGACCGAACGCGGCCACGGGCCGCGCCGGATGCTGCCCGGACTTCTGTGGCGATGAGCCAGTAGCGCGCCACATCCGGTCCGGGACCGGGTGCTATAGCAATAATACAACATATCGACTAGGCGTGAGGATGTCTATCTGATCAGACCGGGCTGCCGGCGTCGGAGGGCTGATAGGATGTCTGACGTGCTTCGTCGCCCCTCGCTCCTAGATGCCCGGCCAGGTAGCAGTCGGGATTGGTCAAAATCTTGATCGTGCTGATGATCCTGCGGAAATGCGATGCGGGAGCCCGAGACATCGCCCAGCTAGCCGAGATCATGCCAAGCCACTTGCCAAGTGAAGGACGGTAGGCGGTATGCCAGAGCGTAGTGAACTCCCGATAGAACTCCTCGATTGACATATGGGTAGGCAGCACGGCGTGCATGAGGTCGAAAAGCTCGTAGTCTTCTGTGACCAGTCTGTCGCTGATCTCGTCGAAGAGCTTGGTTCCAGGCAGAGGAGTTAACACCGTGAAAGTGGGGTTGGTGATGGCCGGGCGGCTGCGAATGTACTGGCGCAGCTTCTCGAATTGGGCCGGCCCATAGTTCGGGTCCACGATAAAGCCGCCGATGATTCCTACCTTGCGTTGCCCAAGTACCTCCACTGCCGTGTCGTTCGTAGCCGCGGAGTTTGACTTGTCTATGCTCTTGAGCTCCTCATCGTCGATCTTCTCGAACCCTACAAAGACGCCGGTCAAGCCCACCTCCTTCCACAGGGAGATGACTTCAGGATGGCGGGAGATGGAATCGCTGCGCGCTTGGAAGAAGTAGTTCTTCTTGATCTTGTTCTGGCGGAGCAACTCGGCTATCTCCGCGGCTCGGTTGACGTTAAGCAGAAAGTTATCGTCCGTGAAGAGAATCTTCTTCTCGCGCACTCGCGCCAGGTCCTCAACCACGCGCTGCGGGCTCTTCGTGCGAGTCTTGCCCTGGTAGAACTGCCACACGCTGCAGAAGTTGCAGTGATACGGGCAGCCACGGGCTGTCTCGCAGGTGGCCATGGGGATCTCCATGACCATGAAGTACTGCTTGTTTCGTCTGTGCTCGTCAGTGAGGTGCCGGGCCGGTAGCGCAAGACTGTCCAGGTCGTGGATGAGCGAGCGCTGTCCAGTGAAGAATTGCTCCTTCCCGTGATTAAGAGCCAGACCGGGAATCTGGCTCAGGTCCCGTCTGGAGGCGAGACCGTCAGCCAGCTCCTGAATGAGAAGCTCGCCTTCTCCGACGGCGATGGCGTCGACCGACGGATCGAGGAAGTCCTGCGGATTGAGCGTGGCGTGATGACCACCGACCAGCACGAACGGCGCGGAGCGCGCAGCCCTGGCTTCGGCAGCAACACGTAGCGTCTGATAGACGTCGATGGTGAAGGAGCAGTTAATGCCGCATAGCTGCGGCTGGAACTCTTCAAGAGCCGTCGCGAGATCCTGGGGAACCACCAGGTCGAGAATGCGCACCTCGTGTCCGCGACTCTCGAGCGCGCCAGCGACCATTTCCAGTCCAAGTGGCTCCACCATTGCCAGGCTCTTGAAGCCCAGCCCCCCCCTCTGCCGCGGCTGAACCAGCAGAGTTCTCATGGCCCACCTGTTCCCAAGACAAAAGGGCTATCGCCGTCGGCCCATGGCGCCCCTCGGCGGACGCCCCAACAACCGATTAGACCTATCCCTGGCTCTTATCTGTTATTCTAACTCCAATCGCCAGCCGGTGTCAAGGTAAGATGCAGCAAGTTGGACGGCTTCTTGGTGCGACCTGAGCGTAGAACCGTGGGAAGCTAAGTGATTGGCCGAGGACTGGTCACAATTGTCAGAGACGGTGCTGCCTGGGAGCGCGGGCATCCTGCCAGTGCGTCAGCCAAGGCACGTGCGGGCAGGATGCCCGCGCTCCCAGTCCCTGCCTTCGCGCCCTGCACCGACCGTGTTTTATGACCAGGCCTCGATTGGCCGGCCCAGAAGGTTTGCTTGGAAACCCGGGTCGCTGTGTTTGACAGCGGCGGTCGCTAGTGGCTATACTATCTCTGCGTTGGCGGGAGTAACTCAGTTGGTAGAGTTCCTGCATCCCAAGTCCTTCTAGTGGAAGGATCGCGGGTTCGAGTCCCGTCTCCCGCTCCAGGTTCTCTATGCCCGATGCTCTCGGGCTTTTTTGTTGGGGCAGAGAAGCAGATGCAATACGCCATACTGGGCGGTGGTATTCTCGGACTGACTGCCGCGCTGCGGCTTGCCGAACGCGGGATGCGCGTGACTGTGTTCGAGAAAGAAACGGCTGTGGGGGGGCTGACGTCCGGCTTCCTCGTGGGCGACGTTTGGCTGGAGAGGTTCTACCACCATATCTTTCGATCGGATCGAGCGATCACCAGGTTGATCGATGAGATGGGGCTGAGCGATCGCCTGGCCTGGTCGAGACCGCTGACGAGTGTGTTGCGCGGCGGCCAGGCGTACCAGTTGGACTCTCCATCGTCGCTGTTGCGTTTTCCGCCCCTGCGTGCGCACGAGCGGATCCGCATGGCCGCCGGAATGGCCATCTTGCGTTACCTCCCTTCTCCGGGCATCCTGGAAGGTCGAGTTGCGGCATCCTGGATCCGACGGTGGATGGGCAGGGGACCCTATGAGCTCGTCTGGCAGCCCTTGCTCAATAGCAAATTCGGCCCTCTGTCCGAGCAGATCGCTCTGCCCTGGTTCTGGGGACGGCTGCATGACCGGTCGGCCGAGCTTGGCTACCTTCGCGGCGGCTTCCAGTTGCTCTACGCTCGGCTCGCCGACTGCATTCGCGAGCGGGGCGGGCAGTTGCGTCTCGGGACAGAGGTGACCGGCGTTGTGCCGGAGCCTGATGGTCGGCTTGCGGTTTCGACCGCTACCGGCAAAGAGATGTTCGATGGTGTCATCTCGACCTTGCCGACTCGCCTGACGTGCCGCCTCACCCCTGCCCTGCCAGCACAGTATCGAGCTCGCTACGACTGGGGCAACGCCTATGGAGCACATTGCCTGATTCTCGCCCTTGATAGGCGCCTGACCGAGTCATACTGGATCAACATCAACGACCCCGGCTATCCCTTTATCGCGCTGGTGGAGCACACCAACTACCAGGATCTGGAGCAGTACGGCGGGCGCCATCTGGTCTATCTTGGCAACTATCGGGCGATGAATGATCCGCTCTTCGACTTGAGCGAGGACTCTGTTCGGGCTGAGTTTCTACCCTATCTCAAGCGCATCAATCCCCGCTTCGAGCCAAGCTGGGTGACGGAGAGCTGGATGTTCAAGGCGCCGTATGCTCAGCCGATCGTCACAACCGAATACCGATCCCACATCCCTCCCTTCGAGACCCCGATTCCCGGCCTCTACGTGGCGAACATGTTCCAGGTCTACCCACACGATCGTGGGCAGAACTACTCGGTAGACCTGGCCGAGCGATTGGTGAGCAAGATCGGAGCTAACCGGCGTTAGCCAGCTTTCTCGCCCTGTTCCGCTCGTCGGCTTTGAGAAGCTTCTTGCGGAGTCGTAGCGTCTTGGGCGTGACCTCCAGCAACTCGTCCTGGTTGAGGAAGTCGATGCATTCCTCCAGGCTCAGCTTCGTTGCGGGGGTCAGGCGCACCGCGATGTCGGCCGTGGAAGCGCGGATGTTAGTCTGCTTCTTCTCCTTGCAGACGTTGACCGGGATATCGATTGGGTAACGCGTCCAACCCACGATCATGCCCTCGTAGACCCGCTCGCCGGGCTCGACGAAGGTAAAGCCGCGCTCCTGGGCGTTGGCCAATCCGTAGCTGACGGCGACCCCGGTATTCGAAGCCACCAGGACACCGGCCCGCAGGGAGACCATCTCACCGCGCCAGGGCTCATAGCCCACCATAACGCTTCCCATGATGCCATCTCCATGCGTAATGGTGAGGAAGGTGTAGCGGAAGCCGATCAGTCCGCGCGTCGGAATGCGATACTCCAGACGGACGTGGCCCGATCCATCGTTGTGCAGCCCAGTCATCTGTCCCAGACGCCGGGCGAGTTGTTCCGACAGCGCGCCCACGTACTGCTCGGATGTATCGATGACCAACTCCTCTATTGGCTCGAGAATGTGGTCGTTCTCCTCATGGGTGATCACCTCGGGCCGGGATATCTCGAACTCGTATCCCTCGCGTCGGAGCGTCTCCACGAGGATGGCCAGATGCAGCTCACCGCGCCCCGATACCAGGAACTCATCGGCCGAGCCCGTTTCTTCCACGCGTAGCGCGATGTTTGTTTCGAGCTCTTTAGTCAGCCGCGCCAGTATCTGGCGAGACATGCAGTATTTGCCCTCCTGACCGGAGAAGGGCGAAGAGTTCACGCCCAACGACATCTTCACGGTAGGTTGTTCGATCTCCAGGCGCGGGAGCGCTTCCGGGGAATCGACGCTTGCCACGGTGTCGCCGATACTGACTCCTTCCAGTCCGGTGATCAGAACGATGTCGCCCGCCCGAGCTTCCTCCAGGGGGACGCGCTTCAATCCCTCGAAAGCGAATATCTGGCTGGCGCGGTGCTGCCAGACCAGCCCGTCGCCGTCGATGTGGACCAGCAGATCTCCCGCTCGCGTGGTGCCGCGTAGAATACGCCCAATTGCGCTACGACCACGGTAGTCGTCGTAGTTGATGTTGGTCACCAGCATCTGAAAAGCCCCGTCCAGGTCGACCTCCGGTGCCGGGATGGTGCGCACGATCGCGTCGAATAGCGGCTCCAGGTTCTCCCCAAGTTGAGCCGGATCGCGGCTTGCCTGTCCGTCCCGCGCATTGGTGTAGACGACTTCGAAATCGAGCTGATGGGACTCGGTGGCCAGTTCCAGGAACAGGTCCTGGATCTCCTCCAGTACCTGGGCAACGCGTGCATAGGGCCGGTCGATCTTATTGATCACGACGACGGGTTTCAGACCCAGCGCCAGAGCCTTGCTCAGGACGAATCGCGTCTGGGGCATAGGACCGTCCACCGCGTCCACCAGCAGTAGACAGCCGTCTGCCATGTTGAGGACGCGCTCTACCTCGCCAGAGAAGTCGGCGTGGCCTGGGGTGTCGATGAGGTTCACCTTCACGGAGCCGTAGGCCACGGCTGTGTTCTTGGCCAGGATCGTGATCCCTTTCTCACGCTCCAAAGGGTTAGAGTCGAGAATTAGACTGCCGACCTCCTGGTTTTCCCGAAAGACCTTGCTCTGCTTGAGCATGGCGTCGACCAGCGTGGTCTTGCCGTGATCGACGTGGGCGATGATGGCCACGTTGCGAATGTCGCTGCGGGTTGCGTATTTCAACCGTGTTGATCCTCGTGTCCGGCCGCGGTGGGCCCAAAATGTGCAAAAGAAAAGGGAGCGCTCTTCTGGGGGACGCCCCCTCGCATTCCCGATTTTTGCGAACTACCCCTGCATTGTACCACTTGCGCTGTCCGGACGCCATCGTTTCTTCTGTCCCGCGGTCCGAAGAGGGCTGTTACTGCCTGTAGCCGCATGTAGCTGCGTGTCGTGGCACATAACTTGCAGTGACTCGCTGGTGCGATTGCCCATTGAAACTAGGAGTGATGCTGTGCACGACAGGCTCGACGAGGCTCTACTGACGGCTGACGAGGCGGCGGCTATCCTTCGCGTTAGAACGGGCACTATCTACCGCTGGGTAGGTCAGGGACGTATCCCCTGCGTGCGCCTGGGGCGCCGTATGACGCGGTTCAGGCGCAGCGACCTGGATCTCTTTATTCAGAGCCACACCGCCCTTGGAGGAGGGGAATATGCGATGGGCAACAGTGGCAGCATCATGGCTAGTCGAGCAGTCGATGGACCGGAAAAGGATGCCCTGGATGCCACCTCTTAGCCTGCGTACCAAGATCCTGGCGAGCTTCGGACTGGTGCTCCTTCCGGTGCTGGCGCTGCTGATCAGCGTCTTCAGCGCCTGGTACGATAACCAGCGCAACGGAATCCTGAACGGCTACGTTCAGGCGGCGGAGGCTGTGGCCTCGCTGGTCGACGCGACTTTCGACCAGGGACTGGCCGTGGCCTGGGCGCTGAGCACCAATCCGATTATCGGCACCGCGAACCCAGCCGAGCTCGATGCATACCTTGACAGCCTGCAGCCTCTGTATCCTCTATACGATGACGCTGCGGTATTCGATGCCAACGGGAACAACGTGGGGTCGATGGTACTTCCGACTGGTGCTGCTCGCCCTAACGTCAAAGATCGAGCGTATTTCTACCAGACAATGACGACGAATGATGCTGTGGTATCTGAGGTCATTATCTCCAGGGCGAGCGGTCATCGCATCGTGACCATGGCGGTGCCGCTACGCAATGCAGATAAGCAGCCCGTCGGCGTGGTCATAACCGTGCTGAACCTCGACGCATTCGCGCGAAGCCTGGGCACCCTCAATTCGCAGCCAGAGCAAGCGGTCTTCGTGTCTGATCGTGTCGGGACGTTGGCGGTCGATACGGCCGCACCCATCGCGGCTGGCGAGCTGCGCGACGTTTCGTCCAATCTTCCTATCCAGGCCGCATTGCAGGGGACTATATTCCGGGCCGGCGTGACGAGCGGTATTGATGGCACCCCACGCTTCGTTGCGGCCCTCCCGTCGCCCAAGTACGGCTGGCCCGTGGGCGTCTCGATTCAGCCCGACGTAGCCCAGGCTCCGTTGGCAGAGACGTTACGGAATGTGCTGATCGGCTTCGTTCTGGTGGCCTTGTTCAGCGTAGCGTTGGCGCTGCTGCTGGCGCGTCTTCTCACGGGTCCGCTTCGCCGGTTACAGCAGGCCGCTGTCATTGTGGGCAGTGGTGACTTCACCCATCGGGCGCACATTCGAACGGGGGATGAGTTGGAGCAGGTGGGGAACTCGTTCGATTACATGGCGGGTGAGCTCGAGAGTATGGCGCGTTTGCATGATGAGTTCCTAGCCGGTGCCGCCCACGAGCTGAAGACGCCGGTCACAACCATCAAGGGGTATGCTCAGTTGCTGCGGCACTGGACTCCCGGCGGGCATGAGCCCAGGGAAGGACAAGCGATCGAGATTATCGAACATCAATGCGATCGCCTCACTCGTCGTATTCATGAGATGCTGGAGGCGGCACGGCTGAGGGCCGGCGGACTGGAGATGCGAAAGGAGAGCTTTGATTTGGACGAGCTGGCCGATCAACTGATCAGGCGAGTCCAGCCGATGACCGACCGCCATCGACTCCTGATGATACGCGACGGAAAGTCCGTGGTAGAAGCCGACCGCGAGCGCATTGAAGAGGTTCTGGCGAACTTGCTCTACAACGCCATTGACTACTCGCCCGGGGGCGGCGACATCGTGGTGCGGGTGCGGAGCGACGGCTCCATGGCCATCGTCTCTGTCACCGATCAGGGCGTGGGGATCGCGAGCGAGCGCCAGCCACACGTCTTCGAGCCCTTCTACGAGCCGTCGGCGGCCGGACACAAGGGGTACCGCGGCGTGATCGGGCTAGGCCTTCACCTCAGCAGGAGGATCGTGCAACAGAACGGTGGGCGCATATGGCTAGAGAGCGAGGAGGGGAAAGGATCGACGTTTCACTTCAGCCTGCCGCGGGCCAGCGATGCCCGACAGGTGAATTAGTTGAAAGGTGGTCATGATTGTCTGAGACTGTGCTGCCTGGGAGCGTCCGCCTGAGGCGGGCGCGAG
>SCTZ01000043.1 GCA_004297765.1 Chloroflexota bacterium | reverse complement strand
GCTCTTCCGATCTGGCTTGGTCCACGGTCTGGGCAATCTTGCCCTGCTGGCCATCAACGGCGTGAACATCGCGATGCGCAACGGGCGAGAGCGCCCCACGGTGGCGCGTCGGGCCGGTCAGATCGGACTCAGCACTCTAGCTAACGTGCTTGCCTTTGGCACGGGCTGGCTGGGTGGGGAGTTGGCCTATCGTCTGGGAGTGGGACAGGAGCCTCCGCGTCGGCCCTACCGGGTCCTTGAGATCGAGCCCATCGTTCGCCTTTCCGATCAACTGGAATGGAGAGACGGGCAGGTGCAGGTCCCGAGCCAGGCTGTATGGAACGGACCCGACATTCCGTCCGAGCCCCTGCCCACCCAATCCGAGGAACACCGCGCGGCCAGCTAACGACTCTCCCGGACAAGACCGCCGTGGTCCTTTCGCGGAAGAACCACGGCGGTCTCAGGCGTCGGTTCAATTGGGGGAGAAGACCGCCGCGGTTTCCGAAACCGCGGCGGTCTACGGCGGCGGTCCATCTGCACCGCCGCACTGCGGCACTGGGTTGTGGAACGACGCATTCAAGTGCCACCGGTTGTCGCACAGTACTACTCGTGCAAGAGTGCGTCGACGTCCCCGCGGGACATGTGGCGGTCGGCTAGTTCGAGATAGACCTCCTCTTCCTCGCTGAAGTGGGCAGAGAGCAGCCCATCGATCTGCCAGCCAAGCCGCTTGACGGTCTCGACTGCCTCGTCCGGCGGTTGTCCTGCCTGCGTTGCTACCGATAGGTCCTGCACGGCTTTCTCGTACTCTCGGAACAACTGGAGCAATATGCCGTGCTCTACTTCCATGGTCGCGGTGGGGCGACCATAGCTCCGGACGAGCTCGGCGACGACCGGGTAGAGACTCTCCTCTTCCCATCGGGCGTGTGGCTTCAACTCGTCGTTCAAGAAATGCACTGACTCTTGCAGCCCGGACGTAGCCTTTTCCGCCTGACCGTGGGAGAGCGCATCCAGGGCCTGTCGCATGATGGACAGCCTCTCCATTAGCTCGGCGTGATGACGCCTGATCCGTTCGGTGGGTTTGCCGCGATTCGGCATGTCTGCAGACCTCCAGAGGAAACGTTCGCGTACGTCCAACCCCACCCCGGCAGCCACAGCAGAACAGGTCCACGCATGGCATGAGCAGGCCAGGGACGTCGTGCGTCGCGTTCCTGCAAAACGCGTGCCATCGGCTGGATTCCCGGCGGCTCTTCGGCGGGATCGGCCCGCCAGTGCAGTTCTCAGAGTGACCGACCACCCGCGGGATCCCACGTAGGGGCGGACGGCTCTGTCCGCCAGGGGCAGGGCGGGCGGTGGTGCTGGGGGCGTTAATCGTTCGCTCACATAGGCGCGTGCCTTCACCAACAATCAACCGTTCCGCGATCCAAGGTGCAGGCGTTGACGGCGGAACCACAGTGGGCCCCGCCACCCAAGGCGGACAGAGTCGTCCGCCCATACGAAAGGGTGCACGATTACTTGACCTTGGTGAGAATCGCTGCAGGGCCGCTAGGAACGAAGAGTCCCAAAGAAAGCCCACAGGTAGGTCACCATACGGGGCACGAGCGCGCGGACCTCGTCGGGTGAGAGCAGACCGAGCTCGGTGCAGTAGCCTACTATGAGCGAGGCCGGGACCAGCTCGAACCCGGGCTCGATGGCCGGATCGTGGCCGAGGAGCGGTCGCGCGTCGAGCTTGAGGGTCTCGCAGACGCAATACAGAGGGATCTCGGCTTCCCGTGCGGCCTCGGCCAGGGCCCGTGAGGGATACCCGTTCACCACAGACGCATCGGGCAGGATCGCGTCGGCCCCGATCAAGGCCAGCGTCGTGCGCCGTGCCGACGCGTCGAGCGAGGCATCGGGCACAACCTCGGCGATCAGTCCTGATGCGGCCAGCTGGTTGGACAGCTGTTCGCCGTGGGCTGTTCCTCCATTCCAGGAGCGCGCAATCAACATCGTTGGGTGCCGTCCGGAACGCGTGGACAGTATCAACGTATCGCGAACAGCTGAGCTGTAGCTACAAGTAAGAATCGACGCGCCGGCACTGATCATTATCAGTGCATGTTCGGAAGCTAGCCGCACCGCTTCTTCCGCCTGGTTTGCCAACTCACTGGCTCGTTGGATCGCATATCCTCTCACCGCTGTCAGGCAATCTCCCGCCCTGACGCGCTCAAGAATCTCCGAGCCCAGACGACACACCAGGTTGGCGACAGGGGCCATAGTCGGCTTGGCCGCGATCAGGTGGCCGACGACGGCGCGCAGATCCTCCTCAAGAGCGGCTTGGCTGGTGGCCGGACTGTCTGCGACAGCCTGACCGAGAACGAGCACTGCCCGGCGTGCCAGCCAGCCCGCGCCATGAACGCGGTCAGCTCGAATCTCCTCAACTTGTCTTGTTACGTCAAGCTCCATGGCCGTGAGCGCTCTCCCAAGCTCGATCCAGTCCGGGCACCGTCTCGTGCTCCCGGATCTCACGCGGATCGATCCATTTCACCTCGGTATGTTCCCAATCGATCTGCAGTTGCTCCGGCCGTCGCACCTCGAAGAGGAAGGGGTGGACGATCCATTTACGGTTGAGTTGCATGTCTACCACCTCCACCGGCTTACCGCTCGCAACGAGGCGCACGTCCGCCGGTTCCAGACCGACCTCCTCCCGGATCTCCTGCACGGCCTGTTGCTCTGGACTCACGCCCTCCTCCACAAAGCCGCTCACCCCTGCCCAACGCCCCCGGTACGTGCCAACCCTCTGGCTCCGCCGCAGGAGTAGCACCCGATCTTCGTTCTCGAGAAAACAGGTCACCACGCGCTTCTCGTCCATATGGTCGCTCCAGATGCGCTAGTTGGGCGAGGCCTGGTCGTAGTCGCGTGAGACGGTGCTGCCTGGGAGCGCGGGCATCCTGCCCGCGCGTGCCCTGGCTGATGTGCTGGCAGGATGCCCGCGCTCCCAGGACCCGCCTTCGCGCTTTGCACCGACCGTGACTTATGACCAGGTCTCAGTTGGACCGGGTCCTTCCGCCCCAGTCTGGCCGGACTACCATACGATTACGATACATTGTACTATCGGGAACCCTGTGCAGTCGAACGCAAATTCCATTCGACCAAGCCGAATAGTATAATCGTCTTTGATATCCGGATTGGCGCCTTCTTGACCGCTTGTGCTCATACTTCCAGGAGGCGGGCTCGCCGGAGGATCGTAGGTAGGAGACTGAGAACATGGGATATCTCTTAGGGGTAGACGTAGGGGGGACCTTCACCGACTTCCTGCTTATGAGCGAGCAGGGGACATGGGAGGTCTTCAAAGTCCCTACTACTCCTGCCGACCCTGCGATAGGATTCATGATTGGTTTGGAGGAAATCGCGCGAAGGAAAGGGATGGAGTCCCGAGAGTTTGTCTCCAGCCTTGGTACGATTGTTCATGGCACCACAGTGACCACTAATTGCCTGCTCACCCGCACTGGTGCGGTCACCGGACTGCTCACCACCAAGGGGTTCCGGGACGCGCTTCAGATGAGAAGAGGTATGCGTGAGGAGCTATACAACAATAAATACGTTGCTCCGGAACCCCTTGTCCCGCGCTACCTGCGTCTCCCAATCGATGAAAGAGCTGACTACAAAGGTGAGAACTGCTTTCCTGTCGACGGGCAGGATGTTCGCCAAAGAGTAGGCGAGCTCAAGCGGCATGGCGTCGAGTCCGTCGCGATTTGTTTCATGCATTCCTATGCCAATCATGCGAATGAGAGACTTGCCGCGGATCTGGTTCGGCAAGAGATGCCCGATGTTTTTGTCACCGTCTCCTCAGAATTGCTGCCACAGGTTCGTTTCTTCGATCGCCTCAGCACTACCTGTATAAGCGCCTATGTCGGTCCGGTCCTGCGCAAGTACCTAACCAGCCTGATTGAGAAACTCGACGTGGCTGGCTTCGAGGGTGTGCTGCTGATAATGCAGTCCAACGGGGGAATAGCACGCCCATCGACAGCCGTTTCTAAAGCGGCCAGCACGGTCCTGTCAGGACCCGCAGCCGGTCCTGTTGCTGGTGTCTTTTTCGCCAGCTCCCGAGGCCATGCTGACTGCATAACGGTGGACATGGGCGGGACCAGCTTTGATGCGACCCTGATCAAGAGCCAAAGTCCACTGGTCACCACGGAAGGGAGAATAGACCGGCTGCTGCTGGCTCTTCCCTCCGTAAATGTCCACAGTATTGGCTCAGGTGGAGGGAGCATCGCATGGATCGATAGCGGTGGGCTATTGCATATGGGACCTCAGACCGCTGGAGCGGTCCCAGGCCCGGCCTGCTACGGTTTGGGAGGAGATCAGCCAACCTGTACCGATGCGGACCTACTGCTGGGCTATCTCAACCAGGAGTATTTCCTGGGAGGCAGGATCAAGTTAGACTATCAACAAGCAAGGGAGGCAGTTGCGCAGAAGATCGCAAAGTCGTTGAACCTGGATGTCATCGAAGCTGCCGCCGGGATGTACAAGGTCATCAATGAGAACATGACGGCCGGGATCAGAGCGATAACGGTTGACAAAGGGTTTGACCCCAGAGATTTTCCCCTGGTGGTAGGTGGTGGAGCTGGACCTCTCCACGCGGGGATGATTGCCTTGAACTTGGATATCCCTCTCATCATCATCCCCAGGGAGCCTTCCGTCTTCTGCGCCACTGGACTTCTACTGTCCGATTTGAAGCACGATCTGGTACGTACCTATCATTGTGCATTCAAAGATGTAGACGAAAGCAAGTTCTGGGGCTTGATGGAGGAAATGGCGTCAGAAGGTGAAAGCCTTCTGATCTCTGAGAACATTGGTCCAGCGGCAATCCGTCGCCTCTATTCTTGTGACATGCGCTATGTTGGCCAGCACCATGACGTAAACGTGATCCTTGACGAAGGGGACGTGCTTGAGGGCAACCTGGAGTCCGTGCTCGACAAGTTCCACCACGCTCATGATCGTCTTTATGGCTACTCTATCCCGAATGCGCCTACCGATCTGATGAATCTCAGGGTCACTGTCATGGGAAGGGGTGCAAGACCTGCTTTTGTGGAAGAGCCGTATCAAGGGCAGGATGCCTCTGCTGCATATAAGGGCAACAGGGGGTCCGTATACCTGCTCAAAGATAAGCTTGTCCAAAAGGACGTGCCGGTTTTTGAAGGGGATCGGTTGGTGAACGGGAACAATATAGACGGCCCGGCCATCGTTGAACAGCCGACGACAACTATCTTCGTTCCGCCAGAATACGGTTTGGCGTGTGACAAGTATGGCAATCGCGTCATGTACCTGCTAGCCAGAGCCAACGAGTACAAGCCAAAGGAGGCGGAGCCATCAAAGTGCATGGCATAGATCCTATCTTGGTCTCGATACTGCAAAAGCGCTTGAAGTCTATCACGGAAGAAATGGGCATAACTCTGCTCAGGACGGCCAGATCCCCTATCCTGAGCGAGGTAAGAGATTGCTGTACTGGGCTCTACGATGATCGAGGCCGAATGCTGGAACAGACGGAGTACATTCCGATTCTTGCCTTTGCCTTGCGGCCGGGCTGCCAATACATACTTGAGTACTACGGCGATGAGATCTATCCCGGTGACCTGATACTCCATAACGATGTCTTTCGAAACGGCAACCAACTTCC
This sequence comes from Chloroflexota bacterium, assembly GCA_004297765.1. Taxonomy (GTDB): domain Bacteria; phylum Chloroflexota; class Dehalococcoidia; order FW602-bin16; family FW602-bin16; genus FW602-bin16. Next base: position 82,747 of record SCTZ01000043.1, on the reverse strand, counting down.
CGATCTGGGTGTTTACAGGCCGATCTTCTACAGGGACGAGCTGGTGGCCTGGGCTGCAAGCAAAGGGCATCAGATGGATATTGGCGGGGCCGCTGCAGGGGCTTACAATCCGTTGGCACGCGAGGTGTGGCAAGAGGGGATTCGCATACCGCCCGTCAAAGTATATGAAAACGGGAAATTCCGGCGGGATGTTTGGGATCTGATCTTCTCGAACATCAGATATGACCTTGTCGCCGACGATATAAGGGCCCAGATTGGTGCCTGCACGGTCGGCGAGAGAGGAATCTTGAGTCTCATCGAGCGTTATGGCGTGGAGATCTTTAGGTCGCATATCGAGTACCTCTTCGACTCCACCGAGAAGATGATGCGCGAGGAGATTGCCAGGATACCAGCGGGGAGATACCTCGGCGAGTCCTACATGCATGACGATGGTGTGACCGAGGGATCAAGACATCGGGTCCGGGTCGCGGTAACAGTTCAGGACAGCGAGATTGCCTTCGACTATGCCGGGACTGATCCCCAGACAGCCGGTTATGCAAATGCCACCTACGCTTCCGCGGCCGGCGGGACCCTGGCAACCCTTCTCTTCTGCCTCATCAACCCTGAGGTACCCCATAATGAGGGTATGCTCAGACCCGTGCACATCGATATTCCCGAGGGCTGCTTCTTGAACGCCAGGTTCCCAGCTGCCACAACGTTCGGGAATCACATTAGCGATGTGTACTCGGAAGCTATTCTAAAGGCTCTGGCCCAGGCGATGCCGGAGCGAGTGAGCGCATCGTGGAACCGCATGCTGGCTGCCATGATAGTTGGCTTTGATCCCCGAAGAGAAGCGCCCTTCGTCGATTTCGATTTTCCGTGCTTGATGGGCGGATTCGGCGCCGGCTATGGGGCGGATGGATACGACCACACTGGCATCTTCGTTTGCGGAGGAGGCCTACTGTCCCAGGATTACGAGATGCTCGAGCTGGAGAGCCCTATCACTCTGCTCTATCATGAATTCTGGCCCGGTTCCGGAGGCGCAGGACAGTGGCGGGGTGGGCTGGGAGTGAAGAGCGCGTTTACAGTGGACGGAAGTGAGTGTATGGCGTCTATCTTGGGAGACGGAGTTGAAGAGGAAACTGCGGCGCCAGGGCTCCTTGGCGGAAAGCGGGGCGCAGTAAACAGACTCGAGTTCGTTTATCCCGATGGAACAAGACACAAGCCTCGCTGCAAAGAGACAGTACCTAGTGTTCCCACGGGCACCATCGTCGAGCGGGAGGCAGGGGGAGGAGGAGGGTACGGTGATCCTTACCTCAGGCCGGCCGATACCGTCTTGTGGGAAGTGAAGAATGGACTGCTGTCCATCCGGCAAGCGGAAGAGGATTATGGGGTTGCCATAGATCCATCCACACTTGCAGTGGATTCTTTGAAAACTCGGGAGATTCGCGGTCGCAGAAAAGGTGAATAACGCTTGCCCTCCTCTTTTGACATCCAGCCGCACCACCTCTATACTGTCCCCCGAACCAAACCGACGCGTCGGTCTATTTGCCTTACTTTTGCGGGAGGAGAATCATGCCTCGACGAGCGGCCCATGAGCCGGGGACTCGCGGCCCGGAGGCGACTCGGCGGCGTATCCTCGAAGCGGCTATCGAGGTGTTCGCTGAGAAAGGTTACCACGAGACGGCCGTGGACGATATCGTCCGCGCCTCCGATACCTCCAAGGGCGCCGTTTACTTCCACTTCCCCAACAAGCAGGGCATTTTTGCGGTCTTGGTCAACGAGCTGACCAAGATGCTGGCACAACGCGTGGAGCGGTCCATCGCACGGGAGCAGGGCGCTGTGGCCAAGATGGACGCCGCTCTGAGCACCGTCATGGATATCTTCACGCGGCATCGCAAGCTCTCCCGCATCCTGTTCGTGGAGGTCCTGGGGGCAGGGCGATCCTGCGATCGGAAGCTGATCGATATTCATGCCAGGTTCGCGCAGATCATCCGCCGCCACCTGGACGAGGCAGTGGCTGACGGGTCCATCCCGCCCATCGACACGGAGATGGCCGCCTACGCCTGGTTTGGCGCCATCAACGAGATAGTTACGCGCTGGCTGTACGCGGAAAAGCCCCAACCCCTCACCACGGTTACGCCCGAGCTGCGGGCCTTGCTGCTGCGTAGCGTCGGTGTGTCGCCGGAGTACCAGAGTCATATCAACCAATCACCAGAGGCAATCGACGATGGCTTTTGATGACCTCCAGAGCTACCTACGCCGCCTGGAGCAACTGGGGGAGCTCAAGCGCATCCGCACGCAGTGCGATCCGGTTCTGGAGATCCCCGAGATCGCCTGGCGCGTCGTACGGGAGGAGGGGCCGGCTCTTCTATTCGAGCGCGTGGCTGGCTCGCCTTATCCCCTGGCCATTAACGTGCTGGCCTCGGCCCGTCGTATCGAGATCGCGTTGGGCCGCCATCCCCAGCAGATCGGAGAGGAGTTGCTGGAACTGGCCCAGCGCATCAGTCAGCCGACCCCGGGGCGCCTATGGTCCGAGCGCGGACGGCTGTGGTCTCTGCTGTCCATGCGCACGAGCAAGGTCCGGCGAGCGCGATCGCAGGAGATAGAGGAGTCGCCCAATCTGGGCGAGCTACCCACGCTCCACTGTTGGCCGGCAGACGGCGGTCGGTTCATTACGCTGCCCATGGTGCTGACCAGCGATCCCACGACCGGGCACCGCAATCTGGGGACCTATCGCATGCAGATATTCGATGCAACGACCACCGGCATGCACTGGCAAATCCAGAAAGGCGGGCGTTTCCACTACGAGGCGGCCGAGGCCGCGGGACGGCCCCTTGATGTGGCTGTGGCCATCGGCGCCGATCCGGCCCTTGTCCTATCCTCCATCGCCCCCCTTCCTGAGAACGTGGATGAGCTGGCCTTCGCCGGGATGCTGCGCGGCAAGCCGACGCGGCTGGCCCAGGCCCGCTCCTCGAACATGCTGGTGCCCGCCGATGCCGAGTTCATCCTGGAAGGGACCGTGGAGCCCGGCGAGAGGCGCCAGGAGGGACCTTTCGGCGACCACTTCGGGCACTACTCGCTAGCCGCGCCTTTCCCCGTCTTTCATGTGAAGCGTGTCACGCACCGCCAGCACCCCGTCTATCTGGCCTCCGTGGTGGGCAAGCCGCCCCAGGAGGACAAATACCTGGGTGATGCAGTGCAGGAGATCACCGCGCCGCTGGTCCGCCTGATCCAACCGGAGATCCGATCTCTGTGGGCCTACGCCGCCGCGGGCTTTCATAACTTGCTGGTCATCTCGGTCCGTGTGCGCTATCCGCGCGAGGGCATCAAGTCCGCCCTCTCGCTGTTGGGGCAGGGACAGACGGCCCTGAGCAAGTGCGTGGTTCTGGTTGATGACGACGTCAATCCACGCGACTTCTTTGCCATGCTAAGGGCCATGCGCGACGGTTTCGATCCGCGGCATGACCTGACCGTGATCGAGCGCGCACCGCTCGATACGCTGGATTTCACCAGCTTCCAGCCCCACGTGGGCGGCAAGATGATCCTGGATGCTACCCGCAAGGCAGATCGCCCCGCGCCGACCGGCAGCACCACGGCCGCCGTGCCTTCCGCGCTGGTGGAGAGCCTGCGTAAGCGCGGCGCCGACGTGACCCGAGCGCGCCTTGTGGAGGGTGCGCTGCTGGTGGCTAGCGTGGAGGGTCAGGGTCGTGCGGCTCTGCCGTCCGTCATGGCCGAGGCCAGCCTCTTGGGAGCGCCGCTGGCCGCGGTGGTCAGCCCAGATGTGCCGCTGGACGATCCGGAGGCGCTGGTGTGGGGTATCTTCACCCGCTTTGATGCGGGGCTGGACCTGGTGCGAGAGCTCACTGCCGCGGCGGGGGTGGAGGCGCAAACGCGGCCCGTGCTGGGCATCGACGCCACCTGGAAACCAGGCTACCCCGAGCCAGTGAAAATGCGCGATGATGTGGTAGCGCTGGTCTCACGACGATGGAAAGAATACTGGCAAGGCTGAGGGGGGAATAGCCGCGTGGGTAAGGTGCTGCTCGTCCTGGACTCGATCAAGTTCGAGCATACGATCTTCGCTCTGCCGTTCGCCTACATCGGCATGGTCCTGGCCGCCCGTGGATCGGTCTCCTGGCAGCAAGTGCTCTGGATCACCGTGGCCATGGCCGGCGCCCGCACCCTGGCCATGGCGGCCAATCGTCTCATCGATCGCCACATCGACGCGCTCAACCCGCGCACGGCAATGCGCGCTCTTCCAAGGGGGCTTCTGTCCGCCGGCGATATGATCCTGCTGGGCGCCGTGGGTGCGGTGGCCTTGATCTTCGCAGCGGCGCAACTGAACGATCTGTGCGTGAAGCTGCTGCCCATCGCGGCCGTGGTACTGGTGGGATACAACTACACCAAACGTTTTACTTGGCTCTCGCATTTCGTTCTGGGTTTCGCGGATGGCATGGCGCCCGTCGGCGGCTGGATCGCCATCACCGGGTCGGTGGATCTGGAGGCCGTGCTGCTGGGGCTGGCCGTAACCTTCTGGATCGGCGGCTTTGACCTGATCTATGCCTGCCAGGACGTCGACTTCGATCGCAGCGAGGGGCTGTACTCGATCCCGGCCAGGTTCGGCATCGCCGCTGGCCTGTGGCTCTCGATCGTCTGTCATGCGCTGACCGTCCTGCTACTGGTCGCCGTGGGCATCAGCCTGGGGCTTGGCTCGTTCTACTGGCTCGGCGTCGCCATCACTGCCGGGCTGCTGATCTACGAGCACACCCTGGTGCGCCCCAGGGACCTATCCAGGCTGACCATTGCCTTTTTCAATATGAACGGGTACATCGCGGTGACCATGTTCGTCTTCGTCATGGCCGCCGTTTACATACGATAGGCGCTCTGGTGACAAATCCTTCGCGCTTTCGTAGTGGCGGACCGCCGTGTCCGCCAGGGGTGGGGTAGGGCGCGGTCCCCCGCCCCGCCCCTGGCGGACAGAGCCGTCCGCCACTGCGGATGTCGACTAGAGTTGGCGGATGCACCGCAGATCATCGTCCAGCAAACCCAATGGAGGTAAACTAGACATTGACAAAGCGCCTCGGATTCATCCTCGCTTGCGTAGCTCTTCTTATCGGCTCGATTGCCTGCCAATCGAGCAGTTCTCCCGCGGCCTCCACCGCGCCGGACCTGCAACTGCGGATCGGACTGCTCCCGATCGTAGACGTTCTTCCGATCTACGTGGCCGACGCGGAGGGGTACTTCAAGGAGCAAAAGCTAGATGTCCAGCTAACGCTTTTCTCCAGCGCCATGGAGCGTGACTCGGCCTTTCAGACCGCGCAGATCGAGGGTGAGTTGAACGATCTGGTTTCGGTCGGTCTGCTGAACAAGGACGGCGAGCGAGCCAAGGTCGTCCGAACGACCTATCGGGGCAACGCCAAGCAGGCCATGATCTCCGTTCTGGCCGCGCCTGGCAGCAAGATCCAGAAGCCGGCCGACCTGAAAGGTGTTCAGATCGGGCTGTCCGGCAACACGGTCATGGAGTACGCTACTGACCGCCTGTTGCGAGCGTCCGGACTCGGCGCGGGGGAGTTCCAGACCACTGAGGTCACAAAGATCCCGGTGCGGGCGGAGATGCTGGCCAAGGGACAGATCCAAGCCGCCACCATGCCAGAGCCTTTCGCTTCCGTTGCAGTCCAGCAGGGGGCCCGCGTGGTGATCGACGATCAGAGGACGGCCCAGAATCAGAGTGTGATGACCTTCCGGCAGGACGTGGTCGAGAAACACTCCGATGAAGTGCGACGCTTTCTGGCAGCCTACGAGAAGGCGGTCCAGGTCATCAATGAGAAGCCCGAGTCGTATCGCAATCTTCTGATCGACAAGGCCATGATCCCGGAGAGCGTGCGGCAGTCACTCGCCATGCCGGTCTATCCGCGCGCCGCGGTGCCCAACCGTGAGGAAGTGACTGACGTCGTCGATTGGATGGCTGGCAAGGGAATGCTGTCCCAGAAGCTATCCTATGAGCGGATTGTCAACGGCCAGCTCTTGCCGAAATGATCGAGCTGCGCGGTGTCGCTTTCGGCTACACTGGGCCCGCGGATCTCTTCGCCGACTTCAATTGGTCGGTGCAGATGGGCGAGGCCTGGGCCGTCGTGGGTCCCTCCGGCTGTGGGAAGACGACGCTGCTGTACCTGCTCGCAGGGCTGCGGCGCCCGACGTGCGGACAAGTGCTGATCGACGGCCGTAGCCTGAATGCCTCACGCCCAGCCACCGGACTGATCCTGCAGGACTACGGTCTGCTGCCCTGGGCGCGGGCCTGGGACAACGTGGCCCTGGGCCTGAGGATCCGCGGGACCGAGAGCGCCGAAATCCGACATCGCGTCGAGCACTGGATGAGGCGACTGAATATCTACGATCTGCACGACAAGTACCCGCGCGCCCTGTCTGGTGGGCAGCGGCAGCGCGTAGCCATCGCGCGCACGCTGACCATCGAGCCGGATTTGCTGCTGATGGACGAGCCGTTCTCCTCCCTGGACGCCTTCACGCGAGAGGACCTGCAGGGATTGGCGGTCTCGCTCCTGGACGAAGGGGAACGCGTCAGCGTGCTGGTCACTCACGACGTGCAGGAGGCCGTCTTTGTCGGCCAGCGCATACTTGTGCTCGGCCGCGCTCCGACCCGCTCGGCCACCATCATCGAGAACCCAGAGGCGCACCGAGCGACCTATCGCGGGACGCCGGCCTTCTTCGAGATGTGCAGCCGGGTCAGAGCCGCCGTGGCCGCTCAGATGGAGGAGAATCAGCCTCAGAATCCCGTCGCTCTCGACGCACGCTTCCAGGCCGCCGGGGAGTCACGATGACCAGACGCTCGCTCCTGGTGTCCGCTCTGATCCTGGCCTTGCTCTGGCAGCTCGCCGCGTGGGGCTTGCGCTCTTCGATCTTGCCCGGTCCGGTGGAAGTCCTGACGATCTTCGTCAATGAGCTGGGCAAGGGGCTCTGGGTCCACATGCTCGCAAGTGGGTACCGCGTGATAGTGGCCATGCTGCTGGCCGTGCTTCTGGCCGCACCGGTCGGACTGGCCGTGGGGCAGAGCAGACGCTGGGATCGGCTGATCTCGCCGTCCATCTACCTAACCTACCCCGTCCCCAAGATCGTCCTGCTACCGGTGGTGCTGCTGCTGCTGGGGTTGGGCGACCCATCCAAGATCTTCATGATCTGGCTGATCCTGTTCTACCAGGTGATCCTGGTGGTGCGGGACGCCTCCCGCTCGGTGCGACCCGAGTTGGTCGAGTCGGTCTACTCGTTGGGCGCGCGGCGTCTCCAACTGCTGAGACACGTCTACTTTCCGGCCTGCCTGCCGGCCATTCTCACGGCGCTACGGGTGAGTGCCGGCACGGCCATCGCGGTGCTGTTCTTCACCGAATCCTTTGCCACACAGTCCGGCCTGGGATACTACATTCTGGTCGAGGGCTGGGGGCGCCTCGCCTACGGTCGGATGTACGCCGGAGTGCTGGCCATGAGCGTCCTGGGCTTGATCATCTACGTGGTGCTGGATCAGTTGGAACGACGCGCCTGCGCCTGGCAAAACGCCGAATTGTCTGGAGATATGTAGAATGCGGACCGCTGACCTGGAAGAGAAACCTCGGCGGGTGGGGAGCATGTTCAACCGCATCGTTCCCCACTATGACCTTATGAACACGCTGATGACCGGGGGACGCGACCGCGCCTGGCGTCGTCTGGCGGTTTCGATGAGCCAGCCCGCTGGGGCAGACGGGCTGGATGTGGGCACGGGCACGGCGGAGTTGGCTCTGGAGCTGCGACGACAGGGTGCGCGCAGCGTGGTCGGCGTCGACTTCTCATGGGAAATGCTCCGCGCCGCCCGGCACAAGACCTCCGCTTCGGACACTACGACCGCTCCCCTCCTGCTGGCCGGTGATGCCCTCAATCTGCCCTTTCCCGACCAGAGCTTCGACCTGGTGATCAGCGGCTTTGTCATCCGCAACGTGGCCGATATCGCTCAGGCCTTTCACGAGATGCGACGCGTTCTACGTCCTGGCGGGCGTGTCGTCTGCCTGGAGATTACCCACCCACGCCCGGGCCTTTTCGCCCGCCTTTTCCGTCTCTACTTCTATCGTCTCGTCCCCCTCCTCGGCTCACTCATTGCCCGCGATTTCGACGCCTACCGCTACCTTCCCAACTCCCTGACCAGTTTCCCGCCCGCCGACGGACTAGCTCGTCTCATGGAGGGAGCTGGGCTAGTGGACGTGCAGTACCAACTGCTGTCCGGCGGATCGGTGGCGGTGCATCGGGGGTATCGGGCGTAGGGGGCGGTGCTCGCTACTCTCGGCCCGCGAGATAGGAGTATAATACGGAAGGAGGACAGACACGGCGTGCCATTGCCGTGTTGGGGACTGTGGGACCAGGAGGGACAAATGGAGCACGTGCATTTCACCGAGAGGCCGGTTCTGCGCGACCCGATTCTCATTGCCGCTTTCGCGGGATGGAATGACGCTGCCGGAGCCGCCACCTTCGCCGTACGATATCTGCTTCGCCAGTGGTCCGCGCGCCGCTTCGGCTCTATCGACCCCGAGGATTTCTATCTGTTTACCGAAACCCGACCCACCGTCCAGTTGATCGATGGTCAGGAGCGCGAGCTCGAGTGGCCGTCCAACGAGCTATACTATCATCGCGACGCCCTCAGCGGACGGGACTTCATCGCGCTGGTGGGAGTCGAGCCCAACCTTAAGTGGCGCACCTACTGTGGGATCATTCAGGATCTGGTCCGCGAGCACAAAGTCACTGCCGCGGTGACTGTGGGCAGCATGCTGAACGACGTGCCGCATACCACACCCGCTCGGGTGGTGGGCTACTCTACAGATCCAGCGCTGAGCGAGAAGCTGCGCCGGTTGAATGTCCAGGCTGCCAGCTACGAGGGTCCGACGGGCATCGTGAGCGTCGTGAACAACACCCTCAGAGCGGAAGGCGTGAGCGTGTCTAGTCTGTGGGGCAATGTCCCACGCTACCTCCCGGCCATCCCGAGTCCCAAGGTGTCGGCCGCTCTGCTGCGACGCTTGACCGCTCTCCTCGAGATCATCATCGACCTGACGGAGATCGAGGCCCTGGCGATCACCTACGACACGAACATTGCTGAGGCGGTCGCCCGTAATCCGGACGTGGCGGCCTACGTGCGCCGGCTGGAGGACCGCGAGCGTGAGCTCGCCACTGAGGATCAGGACCGCCACTCTCGCTCGCTCGGTCCGCTCAGCACGAATGCTCTGATGCGGGAGCTTGAGGAGTTTCTGAAACGTCAGCGGCAGGGGGACCAGCCATGAGAGACCCAGCCGTCAGGTGCGGGAGACCCAACCACGTGAGCGAGGGACAGCTATGAAGACCGCTGAGATCATGACAAAGGAAGTCATCACAATACGGCCGTCCACGCCGGTCTCGGAGATCGCGCGTCTGATGGGGCAGCACCATTTGACTGGCATTCCGGTGACCGATGATCTCGGGCGCCTGCGGGGCATGGTGACCGACCGCGACCTGGTCGTGCGACACGCGCGGGTCCACTTCCCGACCTATATCCCGCTCCTCGAAAGCCTGGTCTATCTGGGGAACACCCGCCATTTCGAGGTGGAGTTACGAAAGACCCTCGCTTCGACGGCGGGAGAGTTGATGAGCACCGAGGTGCCGACAGTTGGACCGGAGACTGATATCCTGGATGTGGCGGCCTTGATGTTCGATAAGGACGCCAACCCCATCCCGGTCGTGGATCATGGCCAGCTCGTAGGTATTATCAGCCGGGCGGACCTCGTGAAGCTGCTGGTGCGGGAGGAGGAACCCACCGAGCAGCAGTCCGAGGGGTGAGGGTCGTCCTAGTCGGCCCATTTGGCATGCGGCCGAAAGGAACTGTAAAGGCTCGTGCTCTGCCCCTGGCACAGTCGCTGGTGGCACTTGGCCATAACGTCAGCATTCTCATTCCTCCCTGGGACTGGCCGGCCGACGCGGGATCCAGTTACGCCATCGGCGAGATCCAGATCGACAACGTTAGCCTGGGTCCGAATCTTCCCGTGCTCTTCCATGTCTTCATTCTGCTGCGCCTGCTTCATCAGGTCCTGCGGCAGGATCCGGACGTGGTGCACGTCTTCAAGCCGAAAGGTTACTCCGGAGCGGTGGCCGTGCTGCTGCGTCCGCTGCGCTGGTTGCACTTGACGCGCGCCCGCATCGTCGTCGATACTGACGACTGGGAGGGCAAGGGCGGCTGGAACGACGTGGCCGGCTACGGCTACCTGGCGCGTCTGTTGTTCCCCCTGCAAGAAAGATGGACATTGCGCACGGCGGACGCGGTTACCGCCGCCAGCGCGGCGCTCCGGAACATGGCGTTGGCCCTGGGGCTCCCCATGCGCCGCGTCTTCTATGTACCCAACGGTCCCAGCGATCCGGCCGGTAGATGGTTGTCCGACGATTGTCCCACCCAGGCCGGAGTTGACGCCGCGTGCAACGTGGTTCTGCTCTATACCAGGTTCCTTGAGCTCGATCCGTCGCGCGTGGCGGCTATTCTGCGACGCGTGTGCAACGAGGTCCCGGACGTGGAGCTACGGGTGGTCGGGGCCGGATTGCACGGCGAGGAGACGGTCTTTGCCGAGGTCGTGGCCGCGGCCGGACTGGCCGATCGCGTATTCATGCTCGGTTGGATGACCGAGGACGGGATCACTACACAGTTGGCACACGCCGCTGTAGCGATCTATCCGTACGAAGATACGCTGATCAACCGGACGAAGTGCTCTGCGAAGCTCATCGAGCTTCTGTCCTTTGGTCTGCCCGTTGTGGCGGACGCGGTTGGTCAGAACTGCGAGTATATCGAGCATGGCGTGTCCGGGTTGCTTGTTCCATCAGGCGACGTGGAAGCGTTCGCGCAGGCAGTAGTCGATCTTCTGCGAGACAAGCCCAGGCGACAACTCCTTGGCGCCAACGCGCGGGCTCGGATCAAAGAGCGATTTCTCTGGTCGATTCTTGTCGCACAGGTGGAGGCAGCCTACCGATGCTGAAGAGTATCCCTGTTCGCTGGGGCATAGTGGTTCTGTGGATGGCCGCTATCTTCTACGGGTCCTCCCGGTCCAGTATTCCCACCGCGCCGGATGAGGCGCTCGACTTCGTCATGAAGAAAAGCGCGCACGTCGGCGAGTACGCTATCCTGGCCATCCTTCTGTTGAGAGCAATCTATCCCAACGAGCGACTCAACGCGCGTCGCCTGTTGTTGCCATTGGCTCTGGCCGTCCTGTACGCGGCCAGTGACGAGTTTCACCAGGTCTGGACGAGCGAGCGTCATCCATCGCTGCGGGACGTTGGGATCGACTCCGTCGGAGCCCTGGTGAGCCTAATCGTGTACGCTTCGTGTTCAGGGCGCTGGGACTTCCCATGGTCGTCGCGTCGCCCAAGAGACAGTAGGAGGGGGCACGAGCAGGCTCAAACTCGTGCCCCTGGCTAAAGGAGGAAAGGAGGATGTTGAGTAATTCGTTAGTTACGGTTGGGCGTTGCCATCAGGTCTGGTATGACGCGGCCCAACCTCTGGAAATACGCTTTCACAGCTCGGCGCTTCACATTGTAGCACCCGCTGTCGTCGACCTCTACGGGGAGATGACCTTTGGCTATAGCCGCGCAGAGATCGGCGAGCGTGACCGCGCCCGGATTGCGCTCCCTGGTCCCCGGTTGCTCAATCTTCAGCGCTGCTACCTGTCGTACTGGTCGTGACGCATTCAACATAAGCCGGTCCCCATCAGGCGTACTTGCGCGGTCTGCGCGACCGCACTTGCCAAGAGCTAATAGCAAGAAGCATGCCAACGCCGCTAGGCCGGGGGCTCGGGGGTGTCCCCCGAAAAACCTCACCTCAACAGGGGGTGGCATGGGGGTAGCCCCGCGCTAGCTTTGGCAGTGCTGGCGAACCTGAGCATCCTCGACTTCGAACACGGTGGCTTTGGCACAGAGGTCGTTCTGGTAATCGGCCACACTGGTGGTGGTGATGAGGACTTGCTGATCGGGGTCGATGCAGGTGAGCGCACGCAGGCGCCGGGACTCGTCTAGTTCCGAGAACGCGTCGTCCAGCAACAGTACGGGAAGCTCGCCGGTCTGATCGCGCATGTAGGCTGACTCGGCCAGCTTCATGGCCAGTGCGATCGCGCGCTGTTGCCCGCGCGAGCCGAAGAGGGTTGCATCGTGACCGTCCAGGAGAAACTGCAGGTCGTCTCGATGCGGTCCGACCAGTGAGACGCCCTGCGCGATCTCCCGGGAGAGCGCGGAGTTGAGCTCCTCACGAAAACACCTCTGGACACACTCCCTGTCATTGGTCCGCGCTGCTCGCAGCAGCGGGTTTTCCCCACGGCCGTTCTCGTGATACGCCCGCCATCTCTGGACGGCCGCCCCTCCACGCTGCCCCGCGGCCGAGCTTGCGTACAGGACCTCCAGATGCTCGCGCTCTCCCGTCAACTTGCGCAGCCGATCGGCCGCCGTCGCGGCCAACTCGTCGATGCAGCGATACCGCTGGATAAGGATGTACGTCCCTGCCGCGATGAGTTGCTCATCCCAGAAAAGCAACTGATCAGCAGACGCTCGTTTGTCACGAATTAGCCGCAGCAGGTGGTTGCGCTGGGCCACGACTTTCACATACTGCTGGAGAGACTGGAGGTAGCGAGGATCTACCTGGCAAATGGCCAAGTCCATGTAGCGCCGCCGGCCGGCGGGCGCACCCGCCACCAGGTCCACGTCCTGCGGACTGAAAAGCACCACGTTCATCTGCCCGATCAGATCGGAGGCGCGGCGGACCATGTTATTGATGCGGATACGCTTGGCCACGGACGGACCGGACGAGGAATCGGCATTCTCCGACCCATTGTCGATGCCCCGCAGCGTCATGGTGACCTCCAGGTGCAGGACGCGCTCGGTCCGCTGGAGATCGCATGCCACACGTGCGAAGGGCATGGGGTCCTCCAGCGATAGCCAATTGATCAGTTCGCGATCGGTGCCGGCGCGCGGGGAGCGCATGGTGGCCAGGAAGTAGATGGACTCCAGCAGGTTAGTCTTACCCTGAGCATTGGTCCCGTAGATAACGTTCATATGGGGCGGCAGGTCGAGTTCCAGCCGCACGTATTTGCGGAAGTTTGCGAGGCTGAGGTGGGTAAGGTGCATTCAACTCCGCCGGGGGCGCACCGCCGGTGCAGGGTAACCGAATTATAGCATAACCAGGTGCGTTAGCAGAGGAACCGGTCTGTGTACGCCCTGCGCACGCGAACGTGCCGTAAGCGTTCACTATCCCCAGCCCTTGATCCCCATGTCGCTACTCCTCGTCGCTCTCCAACGCGCTCACGATATTGGAGTAGAGCACATCAGCCGAGATCTGGTAGCGCTCAGTGAACTCGTTCACCAGGATACGAATGTGACGCAGGACAACGTCGTCCAGAGTGGGGTTGGCGATAGTGAGAGCCTGCACAGCATCGTACAGCTCGCCTAGCTCGGACATGAAAACCTCATCCATCATTTGCATGCAGACCACACCTCGATTTCTGACCTGACCAAGGACAAGAGCAGCATCGTGTGACCGAACCACATGGCGCCTCCGCGCCGGCTCGCGCTTAGTATACACTCTATGCCCGCCAGCGCAAAGGTGGCAGCGCATTGCCAACGTGATCTGCTTCGCGAAGCTTGAAAGCTTGAAGGCTCGTTGCCTTGACAGATGTCGAGGCTTTCGGCTAATATATTGGCGTTGGTAGCTAGGAGTGTAGCTCAGTTTGGTAGAGCAGCGGTCTCCAAAACCGCCGGTCGGGGGTTCGAGTCCCTCCACTCCTGCCCGCAACAAGCCGAGGTGGTGGAACCGGTAGACACGCTACTTTGAGGGGGTAGTGGGGGCAACCCCGTAGGAGTTCAAGTCTCCTCCTCGGCACCGGACGCGGAAGTGGCTCAGTGGTAGAGCATCTCCTTGCCAAGGAGAGGGTCGCGAGTTCGAATCTCGTCTTCCGCTCCAATCATCGCATGGCGACGTGGCCAAGTGGCTAAGGCGGAGGTCTGCAAAACCTCTATTCGCCGGTTCGAATCCGGCCGTCGCCTCCATAGCCCTCGCATGACAAAGCCATCTTTCCGAAGAAGGATGGCTTTGCGTGCGCCAAGAGCCGGGGTGGCGGAACTGGCAGACGCAGCGGACTTAAAATCCGTTGGCCGCAAGGCCGTGCGGGTTCGACCCCCGCCCTCGGCACCCAATAGACCGCATGCACATGCGGTTTTTTGTTTGGGGTTCCTCGGTCGTCCCATTCGCGGTCAGAGTTTGACAGCAAAACTGACAGCAAAACGCATCACGGTGCTTTCGTGCCGGCCAAGGTGAAGAGTCTATCCATGTGGGCCGCGGCTTCAGCGTGCAGAGCCGGGATGACATGGCTATACGTATCGAGCGTGAGGGTAATCGTGCTGTGACCAAGCATCTCTTGGACGACCTTCGGGTGCACCCCCTGGGCGAGGAGTAGGGTGGCGGCCGTATGTCGAAGATCGTGCAGCCGGATAGACGGTAGTCCTGCCCTACGGAGGGCCGTCTGGAATGGGCTTCGAGCCATGTCCTGCGTGAGAGGAGCGCCGGTCTCTGTGCAGAACGCAAGGTCCTTGTCCTCCCACAGTGCCCCCGCCTTCAACCTCTCCTCGACCTGACGTGCTCGGTGCTGGCGCAGCACGACCACCGTTCCTGCGGCTATATGGATCGTTCGCCGGCTGCGCTCTGTCTTCGGCTCCACGAAGACCAGTCCCTTTCCCTTCTGCTTCTGCAGGGCACGCTGGACGATCAGGCGGTTGGTCTTGAGGTCAATATCTTCCCACCGTAGAGCCGTTGCCTCACCTAGCCGGAGTCCGGTGGTTGCCATGAGCACCCACAGTGCATGGAGGCGATGCTCTGCAGTGAACTCGAAGAGCTTCTGTACTTGCTCGGCAGTTAGCGTCCGCATCTCCTTGCGTATGGGCCGTGGAACTGATACCGCATCTGTCGGGTTTCGGCCGATCAGCCCCCACTTCATCGCCTGGCGCAGTGCACGGTGCAGGACGGCGTGCGTCAACTCAACGCTTCGGCGCGACAAGCCGCTGTCAAGCAAAGCGCTGTAACAGGTTTGAACGTGGGCCGGCGAGAGCGCCGAGAGTCGAAGGCTACCGATATGTGGCGCAAGACGTCGGATACCAAGGGCGTAGCACTCGTACGTGCTCGGTCTAATGGTCTGTCTCGCTGAGTCCTCAAGCCACCCATTAAGATACTGGGCCAGTGTTTGGCTCGGACCAGCCACCAGCAACCCTCGCTGCTGATCCCGAAGGGCAACTTTGAGCTGCTCCTGCACCTCCTTGCGCGTCTTGCCGTAGAAGTACTTGCGTTTCCTGCCCGCCAGAGTAACTGCGCCCGTCCAGCGGCCATCATCTCGTTTCCAGATCGATCCTTCGCCATGTCCTCTTCGAGCCATCCTCACCACCTCAGTTACAAGATTTGCGCTGTTCTGATTCCAACGCCACGAATTGGTGCGATGTGATGGGTGTCATTGTGGATTCCTGGAGTCATGCAGGTGAACAAAGCAGGACCACCTTTGGCGGTCAGGCCAACCGCTCGAACCCCGCTGCTCTGTTGCCGTGCCCACGCGCCTTGAGGAGCGCTCTAGCGCCACGACTGGAGCTCCAGCATTGTCTCGCTCCCGTGATGATACGCACGCCATTCTGACGTCCGTATCCTGTTCGAAGCGGCCGCCATTGTACTCCTGCCAAGTAGTGCCAGCCAGTGAACAAACGCAGTGTTCCACGGTCGATGATACAATGTCGTCGGGGTTATGTCCAAGACAGCGGCCAGGTTTGGCGGTAGGAAGAGCGCATCGATCAGAGCAAGGAGTGGCTGGGGTTCAAGTTCGATCAGAGGGTAGTGCATTCTCAGAACCCATTGCTTGTTCCGTCCATCTGCTTTTCTATCCATGAATGAAGCGCGGTTATCGGAATTCTTACGGCCCTACCGATGCGCACGCTCGGGATCAGACCCTTCGCCACCATCTCATACATCTTGGATCGGCCAAGCGAGCACATCCGTGCTGCTTCATCGACACGGATAAGTAGTTTGTCGCTCAGTATTGCCTTTCCGGGCTCATGTGTGTCACCTTGGACAGGCCGCTCAGTTCTAACCATGTCGCGGTAATTCTCCTTTTCGTCGCCCCTCAGGTTATGAGCGAATCGATTTGTCAGCGCCTTGCTGGGCAGGTCCGGGGGAGCTACGCCGCCCCTTTATGTCAAACCTGAAGAACTCTCCCCACAGATCGAACTCCAACTCCACGTCCGTCGGTCCGCTACGGTTCTTCTCTATCGAGAATAGCACTGTCCGTTTCCTTGGCTTTTCGCCGTGCAAGGCTGCTGGATTCATAATGATGGCGATGTCGCACTCGTACTGTAGTGCCGTCCCTCCCCTCAGGTCGGCAAGGCGGACCCGGTCGTGCTTAAGCCCATCCTTGTCCGCAGCGGCCAGAGCCACGATGGAGACGTTCCGTGATAGCGCCAGATCTTTGAGTCCTTCGGCGATGATGGTCACTTTCTCTTCATCGGTCACATCTTCTCGGTTGCGGTTGAGCGAGATCTTTTGCAGGTAATCGATCAAGAGTACGAGATCGCCGCCATGGCGCTGTAGCTCTTGGACGTATAAGTCCAACACCTTCAAGGTCGTACGTAGCGGATTCCCCTTGCTTAGCGACAGTCTTTGCCAGTAGCGGGCGATGTTTTGCATGGCACGGGATGCAGCCGCATCCTGCGCCAGAATGGCATTGAGGCCGATCGCTCGGGAGGATCTCTCCGTAGCAATGTAGCGATGCAAGGTCGGCAGATCCAGTCCCACCTCGTCCGTTGGAAGGGATTCCACGCTCTCAAAGCAGACCAATCGGTTGAAAAGATACTCCTCGTCATGTTCGAAGCAGACGTAGCAACTTCTGGTCTGACCGGAAAGGGCGATGTTACGCGCCGTTTGGAGGGCGAAGATTGTCTTTCCGATGCCTTGTCGCCCCCCGACGAGAACCAGATCTCCTGGATGTAGGCCGCCGCCCATGGTGACGTCTAGGGACTCGAAGCCGGTAGGCACAGGCCGGTATCCTTTGAGCCGATCGGCAGCAATCCGTGCGTCCGCCTCCAGGACCACCTGTGACAGGGTCTTTGGGAAGCTCAGTCCCAGCGGTAGCACGGGGAGCATGTGTGACTTATCGCGACTCGGGACGTCATTTCCCATCTAGCGACCTCCGACGCCAACTCTCGCAGGCGGCACTACCTGTGCAAGCTGTCGCACTCGGTTGACGCTGACCGGAGACGGACGGCCATTTCCTGAGGAGTTGCCGTCATCCTGTCCAACAACGTTGAGAGTCTGCTTTCGTATCCTCGACGTGGCATGGCTGGTAGCACGCCTGCGTGTCCATTCCTCATCGACCAGGCCGCGGATCAATTCTCGTTGCATAGCCTCGGGATACGTCAGCCTCACCGAGCGAAGTAGGGTGGGGAACGGGATCGTACCATCGCTCAGTCGGTGCTTCTTTAGCAGGGTGATGCCATGCAACAAGTCGCGGGTTCGCGATGGGCTCAGCCCTGAAAGCGTGCTCAAGGTAGCCAAGGACGGTGGCAAGGGGTGCCGCTCGTGGTAAAGGTCCTGTATCGCCAGAACGCAACGAGCCTGGTCTTCCCATGATAGATCCAGCCGCAGCAGCTCCGCGCGGTAGAACTGCATGGCTGCCTCGTGGTCGTCGAGATCGATGACTTGGGCCGACACGTTCTTCCAGCCGAGAGCGATCGCGCCGAGCAGAATGTCCATACCACCTACTATGCGATACTTCAGTTGGTTTCCCTTCTGCGGTTTAACGATGAGTGGTCTGGGTTGCCCCAGTACCTTCAGAACCCTGGCAAGCATGCGTATCATCCCTTTATCGTATTCGGCCACGGGGGGCTTTGGCGTGTCCCGCCGGATGTGCTCAATGGAAATCTCCTGTGCCTGCGCACTTCTCGCCTGACCTCCGGCAAGCTGATCGAACTGGGGATGAATAAAGCGGTTCCCACATGGGCAGTATTCGGAGTACGAGCATCCCATGCAGTCCCCCGGACAATCGCCGGGAGTCACACCCTGCAACGGGCAGTCAGCGCACTCTCTTTGGCACATGCGATCGGTGATGTCCCGCCTCATCCGTCCCCAGACCATCGAACCGAGTTCTTGAGCTCACGCCGGTCTCGCTCTAGCCAGATAGCGACCGCTAGCCATGGTCCACTTCTGTGACTATCACTGTAGTGCGGCTCGCCAAATCCATCAAAGAAATGGGGAACATCAGGGACACGCTGGGACATTCTGGGACACGACCGGGGACAGAGTGGGACAATCAGGAGGAAACGTCGGTGTCGGGCCACATCATGGGGTGAATTCGTCTGTGACTAACTCGTCATCCGGCCTTGGACCAGTCGAAGAGGAGGGGACAGTGGGCACGCAGAAGGTCTCAGGCTATCGGAAGAGACCGGGCGGACGATCTCGTGGCCAGTGCCTGTCGCTCGGCGTCGAGGAAAGCCAGTACGAACTCCCGGATGACTCTCTCGTGGTGGCGCGTCAGAGTCTTTCGCGAAACGCCTGTAACGTTGGCAATCTCTTCCATCGTCAGCCGTCGTCCATCTTTGCCGTACCTCTCTATGTAGCGGCAATGTAGGTAGGTCCATCTCCGCCGGTCGTATCCTTGTTGGTGAGCTGGTTTCATCGAAGCGACTGTACGGGCTATTTCGTCCTCGAGGATTTCCACGGCCTGGCTTCGATCCCGACTGCGGCCCAGCTTAGACTGCACCGTCGTGCAGTTCAAAAAGGGATTGGTCTCCAGAGCGTATGGATCCTCCCTGAACTTTTCGAGCATATCGGTGGCTGCGGCGATGACCTCGCTCACATTTCCGAAGGTCAAACCAGCCTTCGCGCAGATGGTCACAAGATCCTTGTCTGCGCTTGTTACTGCCGGCTGCTGCTGGTGCTGCAACCGCGTCAGTTTTCTTTCGAGACGGCCGATCTCTTCGGCCACCTCTCGCATCTCTATCGCCCTTTGCATCGCTTCGGCATGCACGATGATCCGGTTGATCTCGCCGTCGTCGTAGCGCTTGTTTCCCAGGACTACCACACCGCCCTGTCGACCCTGAGTGATCAATGGAACGATGATGCCCATGCCCTTGAGCTCGCCTAGCTGGCGGTGCGGCGGTATCTTGCAGATGCTCTCACCGACCAACTCCGGCGATGTCAGTCGCGAGGGCAACGCGGCTGCCCCGAAGGTGACCTGCACGATGAAACTGCTGCTATCGCACGTGGCGACCAAGCCGCGGTTGGTCGATACCTCGCGACACAACTGATCCAGCAATACTGCCAGCCGCTCCTTGAGGACAGCATGGCTCTCGTCAGGCTGCGCCCGCAGCAACATCTCCCGACGGGACCGATGCCCCATCGTCCACCGCGTCAGGCCAACGCGTTCGAGAAGACTGTCAAAAAGGCGGTAGGCGACATCATGAAGTGAGTGGGTGATCACGAGTATCGCCGTGAGAGCGACAACCGGACCCACGCCCAACTTGTCGAAGCCGTCCGCCAAGTAGACAATTGGTGCGTACAGCATCATGACGCCGCTCATGCCAGCAAGCGAATACAGGAAATCAGTGGTGATATCGCGACCTTCTTCGACGAACGCATTGTGCCAGAAGACGCCAAATCCCAAAGCCACGACGCCCAACGTCACGCCGGCCAGTCCTATTACCTCAGGAGCATCGATACCGATAGCATAGACGACCACCAGGTAGCCCACGCCGAGCAAGAAGAGCGTCGCTCCGGCGAAGAGGGGCCAGAATTGCCTGACGCTTGGGATCGCTCGAAGGCTTCCAACCTCGTCATAGACGGAAGAAAAGATATTGTACACAGACCATACCAGGCCAACGACAACCAGGACGGCAAAGGTCATGAACCCTGGTCCTGCGGGCGTCCACCAGCCCTGCCAGGGAGAGGGGCTCGGGTAGATGTGGGCGTAGTCGTAGTGCCAGTTGGTAAAGGCCCGCAGCCAGACCTGGCTTGCCCAAACAATGCCGATGGCCAGCCACACCCGTTTCACGGTGGTCGTCACACGCCTCTGGCTCTTCACGAGGAAAGCGAGGCCGGTCCAGACGCTGATGGCTGAAGGAACAAAAAGGGCTTGAGTGCGAAGAAGTAGCTCGTACTGGCTGGCCGTGGTGCCGGGAGCATCCAGCATGGCTTCGAAGGTGTAGATGAGAGCCAGAAAGAGAAGTGCCGAAGCGCCGAGAAGCCCGACCGGCGTCCCTGCGCCTCGCCGCAACAAGTATAGCCCCATCCAGAGGGCAATAGCCATGCTCGCTAAGGCGACGTCTATCTCGAAGTAGCGAGATAGCCAGATCGCATCAAGCCAGCCCAGCAATCCCAGCAACCCCACCACAGTCCTCGCTAACGAATCTCGGAACTACCTTTCATGTTCTTGATCCATGACAAGATGCTATCTTGAGCTCCGGTGGGCCTCGATGTAAGAGAGCAGCGCCTCTTGTGACGTGTACCTGGGTTGAAAACCAAGCTCGCGTTTGGCCTTGCTGCAGTCCGCTACCCAAGGAAATCTGATGAAGTCCAGCAGTGAGGGAGGTGCTTCCACCACCGCCTTGACGCGAAGGGCCCAAAAGGCGGCCATCAGCGGATGAATGACCCGATATGGCAAAGGAACTACACGGGCGCCGAAAAGCCGACCAAGCTCACTGAGCTGTACTGTTCCGTCGCCGGCGAGGTTATAGACGCCAGGGAAGTCATGCATAACTAGCTTGGTC
Source organism: Chloroflexota bacterium (assembly GCA_004297765.1). Taxonomy (GTDB): domain Bacteria; phylum Chloroflexota; class Dehalococcoidia; order FW602-bin16; family FW602-bin16; genus FW602-bin16. The sequence continues at coordinate 61,951 of SCTZ01000043.1, read as the reverse complement.
ATGACTGCGACGAAGTCATCCTCCTGCAGAAACTGGAGTGGAGGATCGTACCCCCGTACAGTGAAGACGACCGGGCGGCTCATGTAACGCGCAAGGTAGTTGTCGGTGTTGGGACCGACAACTATACACACTCTTGTGATGGAGAGACATGCGTCAGAGTGTGAGCCCTGGTACTCCCGGAGGATCGCGTCCACCGCGGCCTTGTCCCGAGAGTATTGGAAAAGAGGATTGCCTCGCACGGGGCGATCCTCGGTCAAAGGGACGGGATTGTCCGGATGTGCTCCGTAGGCCGTTGTCGAGCCAGCGTAAACTATTTTCTTGATGCCTAGCTCATCACAGACCCGTAACACGTTCCTCGTGCCACCGACGTTGACCCTACGAGCAGCCTCTTCATCGTGAGTGGGCTCGAATACCCAGGCCAGGTGGACCAGTGCATCCACCTGGTGGCCAGCCAGCACGTCGCCAATCGGACCATTGATGTCCATCGAGTGGAACGATAGCTTTTTCGAGTCGTACGAGGGCCGCGTCCGAGACATCCCAATGATTGTTTCGATCTCCGGACGTTGATCGAGATAGGCCAACAGCCTTGTCCCGAGATATCCGGAGACGCCGGTTATCGCCACGCGCATGCCACTTGGTGCTCCGTTTCCGGGTCGCTACGGACTAACGTAGAGAGAAGTTCTCCTCTCTTCCCCACCGCCGACGCTGCAAGTGTTTTGCCACTTACGGATCCATTTTGGCACCCGCCCATGCGGTCGGAAAAGACGGCTTCCGCTTGCATCGCCAGGCTGTCGTCATATTTTAGGTCCAAGCATTCGCCTCGCCAATAGGAAAGAAGTCCTATATAACCTTGATCATCTTCGCTTATCGAAGAACCGACATGCCGTTGCCTCTTGCGCCAGTTTTCCTGGCTCACCCTCAACGAATGGCCGCCTTGTAAGCCCTATTGGCAAGCCCTGCGCCCAGAATTACTGCACCACATGTACCGTGAACCACCTGACTTCCCAATTGACGGCCGCAGAGGCAGCGCCCATGGCCTCGGCTCTGGCCTGCCATGTGCCGATGGCGGTAGTGCCGAAGTCTGGATCGCCGGTGTTGGCCGCGTCGACCCGAAAGCGCCCTTCAGAGTCCGTGACCACAATCTTGCTGTTCGAGAACTCCGTATCATCGCCGGGAACAGTCCAGCGAACGACAACCGATTGACCTGGTAGAGGCTCTCCAGCCAATAGCCGCCCGGTCAGAATCTGGGTCGGCTGCCCGACCTTACTTGCCATGAGCACCAGATAGGGATGCTGCCTCGATAGCTCGATCCTGGGCGAGCTCACGCGCAAGGTAAAGGACTGCACTTGCTCCTGATTTCCCGCCCTGTCCTCCGAATAATACTCCACGCGAAACTCTCCGTCTCCCGGCGCACCGAAAGGCCCGCCATACGTTGTCCACGGCACAACCACACTACCGTCACTGGCTCGAAGGAAGCGGAAGCGAGTTACAGCCACACCCGAAGTCTCATCGGTTGCCGTGAGTGCAACCCGGACGTCAGGACCCAAGTAGCCATTGCCCCAATCGGTGCCTTCTATGGCGTGCGCCGTCGCTGGAGGGGTGGTATCTATCTCGATCGGACTCACGGAATGCACGTTCTCTGTGTTGCCTGCTGTGTCCACAGAGTAATATTCCAACGTGTGAAGGCCATCCCCTGCCACGGAGAAGGGACTGGTGTAAGTCTGCCAGGCGCCTGCGTTCACCCGATAATAGGTTGCTTTCACGCCGGAGGCGCTATCATAGGCCGATAGGGTTACCTGGACCGCAGAGCGCCACCATCCTTCATTGCCCTGCAGGCCGGAGAGACTGTGGCTCGTGACCGGAGCCACCGAATCATAGTAAAAGTCCACGGCGCCGTAGAGGCTGGTGTTGCCCGACCGATCTCGGGCCCGGACGTAGAAAGTATTCACGCCCTGGCGGTCGGCGAGAGCGGCGATGCTGTTTGCCGCGGTGCTCTGGTCCGGGTTGTTCCCGGTGTGCCAGTCGTAGCTCGCGACGTTTACGGCGCCAAACCAGACGTCGCCGGGGTTAATCCAGGAGAAGGTGAAGCTCCTATTGTGCCAGCCCGTTGGACTAACCGTCGGTGTTGGAACCTTCGGCGGCGTTCGATCCAGGCTATCTCCCCCCGCCCATGCCGCTCCGTCGCCGACCAAGCCTGATACTCGTCCTTGAGCATCTAGGGCAGCCACGTACATCCAGTAGAAGTAGTGCGTGCTGGCTTGACTTCCTCCAAAGCGAGCGTACACCTCGTTGAGGTCGTCACGCAGCGGTTCGCCGCTGCGGTCCCAGCGGAAGACATCGTCGGATGGATTGGTCCAGGCTGTCAGTTGATCCGGAGTGGGATACAGGCGTGCTACATCTGAGCTCCACGTCGTCACATCGCCCAAGCGATTCTCCTCGTACCGATACCCGTTATAGACCCATAGGACGTAGCCGCTGGCTCCGGGCACCGAGGGCCATGTAAGGACGATCTGGTTTTGCTGGCTGTTGAGCGCTCCGCTCACGCTGCGCGCGACCTGGGGCGAGAAAAGGCTGTTGCCGGTGGCGTCCTCACTCCACGCCGTCGGAACGCCATTCCCGTTGATTGCTCGCACCCTGTAGATCTTCGTCTCCCCAGTCCCCACGTGCTGCACGAAGCTAGTTCCTGGGCCAGAATAGACAGTGATCCCGTTACTTATCGAATACAGTTCATACACCGTTCCCTGTGGGTTCCCGTTGCCATCCCAAGAGACGGTGATCTGCCTCCCCTGTGCCGTGGGACCTCCGGTGGCGAGCAGCCCAGTGGGACCGTTGGCCAAAGTGCGCGTGGAAGCCCAGGCGGACCATCCACTGCTATTGTGCCAGACCCCGAAGCGCTCCCCTGTGTTGTCTCTCGCCTGCACGCGCCACCGGTACTCGGTATTGGGCGCAAGGCCAGCCCACGTCTTGGTGGTTGCCGTACTCCAACCGTAATCGTCGCCAGCGCTTGACTGTACGTAGGTGCCGACATCGCCGGCCAGCCACGGCACCTGGATTCCGCTACCCCTATCTGCTGGCAATGTCCAGCGAACCTCGATTGTGCTCGTGGTCGCTGCTCCGAAGGTGGGAGGTTGGGGCGTATCGGGCGCCGCGGCGTCCACATAGAAGTTGACCCACCAGTTCCAACCGGAGAAGTTGTCGACATTGTCGATCGCCGCGAAACGAAGGCGGTTGTAGCCCGCCAGTCCGTCCCAGCGGCCGCTCCAGTTGCCTCCGCCGATCCAAGAGGAAGCCGGAGGCACGGCCGTTTTTTGGCGAGGGGTGGCGTTGTTGCCGTCGATGCTCCAATCCGTTTCCTTGAGTCCGCTGCGCGTGTCACCTGCCCGACCGTACACGCTGATAGTGCCGACGTTGCTGTAGTAGCTTCCTTGGTTAACGTGAGAGTCGATCGCCACCCAGGGGCCCGCGGCGTCCTGAGTCGCGACCAGACCACGTTGCTCCAGCCCGAGGGGAGGCTTCCGTCGCTGGCCTGGACGCGGTAATAGTAAGTCTGACCATCGGCCAGCCCGTCGAAGGTGTAGCTTGTCGCGGAGAGCCAGGGACTGGCGACTAGGTTCTGCGTAAAAAAAGAGTCAGTTGCCCTCTGGACCAGGTAGCTCGTGGCTCCAGCGACGGCCGACCACGACACGGTATTCGTGCTCCCTGCGGTGTACGGTGGCTCGGGCGCCATGGTGGGCGGTGCAGGAGGCAGGTCGACGGCGAAATAGTCGGAGTGGAAGGTCGTCCAACTCCCCCACCAGGGCATGACGCGAGGGTTTCCGTACAGAACGCTGTAGGGCCGGGGGAGGTTCGTGCCGCTGGCTACCAACTGCCATCCGGTCCAATTGGTATTGACGTACAGGTAGACATTCGCATCGATGTAGCGCAGCATCACGTGCAGGTCGGTGGAATAATCCATTGGTCCCGAGGACCAAACGACGTTGTCTAGACTTAAGAAGGACAGTGTGATACGGCCGCGGCTGTTCTGGTCCTGCCATACCTGCAGGACGTTGCCGATGCCCGCCTCTTGTGGCTCCGACACCGTCTGGAGGGAGATCCCGGTGCCGTAGGCGGTCACCTGGTCATAGCGGATGTGAAAGCGGACCTGGAAGTCGCCGGCGGCCGGGAAGCCGTCGTTGCGGTAGACCTGAGCCGAGGTCGGCGACACCTGACCCGACCGGGTGCGGAGCCAGAGATTGCTCCCGGCGATGAAGGCATCATCCTGCCAGTGGGGCTGGACCACGCCCCATTGCCGGAAGTCGCCATCCCAGCCCTCCCAGAAGTAGAGGGAGCCCGCCAGAGCGATACTCGCTAACGCGACAAACACCACAAACCCCGGAACGATACCAGCAAGCTTTCTCAACACAACCCCTCCCCACTTAACTTCGCATCTTCCTTGCACTCATCGCGCTTCGGCTAGCGCCGCTGCCGCGAAAGCGTGCACTGGCACGCTGTGTGTTCCACTAACCAACCCGAAGAAGGCCACGGGCACCGCCAATTCCAGGTAGACTCCGATGGCCGGCTCAGTGGATGACCAGTCAGTTTTACCCGATTGGATGGCTCTAGAAACCGGCGGAAAACCCGTCTCTGTGCCTCCCTCGGGCAGAGCGCGCACATCGAGCAGGTATCTCGCGACTCCTCTTTCGGCCAGGGCCGCCTCGACGGCCGAGGTAGCTTCCTCGATGGCGGTGGTCTCGTCCAGGCGCATACCGCCATTCTCGGCGACGCTGGCAAAGTCGCGTCCCCAGCTCACGCCCCTGAGCGCAGCCTCCGAAGCTATCTGATAGGCCCAGTTGCGGGTGATCGACAGCTGGTAGACGTCCAACACCGCGGCCGCCGAAAGGGCTAACACGACTGCCGCCATCGCTCCCCATAGGGCCGCCGCGCCCCGGTTCTCCCCTAATCGCTGGCACAAGGTCCGACGGAATCTCACGATCGCTTTCTCCCACGCACGTGTCACTCCTCCGCGTCTATGGGTACCGTTCGATGGTCTGAGAATGCCGACCTACAAGCGTTCGGCTGCCCAGGGAAACGAACGGTACGGGGGTCAGCGGCACGTAGTGCACTGTGGCCTCGACGGTGAAGACCGACTGGAAGTTACCGCTCGGCATCGCCACGGCTATGCTCACCTGATCCGCGAGGCCTCCGCCGAGGCTCATCCTCACCTCGTCACGCACGATGGTCTCGGCACGCGCGTGATCCGTTGGATTGTACGAAAGGTAGCGGGCCGCCTGATAAGCACCCGTACCTAAAGCGTGCTTTACCGAGTAAGCTCGTGATAGCTCCAGCGCCCCAAAGAGGAGCATGGAGAGAATGACCACGGCGAAGGTGAGCTCGATCGTCGCCACGCCGCGCCTATCTCGGATGAAGCCAGACATAGAGCACCCCCGCTAGACTGATGATCCAGGTAGACCGCACGCCGTTTCGGTCGAGCTCTTCTTCGCCGGGAAAGATGCCGGTGGCCAGACGCAGCTTGAGACGCCGCCCCAGGCTCACGATCGACGTGCGCCGGTGCTTGAGCACGATCTGGGGCAGCGTGGCCGCCAGAGCCACCCAGGAAAAGAAGACGAGGAAGTCCACGCTCGGGTACAGAGCAAAGAGAACCATCATGAGCTTGTCGTCTCCCCCGCCAAAGAATCTGAGCATCCACAGGGCGAAGATAACGGCCCAGGCCTCAAGAAACTGCCAGTGGCCCTGGTACAACTGCCATCCGCCTGCGGCAGCCATTCCCGACACAGTCAGCCAGTTGGGCACCAACCCGCGCTTGAAATCCCAGGCTGCGGCCATTGCAAGGTAGGCCGAGAGCATCGCGCTAAAGGCCATCGGCGATCCTCTGCAGCTTGTCGTGTAGCGTGGTGAAGATCGCACTCAACGTTCCGAAAAGAAAGAGTGCTACGAGAGCTCCCACCGCCACGTACTCGATCGCTGTGAGACCCCGCGTGTCTCGCCAGAATCGCAGCATCTCCATATCTCCTCCACAGGTCTTTGTTGTCGACAGTTGATCTGGCGGCGGCCCGCTTGGAGCAGAGCCGCCGCCAACTATGCTATCTACCGGGCCTACACTGCCCTACTGGGGCGCCGTGGGAATTTTGGACGTCATCTCCGCGTTCGTGGCCGTGGCGCTCGCCTTGGCCTGTGAAAAGATGGCGTTCAGGGTTCCGAACAGGAACAGGGCTACCAGCGCACCACCCGCTACGTACTCCACCAGGGTTAGGCCGCGGTCATCGCCGAAGAATCGCTTGACAGCAGTTTTCACTAGACTTTCTCTCCTTTCTCTACTTGTCGGGTACAATCGACGCTAGACTACCTACCACTCTTTGCTTGGAGCGCACCTGCGCCCTACCTTCCTTACACCATAGGCATCTCCTCCCTTCGTTCGGTGTCGTTGCCCTGTGGCCCTCTAGCCGGCTAGAGCCCCCCTTTGAGACCGGCCAGGAAGGTATGGGCCAGGGGATAGAGAAGTAGCACCAAGATAGAGGGGAAAAGACCCACCAGCATGGGCAGCACCATCTTCGTGGGGGCCTCCTCGATCGCTAGCTCCACCTGCTCAGCCACCTCGGCCTCCACCTCCTCCGCGGTAGAGCGCACCGCCTCCTGGCTAGCCAGTCCGCCCCTCTGGCTCGCCCGTAGGCGGAGCAGCAGGTTCTCCAACTCCCTTGAGCGGAAATCCTGCGCCAGCGCCTCGATCACGACCTCCGGGGAGGACGCGAGCTTGGTCGATACGTGGTAGCGCAGACGGCGACCGAAAATGCTGTCGTCGTTCGCCTGGGATAAGCGCATGAGCGAACGGGAGAGGGTCTCACCCATGCCGACCATGAGGCGCAGGGCACCCACGAAGTCGCGCACCTCGCTTAGATGGCGCTCGCGGGCTCGCCCCAGGAGGTGACCCTTCGCCAGACGCGGAATCAAAGCCCCCGCCAATCCGGTTACGGCCAACTGGGGTGTGCTTTCGGCAAAGACGACAGCCAATACCAGAACTCCAGTTACGGCCCCGCCAATCTGGAGCACGATCCAGTTCACACCGAGGAGCCCGAGATACTCGTCTTCGGCCAGCAGGGACGAGACCGGGCGCGCAGAGGCCCGACGGAGAGCGGACGACCAACGACCGCGACGAGTTACGGTCGCTGTCACGCCGACCACGCCGCGCTCCAGCGCCAGAAACGTTCCGGAGAAGACCACGACAGCCAATGACATGGCGAACAGGATGCTGGTCATAGCACACGCTCCCGTAGACTCGCTAGCTGGTGATCGAAGTACAGACTGGCACCCAGCACCGCAGCCAGCGCGATCGCGAAAAGCCCTTGTCGCTGAAAGCTCCCTATGTAGAAATCCCTCAGACTTGGCGTGGCCAGCACGATGACAACGGCCAGCGCGTTCGCTCCTTGAAGGAAGCGCACCGTCCACGCAAGCATCGACATGGAAGCCTTGACCCGTGCTTGCAAACGTTTGCGCCGCTTCAGGCGACCCGCGATATCTTTCAGCGCCTCACCGACCAGCATAGGACTGCATTCCTCAGCCCGTTCGAGGACGAGACCCAGTTGGGCGAGGTAGGGACTCCCGACGGCCTTCCCCAGAGAGGCGTACGCTTCCTTGGGACTCCCACCGACCCAGACTCCTCGAAGAGCTCGTTCGACCGCCTCTCTCAGAGGTCCCTGAACGCTACGGGCCGCTTCCTCCAAAGCCGAAGCGACCACCGGTCGCACGAGGTAGGCAGAGTGGAGTGCGGTGACCATTCTTTCCAACTCAGCACTGACCTGGGAAAGCCCGGCGCGAGAACGTCGCCAGGTCAGATAGCGGCTCAAGAGCAGTCCGAGTGCAATGAAGCAGGCCGCGAGGAAGGGACTTCTGAGACTCAGGAACGCCGCCATAGGGATGCTCACCAGCAAGGGGGCCCAGGATCTGAAGTCCTGCGGGCCATGCTGTAAGGCACCGATGCCAGCGAGCAGTCCGTGTTTCCTCGCTCCTCGCCTGCGATGAAGCCGCCACGCCGCTTCGACTCCCTGCCTCGCCAACAAGATGCACAAGGACCAGGTGGCTACGGCTAGCGAGCCGGCAAAGACCCATGGCCAGGGGGAATTGCCAAGCAGGTGCTCCATCGTCATGCCAATCTCTCCTCCAGGCGGTGGCTACACTTCAGAGGCGAGAAACTCCCCTTGTCTGGGTCCCACCGCTTGAGCACAGTGGTGATGAAATGTCCCCTTTCGTCTAGTCCCTCGAGCGCGACCATCTCCTGCAACCGCCGTCTTCCATCCGCCAGGCGCCTGAGCTGTATCACGATGTCGGTGCCCTCGGCGATCCGCTCACGGGTCGCAAGCCAATTAAGCGTCGGCTTGGTTTCGAGGACCATCGTCTCCAGTCGATGGAGCGCTCCAAGGCACGAGCTGCCGTGGATGGTGGTGAGACCGACCACGCCCAGGTTGATCGCATGAACGTACTCGGCAGCTTGATCCCCTCGCACCACTTCTCCCACCGCGACGATGTCCGGCCGCATGCGGGTGTAGATGACGTTGACTACCTCGCCCATGGAGATGCGTCCCTCCTCTCCTTCCTCCTGCACGACGGCCCAGGCTGGATGCGGGTGCTGAACCTGCAACTCGCGGAAGCTCTCCACGATAGCCACCTCGCTTCCCTGAGGGAAGTGGGCGGAGAGCGCGTTGAGAAGAGTGGTCTTGCCCGCGCCCGGTGCGCCGGAGACGAGGAGGTTCACTCGTCCCGCGACCCTTTCCAGGAGGCTCGCGGTCTCCCTATCCAGAGCACTGCGCTCGACCAGTTCTTCCAGATTCAGACGACGCACGGCGAAGCGTCGAATGTTGATCGCCACCCCGGCTACGGACAGGGGCGGGATCATGGCGGTAAGACGACTGCCATCCGGCAGATCGACCAGTACGAAGGGCTTGGCCACGCCGAGCTGTCTGCCCTGAAGCTCGGCCACCCGCCTTGCCACCTCGAGGAAGTATTCCGCCGAACCCAGGTCGCCGATCTCTTCGAGCCGGCCGGCACGCTCCACCTTGACGTGGCGGCCTCGCACGATCACCTCGCTGACGGTCTCGTCGCGGAGATACGGCTCCAGAACCCCGAGACCCAGGATGCGTCGCGCCACCTCGGCGGAGACCTCTGGCAGGTCCTCAGGCCCGACGGGCACCTTGAGATCGACCATTCCTTTCAGGACCTGGGCGGCAAAGGCCTGTCTTTCCGGCCCATCGAGTTCCTCTTGCCTCCAGCGTGGGATGGGAATGCCCCGCGTCAATAGATACTCCTGAAGGGCCGGCACCAGGGCGGCGTAATCGCCGTTGCGGAGACCGATCATGGCTGCCCTCCCGCCCTGTCAGCCTCGATCTGCACGGGAACCTCCTGGCCATCCAGCGGCGCCAGTGTCACCCAGAGGTCATAGGAACCCCTCGTCTCTCCGGCCAATGCGATAATGGCTCGCGCGGTTTCCGATGGAACGGCCACCGTGATGATGGTTGGTGGAGCGCTACGACCGCGTCCATCCTGGGTGGTGCCGTTGGCCTCCGGTGCTTCGCCTTGTGCGGTGCGCACGTCGACCACCCGAACTCCCGAGGTCAGGAGCTTGGACTCCGCCCCTTTGGTGGCGAGAGCCTGCTCCGGCGATAGTGACATCGTCTGCGTACCGATCGCGACACGATACACGTTGATGCGCTGGCCGGGCCGGATCTGTCCACCTACGGCCTTTTCGGGACGGGCGGGGAACGAGACGATCTCGAGGGCCGGGTCCGCGCTCAGTCGGAAAGCATCCATCGGAACCGCGAATTCCCGATAGACGAGCCCTCCCGCCGGGATGGAGACCGACGACATCTTCCCGACCACGTCCGAGGTGCGTAGGAAGATCGGCTCCAGCCTCAGGCTCTCCGGCAACTGCCTTTCGGCCAGCATATCCCGCGTGATGAGCACGTAGGGCGGTATTGCGCGGGCAGCGGTGACCACCGCCATCGTCGGAGTCACGGCCCGCCACTGCTGTCTGCCGTAGTAGCCCGCGCCCACTGCAGCAAGGGATGAGACGAGCAGGATGGCGACGAGGATCTTGCGGCTCATCGGAGACCTCCTCTCTCGAAACGGGCGGTTGGGTAGATAGTCGAAATGAGCTTCTGACCGAGCTTCCCGTCCAGCTTCTCGGCATGGCGATGGAACGGGATCTCCACGTCTCGCTCGAAGCCCCGCAAAGCCAACCCATCTCCCAGACCCTTCTGGTTGAGCACAACGCGACTGGGGCGAAGGTTCTCCGTGAGCTCGGCCGCGTTGAAAACCGCGTCGGGGCGCGCGGTGGTCAAGACGAGCCACTCGTCCACCAGCGGCTCCGCGGCGGGCAAGAGCGGGTGGGGGTATTGGACGTCGATGAGCGTGAGCACATGGTCCTTCTTGGCCTGCGCCAGCCAGGCGGAAAAGGCTTCCAGCGGCATGACGCGAGCCAATTCCCAGACCATCGGCAGCAGGTCCACGCCGCGCCATTTCCCCGGCGCGCTTCCGCCGTTCACGCAGTCGTAGACCGAGGGCAGGTCGGGTCCCGCCAACGTATGGAAGGCGCTCGCCCCATGGCCAAACTCCACGGCCAGCACCGGCACGTGGGCCGTCTTGGCTAGGTAACGGGCCGTGTCGAGCGTGAGGGTGGTCTTTCCCACGCCTCCTGAGTAGCTAGTCAGGGCAACGCAGCGGCACGGCAGATGCTCGAGGCTGCCACTGGCGGCTAGGGCGCGGGTCTCCCAGAGCTCGGGATTGGAGACGAACTCCCTGGCCGAGACGCGGGGGATACCGGCCTGCTCCAAAACCCCAGAGAGGCCCTCCCAGGACAGTTCCCTCTCCAGCAGGTCGCTAGGCTCGATCACCACCAGTTGGCAGCCTTTGAGCAAGCGATAGACGCCATCGGTCGTGAAAGCCTCCAGGACTTCCCATCGCGCGGAGAAGCGCGTGAGCACCTCCAGCACCTCTCTCGAACGCGTGGCGATCAGGACTTTCAGAGGGCCGCGACCTTTTCTCTTCCCGAACACTTATGCCTCCTTCTCTCGATTCAGCTCGATCCAGACGTTCGGGGCATCATCCAGGGTGACGCTCCGCTGGGAGCGCACGTCCCACCAGTGGCAGCCGAATGTCCCCACGGCCTCCAACTCTCGTCGCGTGGTGATGAAGAGGGACAGGACGAGATCCTGGCGACTCCGCGCCACCTGCAGGGCGGCGCGGTTCAACTGCCGGACGCGCTCGTCGGTCGTAACCGCAAGGATGGCCGGAAAACCCGCGCTTCTGGGGGTTGGGGGATTGGGGGTCGGTCCCCCAGCCCCCAACTCCCAACCCCTAGCCCCCTGCCCCGACCGGCACTGGTGATAGGTCCGTAGCTTTCTTCGATGGCGCTTGATGCCCATGTTTCCGCTATCCCATTCCAGGTAGAAGGGCAGCACACGGCCGTGCTTACGGTATACCCCATAGCCGTCCGGACGCAGGAGGCGTGACTCACCGTGCCACAGATAGCGTCGGGTGGCCGCGACCTCGCCCTGCCAGACCAGGAGAGCCTGGTCGTCGTGTTTCCGCGCCTCCAGGGCCAGATCCACGAAGAACTGGTGACTTCCCCGCGTGTGCTCCAAGGAGTTGAAGAGCATAGTGAGGCGCGCGGGAGAGAGCCAGTGCTCTCGCGCAAAGCGACCGGGCGTTATCCCTTCGCGCCGTGCGAGAACGCGTATGCCGTCACTGCTGAGATGGTAATAGCGGTTTACGGGAATATGGGCCCGACCAGCCGGCACAGAGCAACTGAGGAGCCCACGGCTCTCCAGATGCAACAACAACCGTAGCGTCAGCGACGTCGACGACGTTCTCAGCGCAACGATCTGATTCCCGTTCAGGAGTGGCTTGTCCGCGAGAAGGGCAAGAAGCTCCACCTCGCGTGGCGAGATGTCAGGGTGCTTTGTCCGAGAGTTATCCTCTTTTTCCGTTAGACGCGCTGGCTTTCTTGTGACCGTGGTCAGGGGCATCGGTTCACACCTCCTCGAAAAGCGATTTCTGGTAAGCGAAGTCTCCGGATAGCGGCTGCCCAGTCGGAGTCTCTTTCCCCTTCTTACCGCCGGCTTTGGCCCGCTCTCTACGCGACGGCTTGGTCTGCGTGAGGCTCTGGGGCAACCGTGGCGCGGGGTCTCGCTCTTGAGGCAGCCACGCAGCGGCGGAGAGAGACGTCTCTTCCCGTGACGGGACGCTTAGACTGGCGGCCCTGTCGTAACGGGCCAGGGTGTACTTCTCGGCGATGATCCGCCTCTCCGCGGCCACTTCCTCTAGCGGGCGACACCAGCGCCGTTGTGAGCGCGCTAGAATCTCCTCCGCAACGGTCCGATTGACCCGTGGCGCCTCGGCCACCGCGAAGGAAAAGACGGGCTGTACGCGACCGTTAAGCCGCAGCCGGGCATAGCAGTGGAAGCTACTCAGACAGCCGATAGCTTCCGGCTCGACCGCCTCGCCAAGGAGGCCCGCGGCCAGCTCCTGTTCCTCGGGACCTGCGCTGAAGGCGAAGACCTGCTGGACGTTGTTCAGGACCACTTTGGCGACCGAGGGGTCTGGGAGACTGCTAAGACCCTGGGTGCCGACGACAAAGCGCACGCCCCATTTGCGTAGCTCGTTCACCAACCCCTGCAGGTTCGCCGCGCTGATCAACTGAAACTCGTCCAGCATGACGTAGACGCGCGGCCGGGACGAGCGGGGTTGGCGGCGCATGGATAGGTTGATCATGTCGAGCAGCATGCCCATCAAGATGCGGGTGTTCTCCTCCCAGCCGGTGGCGGCGTTGACGATCAGATGGCAGCCTTCCGTGAGGATGCGGTCGATGTCGAGGGTGGTCTTGCGCGACCCGACGATGTTCCCCATCACGCCACTCTTGAGCAGGTTGATCCGGTTGACCGTGGAGTAGGCCCATTCCCGCCGCTGGCTCTCGGTGGCTCTCATCCAGCCGCCGTGCCAGTAGCCCACCACCATGGGGTCCTCGCCGACCCGACGGTAGACGGTGAGGAGATCCCGAACGAAGTTCAGGTCGTCAAGCAGCGTCTCCAGGTCCAGAAGCGTGTAGTCGAATCCGGTGGCCCGTCCGACCTCGGCCATAAGCTTGGTACCGCTGGCCGCGAGACTGCGCATCCTCTGCCCCCAGGCTTCCACCTGAGCCCGCTCCATGGTGGACAGCACTGTACCCACGGCCCGATCCACTGCCTCCTGGCTGTGATGCACCATGAGATCGGCGTAATCGGCCGCGAGCTCCGGTGCGACGGCGACGAGGTTGAGTCCGAAAGGATGATTCCGGTTGGCCGCTTTGAGGTAGACGGTCTTCTCGCGTTGTGCTTCAGGCACGGCGCTGGCGAGGTAGTCGGAGAGCTCCTCGTGCGGGTCGATGGCAATGAGCTGCCCGCCCGACTCCATGATCCAGCGGCCGATAAGTTGCAGCAAGTTCGATTTGCCCATGCCGGAGGCGCCCAGCACGGCGATGTGCTCGTTCAAGAGCTGTCCAGGCAGATAGATAGATCGCCGCGACTCCGGATGATCGGTCTCTCCAGCGAAGAATCCGTCATCCCCATCGAGGGCCTGGTCGCCCGCGGGAAGAAGAGCAGGGAACGCGGTGCGCTCGAGTCCTCCGACCTCGACATCTTTCTGCGGGAAATGCCAGAGCAAGGCTAGCTCGGCGCTATTCAACCAGCAGAAGTCGTCTCTCAGCAGTCTACGTCTGGTCTGCCTCTGCAGCGTGGGAAGGCGCGGATCGAAGCAAGCGGACTTCGGCATGAAACCGTTGGTGGCGCCTGTTCCCAACTGGGCGTAGACCGCGAGCGCACTATCAAGGTATTCCTGTGGTCGGCTACCATAGGCAGTGATCCTCACCTGAGCGCGGTAACCTGGGTAGCGCAGCTTGGCGACGACAAGCTCAGGGTCCACCTCTAGAATCCAACGGCTGGTCCTGAAGAGCCACACGGAGGCCACCGCCAGTCCCGCACCCGCGGCGAAGGCCAGCGTACCTTTGACGTAGCTCCCCGCGTGGAAGAGCAACGCTCCGAGGAGCGCAAGGAGGATGGCGGATCCTAACCCCATCGCGAGCCGCGCTGGTATGGCAGCGCGCAGGCTCTCACGAACCGGCTTCCCCATCTCCCCCGCCGCGATCGCTCTGTACCGCTCAGACGGGTCCCGTCTGGGGCGCTGCGCGACAACCTGGAGGAGAAGCTTCTCACCCTCTCCAAGTTCGTCTCCGGCGTGAAGGAAAGAGACGATCGGATCGGCAGCGCGAAAGCCATCGTCGTCCAGCTCCACGCGCAAGGGGCAAGCGGGGTTGTTGCGCTGACGTAGCTCGGCCTGCGCCACGAGCTTCCCCGGAGTGGGATACGCCGGGTCCAACTCTGGCGCCAGCTCGTTATCAAGGGCCACTTCCTCCCAGGACACCTGCGGGTGGGCTCCCCGCAGAAAGGGCAGACACCTGGCAGCCGGAACCGCCTCGGAGAGTCGTAGGAAGAAGCTCCGCTTGCCTCCCGCCTCGAGAACAATCTCGAAGCAGACGGGCTCTGCTCCAAGCATGGCCTCCATCATGTGCACCAGAGCCCCCACCCCTGTGTCGTTTTGTCGGGGTGGGACGATGCGAAACAGGCGATATCTCTTAGCCTCGTTCACTTCTCTGCCCCACAGCTTGTCGATGAGCTTCCCCGGCTATCCAGGGGCCCGTCGATAATGAGACTCAAGCCAAGCCACACATGCGTGAAAGCCATGTCGTCATGCTCCTTCCAGAAAGGTCAGGACGCTGTGCACAAACCGGAAGGTCTCGCCACCAGCGAAAGATGCAGGGACGTAGCCATAGGTATCCTTCAGCCAGCGCGCCTGACCTCCGCCCGCGTTGTACGCGGCCACGGCCCAGTAGACGTCACCTCCGAACGCAGCCAGTGTCGAGGACAGATAGCGTGTCCCCGCCTCGATGTTTAGACTAGGCTCGTAGATGCGCGAAGGGTCGTATCCCATACTCGCAAACGTCGCGGGCATGAGCTGCATCAGGCCGGCCGCACCGACTGCGCTGGTTGCGTACGGGTTACCGCCGCTCTCCTGGCGCATCACCGCCATCACCAGGCGAGGGTCGACACCGAAGCGCTCAGACGCCGCGGCGACCTCCGACGCATAGCTCGCCAGCGATCCGAAGCTATTTCCTCCGCGTTGGTCCCCGCCATGCACCGCCCAGCTTTCCCCGCCGACCAGGTGATCCGTCGCCGCGGCCACCAGCTCTGGACTCGGGAAGCTCTGGATAAAGGCCAGCAGCCCCACCACCAAGAAGAGAGCCACGGACAGAGGCAGCAGGACCGCCGCTATCACACCGCAGCCGACCACCTTCCCTACGCCCATCCCGCCCGCCTTTCTTCCCCATTCCTGCTCTCCCGTTTGGATGCCTCCTCCACTCGGCGGTAGCTCGTGTCCAGCATCTCCCACCAGCGGGGCACGACGACGAGCTCCACCGGAATATGGTGGGTGACGTGGCGCTCTGCGTCGCGAATGACGAGCACGAAGGATCCCGGCGAGAGATTGGTGATGTCATCGATCTCCCTGTCCGAGAGCTCGCACACCTTGCGCAACTCCTCGGCAGAGCCGCGGGCCAGATTCATCAGGATCACGGTTTGGGCGCTGGACAGGATCTGGCGTGTATCGGGGCCGGCCAGGAAATCCTCGGGCTGGTGGGTCAGAAACCACACGGAGGCTCCGCGCTTGCGACAGCGACGAGAGAAGGCGCTCAGGGCTTCCACGGCTCCGGCCTGACCGAAATACCACCAGGCCTCGTCTACTCCGATGAGTGAGAGACGCTTTCCCGAGAGGGCCCTTCCGCCAATGAGACGCAGAGCCTGAAAGACCCGGATCACTTTCAAATGGTCGTCGCGAATACCGGCAAAGCCGAAGCCTATCACCCGATTTCTCAGGTCCACGTTGGTATCCTGGCTGAAGGTGTCACGGTACGGACCCGCCACGTAGGGCTCGAGCACGAGGGCCAGTCCCTGACCGACTTTGGCGAGATCCCGTTCCCGCAGGGTGGGCGAGGATTCGAGAACGGCGCACAGGTGCTCCAACCGGGGCTGGGGCTCCACGCTCCAGGTGCCATCGTCCTCCACGTCGATGCCGAACTGCCGATAGGTTTCGATGAGACACGTATTGAGGACGCTCGATTCCGCGGCATCCAGCCCGCGCCGGTTGATGACTTCGATAAGCGCCTGGATGTCGGCATACTGCCCGGCATAGCCATCGGGATCTTCGGGATCGAGGCGCATGGCGTTCACGTGGGCGCCCCCCTGCGGGCTCATGTCGATGTAGGTGCCATGGAGGGCCTCCACCAGCGGCCGATACTCGTCCTCTAGGTCGAGAAGGTAGACGTCCATGCCATAGCAGGCGGCTTGAAGGGCAACGGTCTTGAAGAGGGCGCTCTTCCCCGATCCCGGCCGACCCACGAGGACCGTGTTGCCGTTGCCCTTGAAGATGTTCTGCACGACCAGGGTGGCCGACTGGCGATGCACGCCGAAGTAAAAGCCGTCGGGGTCCACGTATTCGGCGTGGTAGAACGGGAAGAAGAGGGTGACGCCGCTGGCGTTCATCAGGCGATCAGTCCGCACCTCCGGGCGTCCCAATGGCAGCATGCTGCGGTAGGCCTCTTCCATGAGTCCGTCGCAGGTGGCGGCCATGAAGCCCACGTTCTTGAAGGCGAGCTCCAGTTCTTTCGATTGTCGCTCCAGCTCTTCGCCGGTGCGGCAGTTGAGCTGCACGAGCAGGCTGAAGTAGAAGAGCGAATCCCGTCTCGGCCCATCCAACTCTCGAAGGGCCGTATCGACGCTCTCCAGGGTGGCCTGCGACACGTAGCTCTGGAGCTGCCCGCGCGAGGCAGAGAACTGCTGTTGCCCACCCAGCATGGCCCGCTGGTGCTCGAGGCTCTGCCGGGCCACGAAATCGTCGATGCGCTCGGCGTGGAGGAGAAAGCGGAGCTCGAAGGGCAGAGCGTAGAGCTCCTCGATGCGCGGCCGAGAGCAGGGCGATAAGTAATCGTACACTCGCCACACCCTGGCGACATGGCCGTCTCCGAGGCTGTACGTGGTGAGGGTCTGCTGGAATCTATGGGGCGCTACCAGATCCCGCAGCGAGAGCGTGCCTCGCGAGAAGGTGTTTTCCTCTAGCGTCTGATTATCAGCCCTTTTCGAGAATCTATCTTTGAGGCGGGAAACCGCTTTCAATTCCATCTCCTTTCAGGTCCCCTCGCACCACGACTTGCGGCTCGAGATGCGCCTCCAGTGTCGTGTGGTCGTCGGTCGCGAAATCCGGTCTCGATAGCCGCAGGAGCTCGAGCGCGAGCCCTTTTCCACTGCAGCGCGTGTATTTGAGGCCGATGTGGCGGAGAAGGTCGTCGATCTTCTTTAGCTTGAGCTCGAGCTCTCCCCGCGCCACATCTTGCGTGGTTTTCAAACCCAGCGGTTTCGCGTCTCCGGGTTTGATCAGGGATCTTGTCATTCCTTTGAGTCCTGAGGCGGAGCTCTGGGACACGACTAGCAAGGTGTAGCGGGAGCGCAGGTGCTCGGTCAGCAAGACTTCCAGCAGACGGCACTGCTCTTCCAGGAGCATCCCAAAGAATCCGTCCTGGTGACTCTGACTCTCGGCCAGCCGATCCAGGCGCTGAGTTGCTCTCTCCAGATAGCTCGCCACGTTCTGGCGGCGCGTTCCCACATACATGCTCACGGGGAAATGGAGGGTACGTAGCCCCTGCCAGAACCTGACGATATAGGTCTGGACTTCCTCTTGAGACATGAGGGCGGTGTCCACGGGAAACACCTCCAAAGCGGCGACCATGGCGCCGTCGCCCAGCACCACCATATCTCCCATCGTTCTCTCGACGGGAAGCCAGGAGGGATTGCGTGTGGACCAGAGTTTTGGTCTGTCGTCCTTGCCACTCGTCTTCACGCTCTTGCCTCCTACGGGAGCACGCCTCGTGCGGCGTACGAAAGCATTCCGCTGGCGACCGCCCAGGCCACCAGTGTGAATAGGAATCCGAATGCTCCTGCCTCGACCACGTAGGCGACGGGCGCGGACGCGCTGGGCCGGTGGCTGACTGGTTTCGGGATCGGCCTGGCGGGAGCTGGCTCAGGCGTAACACGCTCCTCTGTGGCAGGAGCGCTCCTCAGCCAGATATCTCTCTTTAGCCCCATCGATACAGCCGTCTCCCAGACGCCGAGCGTGCCAGCCCGTCGCAGGCGAAAGCGGAGTCGATGGAAGAGGTAGCGCTCCGGCATGAGACCCTTGATGCGCAGAAAGCCGACGACAGCGCCCAAGCAGGGCGGTAGTATCAGCCCGCCGACGCGCACCACCAGCCCAAAGGGAGACAGAGCGAAGAGGAACAGGATTCCGCACAGAACCCCTAGGCCGATGTAGAGAGCTTGTCGAAGTCCGACCTCGCCCCATATCTTCGGCTCGAGAGTGTGGCCTCTGGGTATCCACTGCTGCATAGGGTGCGCTCCTTTCTACGATATCTTGCCCGGCTGATCTGTCGTCGCGCGACTTTGCTCCAACTGTGTCACGTAGGATTCCAGCAAAGAGAGGGCTTTCGTGCTTCCCGCCAGATGCGGATCTCGCCCCAGCTCCTCGGCGTAGGCGCGTCCCTGTGGCAGCTGACCCACAGCTCGCAAGCGCTCAACCAATGCCACCGTTTGCGCGCGCAACTGCGCGCCATCGGTCGAGCCGGCGCTTTGCCAATCGACGCCATTACCTAGTCCCAGAGAACGGCCGAGGCCATCCGCGACCAGAGAATTCATCCGGTCCGTTCCTTCCTCGCCCATGGCATAGACGGGCTCTCCGCGCAAACTCCCTCGACTCATAAG
Source organism: Chloroflexota bacterium (assembly GCA_004297765.1). Taxonomy (GTDB): domain Bacteria; phylum Chloroflexota; class Dehalococcoidia; order FW602-bin16; family FW602-bin16; genus FW602-bin16. The sequence goes on along the minus strand of SCTZ01000043.1, from coordinate 43,073 downwards.
CTCCGATTCCAGGTAGAGGCCTGTCGTACGCTCGATGCGAGACCGCTCGTTTCCCCCTGATTCTCCTCCCAGGCCGGCGACGCCGCCGTAGGGGTCGCCGATCGCGGACTGGCTCAGAGCCGAGCGACCCAAATTGGCCAGCCCCCCGCGCAGCCCTTCGTGGTCCGCGGTTCTTCGTGCGACGGTGGCCACGGCACGGTCGATGGCGTTGGCCCTCTCGACTTGTTCTGGTCCGGATGGGCGACCGAAGATAAGGCTTCGCTGCTGCTGCAAGTCGGCCAAGGTCGACCTCTCCCGTGCCTCCTCTCTGGCAAGATCTCGCTCTGCTACCCCACGATTGAAGCGCTCCTCGACCATCCCGGACATTCCCAGAAGGCGCGCCGCCATGCCCATACGGCCGGGGAAACCCGGAGCCAAAGCGGCCAGTGAGCCGCCCACAGTTGCCGCCCGGTTCCAGTCGAATCCTTCTCTGCGGCGGGAGCGGTACTGACGGCGCCAGTCCTCGGGTGTTTCGCCGGCACCATCAGACGACTCTTCGGCGTGCTGTCCTTTCCCCAGGTCCAAGGAACCTATCTCCGCCGTCAGTCCAGGCGTGTGCAAACCTGTTCCCCAAGGGCCCGCGTTGCCGGGACTGGGGCGGATCGCCGCCGATGCTAAGGCATCTCCGCTAGCGGTATCCCTGACGCCCATAGCCTTGCCACCCAGGCTACCCAAAGACGTGCCCAGAGCGGCTAGTCCGCCCCCGGCCGCGACACCGCCGGCGGCTGCTCCCGCGAATGCGACCGCTCCCACGGCTACCGAAACCCCTGTCGAAACCCAGCCAAGGGCAACACCGAAGGCCTTCTGAATGGCAGCGTAGTTCAATGCGCCGGCCATGGAGAGCAGTCCGAACATCACCGCTCCGCTGGCGACCGCTCGGGGAACGTCTTCGAGATGGCCTAGAGAACCCAGGGCTACACCGTAGAGCGCCTGGATGGAGCGAAGCAGGATGGCATTGACGGGACCCAGAAGCATGACGAAAAGGAACATCTGGACCCACAAGGACGCAAGGCGCTTGGTTGGTGCAGAGCCCAGTGCGACGGCCGCCAGAGGCGAGAGGACCGCGACCACGAAGAAGAGAGCCCAGCGGGCGACAGCCATCATCACCAGAAGGAGCGTCGGGATGAGGAGAATGACACCGGTGATGATCGTGCCAAGAGGCCCGGCGATACCCGCTCCCGAGAGGACGCTTGCGGCCATCAGACTCAGGTCCGTGCCCTGACCCGGACCTGGAGCCTGCATGATCATGTCGACCAGCACGTTACCGGCTTCATTGGCCAGATGGAAGGCTTGCAGGGAGAAGGCGGCGAGAACGATACCGCCGAGAGTAGCGACAAGACCCTCCATGTTTGCCCCCACACCGCGGGCGCTACGGCTGGCGGCCGAGACCTGCATAGCCACGCCACTGTAGAGAAGAAGCACGAATCCCAGCAGGCCGGCCATGGGGAGCGTCGCAAGTCGCCACAATGGCTCGACGATGGCGTAGAAGTTGAGCTGGTCGCCACCGCTTTGGCCATCGGAGGCCAGAGTAGGTGTCTTCAGGATCAGACTCAACGTTCCAAAGGTGGGCTGAACCCCTTTCCTCAGGGAATCGCTCAGGCCCTTCAGCACGGCGTCCAGCACATCGCCAATCACCGGAAAGTTGAAGACGTTGTAAGTCCGATGCTCCTGGATAACGGTCGGAGCGGGCAAGGGCGCAGCGACCGGATCCGGTGTCGACGAGGGGACCGGATCGTCGGCCTGTGCTGTTCCAGCCATGGCAAAGAGAAGCAGGGCAGCAGCGATCATGGCAATGACCAACAGAAGCCCCTTTGCGCGACTATCTGCTGTGCGACCTACGACGGTGTTTGCGCTCACGCTGCGCCCTCCCATTACCTGAAGCGCTCCAGAGTGCTGGACCGCCCTGCTTCGTTCAGTGTGCCGACCAGGACGTTGAAGATGTCGACCGCAAAGAAAACGATGGCTACGCCTGCCGCCAGAGCAAAGATGCCGCTCACCGAGCCCGCGACGACCATGGGGCTGCGCATGGCCGCCCCCGCCTCGATCTGGATGCCTATCCAGAGTAGGATCAGCAGGCCGACGACGATGCTGATGATTCCGGCGACCGAGGATGCTTTGGAAGCGATCGTGTCGATGGGATCGGCATACGCCGGAACGTACGTGCCGAGAAGCGCCAGCACCAGTGTCACGCCGGTCCAAATGCTTCGACACCGTCGACATGCGAATCTGAATCTTTCGGTCATCTCGCTTCACCTTCCTGATTTTCACCGCGCCAAACGAGGGCGAACACGGGCACCGGTTCACCGCTAGATGCGGTCCATGGCGCTACCCCGATGCCCAACTCCCTTCCCGCTGGCAGAACCTTGGGGGCACAGCCCATCTTCTCGATCTGGCTGTCAGGAAAGCTCAGGTAGATGGGCGACTCACAGCCGCGCCATACTTCCCAGAGCCAGCCGTGAGCGAGAAGCGACTCCTCGAATAGATCCTGAATCGCTTGCGCACCGCCTGCTGCATAGCGCTCGGCCAGTTCCTGGGCCGTTCTGTTTGCCTCGGGGCTCGGCGCGTAGGGCACCTCGCCCAAGGTTTGCCTCTCACGATCGAGGTAGGACAGCAGGACCTGTCCCAGTCTGCTCGTGTCCCATGCGCCAGACTGGGGCACCAGGTTGGGACGAGATACCAGAGGCTTCTTTGGTAGAGCTTCAGGCGTTCCTCGCCCGACCCCGCCGGTCGTTTTCGGCGCCTCTTCTTCCCCAACCTCTCTCGCCACTGCCGGAGGCTTCTCTGCCAGGTACCATGGCTCGTACGGAAGATTCAGCTTGGCCAAATCGGCACTTCGCATTGGCGAGAGGACCAGGAGCCAATGGAGAGCAACGGCTCCCATGGCCAGCGCGGCTAGACTCACGCTCAGTACCACCTGTGGCCGGCTCGCCTTCGGTCGCCAATCCCTTTGCCAGGTGTAGTAGAGGGTATCTCCGACATCTCCTCTCACTGTAAGCTCCCTCCGAGGACCGCGATGACTTTCGGTCCTTCAAGCGTCTTCTCGAGCACGTAGGCTTCGTGAACCTCTTTGCCTCTGCCGCCGTCCTCGAATCGATAGTTGGCATCCACCAGCGCCTTGCCTCCCGCTTGCAGGAGAAGACGGTATTCGCCCCCGGCATAGCGCCAGCCGCTTCGATCCTGCAACCCGCTTCGGAGCTTCTCGATGCGCCCTAGCTCAGAACCACGCGCCAGAGTCTCGACCCTGGCCCAACCCGAGTTCGGGCTTTCCGATAGCCAGCGCTGGTACTCTTCGACGTACATCCGCGTGGCTGTCTCCCAGTTAAGTGCGTCTTCCCGTCCCAAAAGAAGCGACGTCAGCAGCAGGTAGCCCCCCATGCCAAGGCAGGCCACTGACAGAAGCACGATCGCCATACGCTGCGTCATTCCCGACCTCCGTCGAACGGGGATTGGACCCAAACGGCAAGACCCTTTTCGCCCTTTCGCCTTTCCCCCTTTTTCCCCACCCGTCTAGCGCGTGCCGAGCGGCGCAGCCCCCTCGGCCACCCTTACCGTGAACTCCCGCACGGGCCACCACCAGGGACGAAAGATGCGCCAGGCTTCCACCAGCACCTCTCGCTCCGCCGTGCGAACCTGAAACCCCGCGTGTGGAATGCGGCCCAGGTTGGCTGCCATGTGGGCGCGAGCCGCTTCCCCGGCAGCCCCCTGATCCAGCGTCACCTCCAGCGACGCGCGGTATCTGCCCTCGTCGTAGTACTCCGCACCTGCGGCCGCCGCCCCCGCCGCTATCTGCTGGAGCTCCAGGCGGTACATCAGGATGAATCCCAGGTCCACGAGGATTGCCACCACCAGCACGACCACGGGCAGGAGCATCGCGTACAGGGGGAGCATCTGTCCCCGCTGATCCCTGGCAGAGGATCGAAAGGCGGCTACTGCCAATTCCGGTTCCTCCTCACCAGACCCGCCGCTTGAGCCGCTATCGGCGCCTTGGCTGCGATGAGATGCATGCCGAACTGAAAGCGATGTGTGGCGCGGATCGTCACCAACACCTTGCTGCCCGGGGCGTAGCCGCCTCCGTCGGGAAGGGTGAACTCCACTCCGTCCAGGCTCGTGCGCAGAGCTTTCGCCGCCACCTCGTCCGCGACCCGTTCTTCCAGCCACGCGCGTGTCGTGGCCTCGGAGGGAGCGTCGATGGTGGCGGCCACGGCCTCTCGTGCCACCTCCTGGACGCGCCAAACGTCCCAGGCGTAGAGGTACACGTCGAGCCCGGTCAGAAGGACCAACAGCAGGGCGCTGATCGCGAGGGCCGTCTCCACGAGCGCCTGTCCCCGCCGTGAGGCTAGAGGCTCCACCCGTGGATGCCATAGCCTCACGGTCCTAGAAGGACCCATACGGTCCCACCTCCTTCACTCTGCTGACCGTGGCCTGGGAGATCCTTCGCGGTAGTCCGGGCAAGATGACGCCAGGGAGGTCGAACGCGACCCTGCTCTCCAGCAAGTAGCGCGCGTAGCCACGCCGCAGATCTCCATCGGGAATCTCCACCGTGCGCCAGGTGCGCACCGTGACGCTGGGACGCAAGGCCAGCCCGCCTACCAGTGACAGCCAACCTCTAGCCGCGGCGAGAGCCTGCTGCTCCATCGGAGCATTGCCTCCCGAGACCCAGCCCCCGTCTTCCCACCTGGCCTCGGTCAGTCGCTGTGACGACGACTTGTCGGCCAGGCCGACCACGGCCGCGGCATGCGCCGGCAGCGCATCCCGGTAAACGGCGCTCCCCTCCCACGCGCTCGACGACGAGGCCGCGTAAGCGACTAGGTTGCCCAGAGCTGTCAGACCGACGCTCAGAGTCACGAAGAGCACCAGCACGAAGAGCGGAAGGGCCATGGCCGCCTCGGTCATCGCCTGACCCCGGCCATCGCCCGCTTTTCTAATTGCTTCAGAGAGCAGATTGCTCACGCCCACACTTTCCCTTCCCGGTCTTCATTCGTCAGCCGCCGAGCGAGGTTGACCGCCCTGGGTTTCCAACTGAATACCTTGGTCTGCGCGATCTCAGTCGCGGGCCTCGGACTGTGGAGAAATCTCCTTGGCTGACAATAGAAAGAATAGCCTTGAGCAATCGAAGCAACAATTGGTTGGGCGCAAGTTGTGCCCAATGGGTTGACAATGGCCGAGGTGTGACCAGCCGCCTTCGATGTGGTCTTGAACAGGGGTCTTTGACAATCGGGAGAAACTGAGGAGGTCTACTTCAACTCATGGGGTACCCGTGCGTTACGCAGCCATAGGGATTCCGCTGATGGAGTGTCCGCTCTGTCGCTATCCCCATCTGCGGAATCCCCTGATCTGTGTTAACAGCGGTTCAGACATCGGCCACTCGCAATGCCGAGCCACTGACGGCAAGCGTTTACAACCGATGAGTCAGACGGCGCCCGCCGCCGGAAAACGATCGCAGCCTACGGCGCACCACCGCCCATCCTGCGCAGCTGTCCAATCGCCTCCCGAGCCCACGGCTCTTCCTGCGCGGCCCCGGCGCCGACCGGCGTGCCCACGTCGAACAGCACGGCGCCGACGTGCATCTGGCTCATGCTGCTCGGGTCCACCGCCGCCACTATATAGGTGTAGCGCCCGTTCGGCACCACGTTCCCTGCGCCGTCCTTGCCGTCCCAGTTGTAGCTCACCGCCCCGGACGGACTGACCGCCCAGGGGAACACCTTGACCTGAGCCCCCTGCGCGTTGAGGATGATCGCGGTGGTGAGCGCCCAGCTCCCCACGGACAGGTTGAAGCCCAGGGTGGCACTCCCAGACTGCGGATAATACGGCTTCGGATTGACCGTCATGTTGGAGATAATCGGGCTGATGTTGACCAGATCGGAGCCGACGGCGATAGCATTGCCTCCCGCGTCCATGCAGACTGCGAACAAGGCATACATTCCCTCACCCAGGATGGTGCCACCCGTGTTCTTGCCATCCCACACGATGTTCTGGGTGCCCGCCGCGCGTGCGCCCAGAGCCCAGTACTTCAGGACGCCGGCACCATTCATGTCGAAGATGGCGGCCAGGGTATTGCCACAGGGGGCGATGAGATCGAAGCTCAGGGTCGTCCCGGACCGCGCCGGGTTGAAGGGGTTGGGCGAGGCGTGTACGTTGCGAATGGCGACGGCTGGTGATGGCGTTGGCGTACGTGTCGCTGTCGGAGTGAATGTCGGCGTTCTGGTCGGTGTGCCGGTTGGCGTCGGTGTGATTGTTGGTGTGCGAGTCGCCGTCGGCGTGTTGGAAGTGGTCGGTGTGGATGTGGCCGTCGAAGTCACCGTGACGGTCCTAGTCGCCGTAGGCGAGGATGTCGGGGTCGACGTCGGCGTCACCGTTGAGGCGCCGGTTGGGGTCGAGGTTGGCGTCGGTGTCGGCGATTGTGCGACAGGGGGGGCGAATACCTGGACGCGGTTGTTCCAACTGTCCACGACGTAGATGTTGCCCACGGCATCGACCGCGATCCCGCTCGGAGCGTAGAACTGCCCGTCGTAGATGCCCACGGAACCCCAGGCGGTGATGAAGCTACCGGTGCTCGTGAACTTCTGGATGCGATTGTTGCCGTCGGTGCTATGAACTGACCACCCGGCGTCCGCGACGTAGACGTTGCCAGCGGTGTCCACCGCGATGCCCACCGGGCCCGAGAACTGCCCGTCGCCGTTGCCAAATGAGCCCCAGGCGGTGAGGAAGCTCCCTGTGCTCGTGAACTTTTGGACACGGTTGCTGTCCAAGACATACACGTTGCTCGCAGAGTCTACCGCAATAGCATGTGGGTACTGGAACTGCCCGTTACCGTTGCCCTGAGAACCCCAGGCGGTGAGAAAGCTTCCCGTGCTAGTGAACTTCTGGATACGGTAGTTATTGCTATCCGCGACATATACGTCGCCCGCTGGGTCGACCGCGATGCCCTTCAGGGACGCGAACTGTGCGTCGCCGCTTCCATAGGAACCCCAGGAGGTGAGGAAACCTCCCATGCTCGTGAACTTCTGAATGCGGTTGTTGTGGGTGTCCGCAACGTAGACGCTGCCCGCCGCGTCTGCCGCGATGCCCTGCGGGGAATCGAATTGCCCGTTGTTGCTGCCCCAGGAGCCCAAGGCGGCAAGGAAGCTCCCTGTGCTCGTGAACTTCTGAATGCGATTGTTACCACTGTCCGCAACGTACACGTTGCCCGTGGCGTCCACCACGATGCCCTGCGGGGAATAGAATTGTCCGTTGCCGCTGCCCAAGGAGTCCCATGCGGTCAGGAAGCTCCCCATGCTCGTGAACTTCTGGACGCGGTTGGTATGGTAATCGGTTACGTAGACGTTGCCTGTGGCGTCCACCGTGATCCCCTGCGGGTACGCGAACTGCCCGTTGCCGCTTCCCCAGGAGCCCCAGGTGTCAAGGAAGCTCCCCGTGCTCGTGAACTTCTGAATGCGACTGTTCCAGGTGTCCGCAATGTAAACGTTGCCCACCGCGTCCACCGCGATTTGCCCCGGGCCCGAGAACTGCCCCTTGCCATTGCCCTCAGAACCCCAGACCGCAAGGAAGCTCCCTGTGCTCGTGAACTTCTGGATACGGCTGTCATAGCGGTCGGCGACGTAGACGTTCCCCGCAGAATCGACTGCGATACCCTCCGGGTACGCGAACTGCCCGTTGTCGCTGCCTGGAGAGCCCCAGGCCGCGAGGAAGCTCCCCGTGCTCGTGAACTTCTGAATACGGTAGTTATTGCTATCCGCAACATACACGTTGCCCGCAGAGTCGACCGCGATCCCCTCTGGGTACGCGAACTGTCCATTATCGCTGCCAAAGGAACCCCAGGCGGTGAGGAAGCTCCCCGTGCTCGTGAACTTCTGGACGCGGCTGTTATAGAAGTCCGCGACGTAGACGTTGCCCGCGGAATCGACGGCGATCCCGCTCGGATCGTAGAACTGTCCGTTTTCATTGCCAGGAGAGCCCCAGACGGTGAGGAAGCTCCCCGTGCTGTTGAACTTCTGGATACGGTTGTTGTTGGTATCAGCGACGTAGACGTTGCCCGCGGAGTCGACCACGATCCTGCCTCCCCCGTTTCGACCATAGGAGCCCCACTTTGTGAGAAAGTTGGACGGGGCCGCAACGGCCGTCGGCGTGCTAGTCGGCGTACTGGTCGCCACCGGCGTGCCCATTGGCGTTGGCGTAGAGGTCCATGCGCTGGTGGCCGTTGGCGTGGGGGTGTTGGTTGGCGTGCTGGTTGGCGTGGTGGCAACACTGAGAGTGAGATTGCCGGCCGACAGTGCATAGTAGGAAGCCACCTCGACGTAGTAGGTCGTGCCCGCGCTCAAGCTGGCGTTGACTTGAGAGGTGAAACCAATGTAGTCATCATTGCAGCCGACCGAGGTGAGATTGCTGCGAGACCCTTGCCACACGGCCAGTACCGTGTCATAGTCACTGCCCGTAGTGGAGAAGGTCAGCGTGGTGTTGCTCGCGGCAGTCAGGCTGTACCAGACCGAGGCGTACTTCTGTCCCCAACTGCAACTCAAAGCCGGATCATCCGCAGCGGTCGTCGCTCCATCGATGCGCTGCTGACCATAGTACGGAAGCGAGGAAATCACGACCGCGTTGCTGAAGTCATCGTTTGTCAGAACCGGGGTTGGTGTCGTCGTGGTATAGCCCCACCAAGTAGGCGTAGGTGTGGCATAGCCGGGCCACGTCGGCGTCGGCGTGCGGTTGGGGGTTATCGTGGCGGTAGGCGTCGACGTGCCGGTCGCGGTCGCGGTGGACGTCGGTGTGCTGGTCAGAGTAGGCGTCGGCGTCATGGTAACAGTCGCTGTCGGCGTGGAATCAGCCACCGCCATCGATCCCGCTGAGGACCGGCAGTTGTTGGTCTCGTTGCTCTCGGCAACGACCTTCAGGTCGTCGGCGCAGGCGATCAGATGGTAGGTACCGGAAGGCGTACCTGTTGACACCGTAACTGTCGCAGTGCCCGATGATGATTCCGCCGCTCCCAGAGCAGGCACCGATCTGCTCCCCGTCAGCAGGATGTCATCAGTCCCCCATTCCTGGTCGAGGGAGAGGTAGTAGCGGGTGGCCGTGGCTCCTGCTGGGGCGGTCCCGTAGTTCCTGGTCCAATCCTCGACGGTGAAGCTGCCGCCGACAGCCGCCGATGTTGGTGGATCGCCGATCGATTCGATCATCAGGTCGGGAAGACTGGTCGGCGTTGGTGTGATTGCTAGCTTGATCACAAAGGCGTCCCAATTACCGTTGTAGCTGGTATCGTATGCGCCCGCCGTCGTGGGGAAGTCCGAGGACTCGGTACTTCCCGTGAGGTAAGCGTTGCCGCTCCCGTCCACCGCGATACCGTACCCGCGATCCCGACTGGTACCGCCCAGGAAGGTGGCGTAGAGCAGCCCGCTGCCTCCGGCGTTGAGCTTGACCACAAAGGCATCATAGCCGCCATCGAAGCTGGTATCGTAGGCGCCCGCCGTCGTGGGGAAGTTTGAGGACCACGTTTCTCCCGTGACGTGGGCGTTGCCGCCGCCGTCCACCGCGATCCCATTCCCGGATTCTCCACCGTCACCGCCCAGGAAGGTAGCGTAGAGGAGCCCGCTGCCTCCCGCGTTGAGCTTGACCACAAAGGCGTCATCAATGCCGCCATTGAAGCTGGTATCGTAGGCGCCCGCTGTCGTGGGGAAGTTCGAGGAGTAGGTGTATCCCGTGACGTAGGCGTTACCGTTCCCGTCCACCGCGATCCCGTGCCCGCGATCCTCACCGCTACCGCCCAGGAAGGTGGCGTAGACGAGCCCGCTGCCTGCCGTGTTCAGCTTGGCCACAAAGGCGTCATCGTAGCCATCGTAGCTGGTATCGTAGGCGCCCGCCGTCGCGGGGAAGTCTGAGGACCAGGTTAATCCCGTGACGTAGGCGTTGCCGCTCCCGTCCATCGCGATCCCGTTCCCGCCATCCGCGCTGCCACCGCCCAGAAAGGTAGCGTAGAGGAGCCCGCTGCCTCCCGCGTTGAGCTTGACCACAAAGGCGTCATAAGGGCCACTGAAGCTGGTATCGTAGGCGCCCGCCGTCGCGGGGAAGTCTGAGGAGCCGGTCCATCCGGTCACATAGGTATTGCCGCTCCCGTCCACCGCGATGCCGTGGACCCGATCGTCACTGCCACCGCCCAGGAAGGTAGCGTAGAGGAGCCCGCTGCCTCCCGCGTTGAGCTTGACCACAAAGGCGTCAGGATAGCTATAGCCATTGTAGCTGGTATCGTAGGCGCCCGCCGTCCTGGGGAAGTCTGAGGACTGGGTGTGTCCCGCGACGTAGGCGTTGCCGCTCCCGTCCACCGCGATCCCGTGCCCGTAGTCGGAATAGCCACCGCCTAGGAAGGTGGCGTAGACGAGCCCGCTGCTTGCCGTGTTCAGCTTGGCCACAAAGGCGTCATCGTAGCTATTGTAGCTGGCATCGTAGGCGCCCGCCGTCGCGGGGAAGTCTGAGGACCAGGTTGCCCCCGTGACGTAGGCGTTGCCGCTCCCGTCCACCGCGATCCCGTCCCCGTAATCCCACATGCCACCGCCCAGGAAGGTTGCGTAGAGGAGCCCGGAACCGCTCGTGGGCGACATGTCGGCGGTCACCTGGATAGACGATCCCGCTGCCGCCGCCACGAACGGCCTGACGACTTCGCTGAAGGAGGCGCGCCGAGCCACTGTCGGCGCCTGAGATAGGACAGCTGGGGCCGTCTCCAGCTTCAGTAGCGGCAGGGTGAACGTGCCCACGGACGTGGTCACCGCCAGGCGGGTGGCATCGACGGTCAGATCATCCGCCCCCTCCACGTGCAGGCGTACCGTGCTTGGATCGGCTCCAGCACGGGCCACCATGCGCTGCATCAGTTGTCCACCCTCGCTGGTCACCTCCAGGTCGATCCCCGGATAGAGCTCCCGGTAGCGTACTCCGCCCCACACGGGCACGTCCGGGTGCCATTTGCTCGAATCGGAGCCGATAAAGTACGAGACGTGGGTATCCAGGCGATCGAAGGGTTCTATGACAGGGTGCGGGTTGGCGCCCGTGTAGCTCAACCGGACGTTGACCCCGCGACGCGGACTGTCGCCTTCCGGTCCATCCGGTCTGTTCATCTGACCGGGAACTCGGGCAGCAGCCCCGTCCGTCTTGCGTGGCTCGACAAGGCTGAGCCAGATAGCATCCTCGCTCAAGAACATCGTGGCGTTGCCGCCACGCACTTGAAAGCGGGCGGCAGGGTCGAGCTGTCCCACGTTCTCGATGAAAATGAGGGGAGAGCTCTTCAGGGCGGTGCCGATCTTCTGCCGGTCGTACGTGGGCACCTTCTGCGGAGCGGCCTGCGTCCAGATCGCGCCGGGCAACAATGAGAATACGATCGCGAGCAGGAATGGCAGCGCTAAGAAGCTGTGCAGTCGCCTGGACATCATGTTACGCACCTCACGTCGATCTCGGGCCGTGGTCCTCGTCACGACCTATCAGAAGCGACCAATACGGCTCAGCCGAGCATGGTCTCAAACACGTTGATGGCATACAGACAGCCTGCATCATGTGGTTGCGGCGACCTATGAGCGCCGAGTTTGCGACATCCCGAAGCCGTTGGACGCCCCTCCTCTGGACTGTCTGAACCACAGAGTACGCTGATTCAAGGATTCCGCTGATGGGGCACGGACTCCGTCGAATCCCAATCTGCGAAATCCGATAATCTGTGTAATCTGCGGTTCAGACGGCGGCCACTCGCAATGCCGATCCACCAACGGCAACGAGGTCGCAGCCTACGGCGCACCACCGCTCATCCTGCGTAGCTGCCCCATCGCCTCCCGAGCCCACGGCTCTTCCTGCGCGGCCCCCGCGCTTAGCGGCGAGCCCGCGTCGAACAGCACGGCCCCTACGTGCATCTGGCTCATACTGCTCGGGTCCACCGCCGCAACTATATAGGTGTAGCGCCCGTTCGGCACCACGTTCCCTCCGCCGTCCTTGCCGTCCCAGGTGTAGCTCACCGCCCCGGACGGACTGACCGCCCAGGGGAACACCTTGATCTGCGCCCCCTGCGCGTTGAGGATCACCGCGGTGGCGAACGCCCAACTCCCCACGGACAGGTTGAAGCCCAGGCTGGCGTTCCCGGACTGCGGATAGTACGGCTTCGGATTGACCGTCATGTTGGTGATGATCGGGCTGATATTGACCAGGTCGGAGCCAACCGCTATGGCGTTGCCTCCCCCATCCAGGCAGACGGCAAAGAAGGCATACATGCCCTCACCCAGGACAGCGCCCCCCGAGTTCCTGCCATCCCACAAAATGTTCTGAGTGCCTGCCGATCGTGCGCCCAGAGTCCAGTACTTCAGGACGCCGCCGCCGTTCATGTCGAAGATGGCGGCCAGGGTGTTGCCGCAAGGAGCGGTGAGATCGAAGCTCAGGTTTGTCCCGGACCGCTGCGGGTTGAAGGGATTGGGCGAGGCGTGTACGTTTCGGATGGCCACGGCGGGTGCCGGCGTTGGCGTCGGCGTACGCGTCGCCGTAGGCACGACTGTCGGCGTTCTGGTCGGTGTGACGGTTGGTATTGGAGTGGGAGTTCGAGTAACGGTAGGCGTGGAGGTTGGGATGGGAATCGGTTGCCAGTCGGGTCTCAGGTCGTCACCGCTGTAGTTGGTAAGCCTGGTTTGTCCGCTCCCATCCGCGTTCATTACGTAGATCTCGTAGTTGCCGTCGCGACTTGAAGCAAACACGATCTTCTGTCCATCCGGCGACCAGCGCGGGACGAAGTCGTAGGCGCTGCTGCTGCTCAATCTGGTCGGTCCGCTGCCGTCAGCGTTCATCACGTAGATACCAGGGCGGCTGCCGTCACGCGTTGACATGAAGGCGATCCTACTGCCGTCGGGCGACCAACTCGGATTCTGGTTCGTCGCGCCGCTATTGTTTGTCAGCCTGGTCTGCATGCTACCGTCGGCATTCATGACATAGATATCATAGAAGCGGCCATCAAGTGATGACATGAAGGCGATCTTCCTACCGTCAGGCGACCAAGCCGGGGTAACATCCGATGAGCTGTTGTTGGTCAACCTGGTCTGGGCGCTGCCATCAGCGTTCATCATGTAGATCTCAGCGTTGCCGTCGCGGTACGAGTTAAAGACGATCTTCTGGCCATCGGGCGACCAGGATGGTCCCCCGTCAGAGGCGTCGTTGTTGGTCAGCCTGGTCTGGGCACTCCCGTCGGCGTTCATCACGTAGATCTCCTGGTTGCCATCACGAGTCGAGGAGAATGCGATCTTCCGGCCATCGGGAGACCAGACCGGCCATATGTTCCGCGCACTATCGGCAGTCAACCTGGTCAGGCTACCGCCGTCGGGATTCATTACGTAAATGTCACTCGCGTCGTCGCGATCCGTGTCAAACACGATCTTCTGGCCGTCGGGTGACCAATCCGGGTAGCCCGCGCCGCTGGTGGTCAGCCTGGTCTGCGCACTGCCGTCGGCGTTCATGACGTAGATGTCCCAGCTGCCGTCACGCGTTGAGGTGAAGGCGATCTTCTGGCTATCGGGCGACCAGGCCGCGCTGTAGTCCATGGCGCTGTTGTTGGTCAGCCTGGTTTGGCCGCTGCCGTCGGCATTCATTACGTAGATCTCGCTGTTGCCGTCGCGGTCTGACTCAAAAGCGATCTTCTTGCCATCGGGCGACCAGGCGGGCCAACTGTCCGATACACTGTTGTTGGTCAGCCTGGTCTGCGCACTGCCGTCGGCATTCATGACATAGATCTGATAGATGTAGGTATTGCTGTCACGGTTCGAATTGAAGACGATTTTCTGACCATCAGGCGACCAGGAGGGAAGATTGTCCGAAGCATTGTTATTGGTCAGCCTCGTTTGTGCGGTCCCGTCCGCGTTCATAACGTAGATCTCACCATTGCCGTCACGCGTGGAGAGAAAGGCAATCTTCTGCCCATCGGGCGACCATGCTGCATTATAGTCTCCCGCGGCGTCGGTTGTCAGCCTGGTTAGCTCGGTGCCATCGGCGTTGATTACGTAGATATTCCAGTTGCCGTCACGGTTTGAATGAAAGGCGATCTTCCGGCCGTCGGGCGACCAATCTGGAAGCCATTCTCTGTCTGTGTTGTTTGTCAATCTGGTCAGCCCACTGCCGTCGACGTTCATCGTGTAGATCTCATACTTGGCGTCACGAGTCGAATCGAAGGCAATCTTGCCGTTCGTGCCTGGGAAAGCCGCCCCGCCAGGCATTACGCCGACGAGAAGTGCGGCGAGCAAGCCCAGCGCCATAGCCACCGCGACAATCGATCGAGGACTCTTCATGGCTACCCTCCAGTGCTCTCACATGTTCGGCGGATCAATTCAGGCAGGCATTTTGTTACCACGCTTGGTCCCAAAGTCCCCCTACCGGCTCCGCCTGGCCGCTTACGACAAGCTACACCTGCCATACGAGCGGAACATCACGATATCAGCGCACAAAAAAGAAAACCGACCCCATCATGCGGGTCGGTTTCACCAGTAGCTCCCCCAGGCCGAGGTGGCCACATTGCAGGCCTGGGATCAGCGCTTCCCCGAACGTCTTTGAGCGTATTGCGCTCAGCGAAGGCCCCGCTCACGTCCGAAATTCGACGCCCAATCCCGGCGCCGTGCGGCGTGTCTCTCGGAACCAGAGGAAAGATCGCATATACGGTTGACAGCAAGATCGTAGCATGGGTGGACCGATGCTGTCAAGGGGACGAGAGGGTGTAAGATTAGGCGAGGAGACGAGCTACGCCCCTCGCAGGCTCTTGTGTAGAGATGAGCATACAGCCACATCCGGCTGCTGCTCGAAATGGACGATCCCCTCAGGCGCTCCTCCTACAAGGTCGAGTGCCAGATAGCAGGTCTCTACGTCGAGCGCTCCAGACTGTCCAGCGACAAAATGGCACTGGCGAAGCTGGCCCAGGTTGGCGCGGAGCAGTCCGAGCCGAATCTCGCCATCCGCGATCCCTACGTGTACGAGTTCCTGGGACTGCGCCCGCAGGAAATCCTCCCCGGAATCAGGGCTTGAGGCAGCGCTGCTCGCAAAGTTCGAAGCATGTGGGAAAACCCGGTCGGACGCTGTATATTGGAGGGGGAGGAGGAATCTCATAGAGCGCAAAAAGGAAGCCAAGCCTGCCAAAGCCATGCTGGAACATCTGCCGAAGATCATTATCCCTCCGTCCCGGCCGCCAACCGCGGAGGAACTGGAACGGCGGCGTGCTCTCAACGAGAGAACGAACAAGCTGCGCAAGAGAATCGGTCCGCTGGGTTTCTCACTTGTCGATCTGATTCGCGAAGATCGAGAAACACGGTAGAGGTTCAATTGCGTCATAGAAGTCACGCTTGACTCTCCGCTGTATCCGTGTTATATCTCGCTCGCGAGTTTCATTGCCCCTCCGGAGAAGGCAGATAGTCAACCAAATGGACGATGGTCGTTGAAGCGTCGGAACAATCGAGTGTGGCGTATGCTCTCGCCCAGGAGCACAGGATCGTCGAGATCAGGGGAGCCATTCGTGAATTACTCGGAAAGGGCGTAGGATGAACTTCGAGGCGCTGGTCGAGACGATCGCGGAAATCCACCGGTGTACGCATCGAGCCGCCATCAAGGCAGTTAACGCTGCATTGACCTGCCGCAACTGGCTGATCGGCGCCTACATCCACGAATACGAACTTCAAGGTCAGGACCGCGCCGACTATGGCGCCCGGTTGTTCGAGCAACTCGAAAAGCGCCTGGGCGAACTCCGTGTCCCCAACTGCAACCGCAGCCGGCTCTACCGTTACCGCGACTTATACCGGCTGTATCCGCATATCCAGACAGCGCTGCCTGCCTCCTACTCTGGGCTACTCCCCACCGACGTCAGGAAGCCAATTGTGGCGACGGCGTTGCCACAATCGGGAGTGGAGATAATGGCAACACCGTGGCCACTGTCCGCCGACCTCATTCTAGAGCGACTCTCTTACAGCCACATCGAGCTACTGCTCGAAATAGACGATCCCCTTAAGCGTGCCTTCTACGAGGTTGAGTGCGTCAAAGGCGGCTGGTCGGTGCGCGAGCTCAAGCGCCAGATAGCAAGTCTCTACTTCGAGCGCTCGGGACTGTCCAGGGACAAGACCGCACTGGCGAAGCTGACGCTGGCTGGCGCGGAACAGTCCGAGCCGAATCTCGCCATCCGCGATCCATACGTGTTCGAGTTCCTGGGACTGCGCCCGCAGGAAGTCCTCCCGGAGTCAGCGCTTGAGGCAGCGCTCCTCGAGAAGCTCGAAGCATTCCTTCTGGAACTCGGACACGGTTTCTGCTTCGAGGCGCGACAGAAGCGCATCCTCATTGGTGAAGAGTCCTTTTTCGTCGACCTCGTGTTCTACCACCGCGTGCTCAAGTGTCACGTGCTGGTGGAACTGAAAGTTGACGAATTCCGCCACGAACATCTGGGCCAACTCAACACCTATGTCAGTTACTTCCGCGCCCGCGAAATGACTGCTGGCGACCAGCCGCCTGTCGGCATTCTATTGTGCACGGGCAAGAACTGCGCTCTGGTGGAGTATGCCCTGGCCGGACTGGACAACAGGCTTTTCGTCTCCAGATACCAGCTTGAACTGCCAAAACCCGAGGACCTCCAACGCTACATCGACCAGCAACGACGACTGTTGGAAGAGAGCGGCACATGATATGCAACGCCGAGTCCTGTGGAGATCGACACGGGAATTGACTCTGAGGCAGAAAGTGTGTCATGGCCAAGCGATCCAAACGACCAAAGAGATGGATCTACTCACCACCCACGCCACCCAAGCCCAAAGTGCCTGATGACGTGAAAGCTGAGGTTACCGAGAAAGCCGAACACTTGCTGGAGGAATGGCGCCCCAGGTACATCCAGCCACCTCCTCCGGGGTACCAGTTCAATTACATTGTCGAGCTCTACAGCAGGTGGTTTCGCAGCTACTTCTATCTCTGCGCCAAGTACGCCTGCCCCGGCCCGACGGCCCTCGCCCCATTTTTCGAGACGCGTTTCACCCGGCTGGAGTATGTGGGTGAGAAGAGGTTCAATCTGGCCTTCATGCGCCACACGGGCCAGTGGGTCGAGACGGAGAGGGGTTTGACGATTGACCAATGCTTGAAGTCTATCAGGGAGGACAGCTTCTACCAGCCCTGAAGATAAGCGCGCTGGGGCTTCGCTTGGATGTACCATCTGCCCTGGGCAATAATACAGGCCACCAGGTGCTTTGTGTGGCCGTAAGTGGGTCTCGTCTTGGACATCCTGAACTGTTTCCGACAGTAGCTGCACCCGAACACGTGGACCACGGCGCTTGATGCGGAGCGACTGATGCCGATGTATCCCGTCTACTCCGTTGGCAGTGTCGGCGACGGGCCAATGGGTCTCACAGATGAAAGCTCTACATCGAATCTGGGCTTGAAGGGCTTGTTGCTGACCTTGATGCTCTGTATTCGATCCACGCGGTATGCCCGCAACTCATCCGTCTGCGCTTTGACCGCATAGAGCAGAAGATACCCGACCTTCGTTCGCCTCAGGCTGTATGGCTCTATCAGTCTCTTGCTACCTTGATAGCCTAGCTCGACGCACAGATGGTTGGCCGCCGCGAATCGGATCGATTCCAGGGGCACCCCCTGTCCCCAAACCCATGTGGTGGGAGGTGGCGTCCATCCTGGCTCGACGTCGTCGGAGAAACCAATCGACGGAAGCTCGACCGCCGCCATCCGTCCTTCCAGCCAGGCGAATAGGCTCGGTAATTCCTTCCAAAAATCGTCATAAGGGGGCAACGCTGGCAACTGATGCGCGAGCATGTTGCCCCATTCGCTCTCCAGCCCTGCCCGTTGTGGCGAGGACTCCAGAGAGTCGAAGCTGAAGACCTCGACGCCTTTGGATTTGCACTTTTCGATGTAAACGGACCGTATCAGGTCCGCGTGAGGCAGGAGGTCCGATCGTCGGTAGAGGTTTACAATGTCGTAGAGGTCTCGTGGGCGGCATCGCTCGCCCATCGCTCTCAGCTTCTCCGCGAAGAGCTCTTCGAAACTGTAGCAGCGTACCGTTGCGGGCGCGGGCAAAATATCAGGGTACTGGTGAGAGATGGGGCGCAACACGGTTGGCCGAACGACCTGTTCAGAGCTAGTGAGGTCCAGCTTGATGCTGGCGAACTCAGGGCTGTTTCTTGGACCGCGATAGTAGACCCTGCCTTCAGCGGAACTGCCGCCAGGGCGCAGCCGAACGACGGGATCGCGCAACCCACAGTCGATGCCGGACGCCTCATAGATTCGGGTGAACATCTCCTTCAAGATGGGCACAGCGTCATCCGGACGAAGGGGACCGCCCGGCAGAACCGTGAAGTCCAGATCCTCCGAGAACCGATAGGTCTCTACATAGCACTTCTTCAGGCACGTACCGCCCTTGAAAGCCCAAGACGCAGACAGCCTTGGATCAGATCCTATTCCCCAGAGCACCCAACCAATGACATAGTCTTTTTCGACAACGTCCTCGCGAAGCTCCCACTCCCGGATCCTCTCATTCAACTCTGCTCGGCTTATCAACGCTCGGCCCCCTCACTCCCAAGCACCGCATTCAGCCGCAGATTCCAACGTCGCAGGACGTGCCCTTCATCTCCAAGAGTCGGATCGAGTAGGCTGACGCCAGAGCTCATCGCGTTCTTACAAATCTCGATTAACTCCGGGGCCGCGATGCCGAGGCTCTCTAGTAGATAACCGAGCCGCTTAAAGATAGTGCGGTTGCCAACTCGGTGCGCATACTCGGCAAGAAGCACGTCGCTACGGTGGTCACTGCGTAGGTAGGCGGCCAAGACTTCCGCCACATATCGGATCCCTCCCCCTATGGAGGGGTCGTCCAGGATATCGACCACGGTACGAGTGGGGTCTGACACCTGAACCTTGATCTGGTCTCGCCACACCGTCCGTGTTCCGAATATCTTATGCTCGGCCACGCTCTTTGCATGGTAAGAGAATCCCTGAATCTCGATTACTCTACGCCTCAATCTTCGGCGGGTAACCACGACAGTCTCACGGAACAGTTGATCGGTCAGCCCCCAGTGCTCACAAGCCGACCAACCTGCTATGTAGAAAGATGGTCCAAACACCTTGGACGCAACGACCCACGGGTCTTCACGCCACTGAGCAGGCTCAACCGCGTCCAGTGGCACGGTTCCGTACAAGCCCCTTCGAGTTCGGACCAGCCACCCCCTCGCTGCTAGATATGCCAAGAATCTGTGTGTTTGAGCAACGCCGAGCGACAGCACGCCAGCCGCCTCGCGGACCGTGAACGGGCCGCGAGCCTTTCGGTGGAGAGTGGCCAAGAGCTGTCGATTTCTCTCCGAGATCCCCTTTGGGGTAGGGAGGGCTTCCATTCCGCACTTCCTTCCGTGGACAGAGGTATACGCTCCTAAATAATATCATCCGCGGCCGTGATAGTCCATGCGTATAATCTTCCATCAGATAGAAGGAATTGCACTCTGGGTATCATCTGCTTTCTGTTATGCCGAGCTATCGTGCTAGAGGCGGGTCTCGAATGATCCTATCGCAGTTGCGGATGGGCGCCGTTGCGAGGGGGCAAACCGGAGCAAATAGTTGGCCATTAGAACCATGGTATGCCAAGCAGTTGCACGCCGATGCTGACGCCCACCGGAAGCAGCACCGACAGGAGGATGGGCGGAATCTCGAAGGCGATGGACAGTCCCGTCCCGTGGATCACCGCTCTGCCCTTAGCTGCTTCCAACGAATAGCGGAGGTTGTCGGTGGCCTCCCGCGAGGACTGCAAGAGTATCTCCACCAGCCCGACGCCTGCCTTGCTCTCGGCGTAGGTCAGGAGGGTGAAGAGGTCCACCACTGCCTGAACACCCGTCGCTCTCCCCACGTGCAGCAGAGCCCGGGCAAAGGGGTAGCCCTGCAGGTCTATGAGCCGAAAGGCGTGCGCCAACTCCTCGTAGAGGGGTCCCTTGCCCTCGTCCGCCACGGACCGCATGGCGTCGGACAGGCGTCGTCCGCTGCCCATGATGCGATTGGCGAACTGGGCGGCGAAGAAGGGGAGGCTCACGTAGATCTCTCGCTTTCTCGACTCCGCCCTCCGCCTGACCGAGATGAGCGGCAGCCTGTAGCCCAGCAGAGCGGCCATGCCCACGAGAATCACGGCGTAGCCCATGTTCAGGCCGGTCACCAGATAAATGAAGGCGATCACCGCCGACCAGAGCAGGGCCGAGGCTTGCTGGCGGGCGCGAAAGGACTCTGCGCTCGTGCTCCTCATTCCCGCCTGGTCAAGGAGGTCTCGGAGTTCTCTCACCCGCGCCTCGGTCGTTGGGGAAGGGCGATAACGCAGCCGTTGCCCCAGAGGCCATATCAGCCGATAGGCAAGGCTGTTGTAACCTTCCTTGCCCATCGGGATCTCCCCTTTGGAAAGGGCGATCAGCTCGGGGAGGAAAAAGACCAGCCCGAGTACCGCGAGGAACGAGAGGTAGCTCATGCCGATCCCCTACTGCGGTGCCACGTTGATGGCGCTCGCCACGGCGTTGATGGCATCCCGAACCCGTCCGCCCAATAGTGTGAAGGCAGCAATCACCGCCAGCGCCACGAAACCGACGATCAGTCCGTACTCTACGGCCGTCTGACCCTCCTGCCGTCTTGCGCGACGAACAAGCCTCCCCCATCCGTCCATACTCGTGAGCCACGCTTCCAGGACCAGTTTCTCCATCTCTTTTGCTCCTTCCTGTTTGTGTTTTATTACCTGCGGGCCGCCGCTGCGGCCGTCACATCTTGACTCCCTTGATGAGGTTGGCGAGCCGTCCCTGTCGAGTAACCAGGAGAACGCCCAGCCATGAATAGGCCAGGATCGCGACAACCAGGATCTGCCCAAGCGTGCTGCGAAACATCAACTCCGACACCTCGGGGCTCACCAAGCGCCACATCCCCAGCATGGCCACGGGGATCGCGGCCAGGACGTAGATCTGGCTGACTACCAGAGAGAAGGCCGCCCGAATCGAGCTCCGCAGCGCCCGCTGCTCCCGGATGTGCTCGCGGATGTGCTTGAGAAGCTGGGACGTCTGCCCCTCGGTGGCGCTGGTGGCCGCAGCCACGAACATGTCGAAGGCCGGATGAGCTACTCTGGCAGCCGCCACATGGAGCGCCTCGGCCAGAGTGTGGTTGGTTTCGTGAAGCTCTGTCACAAGGCGCACCAACTCTGGTCCCAGCGGCGCGGGTAGCACGGCCCGGAGAGTTTTGGTCTCCCCACGGACGTCTTCCTCCACCAACTCGCGGAGAGCCGAGCGCAGGTTGCGACCAGACGCTTGCAGCATGTTGATCAGCATAGAGATGGCTTTGTCGAGCTGCTCCTCGATGGACTCCTCCCGGCTGCGCCGGTTCAGCGTCACATAGCCTATCGGAACCACCAGCGAGACCAGGCCCAGCTCCGCGGCGAGAATCCCTCCTCCCAGGAGCAGCCTGACCAACACGAAGACGACCACGACGTTGCCAGCGCATACCCCCAGGTACTCGGCGAGGCCCACTTCGTGGAGCCCACCACAGTCGAGCCACAGGCGCATTCGGCTGAGTACGTTCTCTTCGGAACGGAACTGAAGGGACAGCACCTGATCGGCTCGGCGGAGGCTGGTGCGTAGCTCCCACGGTCCAGGAACCGAGACGCGTCGCGAACCAAATAAAGCCATCAGCACTCCCACGCCCACCAGGCACGCGACGACAAAAGCCGGCAAGCTTATCACGTTGCGTCCTCCTTCCCTATCCGTCGACCATGGCGCCCGTGCAACAGATCAGAAACGCTTGCCTGAGGCAAAGCAGAAAGGCGGTGGGAAGGTCTGTTACCAGGCAGACTGATACGCTATCCACATTCAGCACTTTCGTCCATGGGATGTTCTGCGACATGTTCTATTCTTTTCCGGCTACGACAAAGTTGGCCTTGACTTCGCCCGTCTTCCTGTCGCAGAAGACGGTTATGGCAATGGAGCGGTGGCTCTGCATCACTTCCTGATGGTTCCGCAGAAGGCCTACCACTGCGCGGGCTAGACGGCGCTCCAACTCGGATGCCTCCAGTCCAGGTATCCGATCTTCTCTCAGAAACTGCTCAGTAAGCATAGTCAATCCCTCACTAGCCGGGGCACCGCGACGCCGTAGCGTGAGCAGCGCTCGACTAGCCTCGGCGAGAGCTCTCCCCCGAGGCAGCGTAGACGCTCCCCATCGTACTGGAACAGCTCCCCCGTCTGAATCTGTCCCGTGGACCAGTCGATGTTGGTGACAACGTGGATCTCGGTGACCTGGCGACGCACCCGACCAGGGCCGCCTCCCAGCCTCTCGAGCATCTCCCTCTGGAAGAGGACTACGTCGATAGCGCTGTAGATCTTGTAATAGAGCATGCGCTCGGGCATGTCGTGGCGCATCCCCATGTACATCAAGGAGAGCAGGCGCACGAAAACGTCCCTGGCGTCGTTGGCGTGGAGGGTGGTAAGGCTTCCCTCGTGGCCCGTGCCCATGGCCTCCATCATCTCCAGGGCCGCTCCGTCTCGGACCTCGCCTACTACGATTCGATCCGGTCGCGCCCGCATGGCGTTGACGATGAGATCGCCGATGGTGACGGTCTTGCCCCCTTCGGCCGAAGCGCGCCGTGTCTCCCACACCACGTGGTTGGGGTTGGTGTGCGGAAGCTCGCTGGGAGCTTCGATGAAGATGACGCGCTCTCTTTCCGGTATCCGCTCGGTGAGAGCCGCCATGGTGGTTGTCTTGCCGGAGGACGTGCCCCCGGCAATGACTATGTTGGCGCGAGCTCGCACCATGGCAATGAGAAAGTCAGCAGCCTGCTTCGATAAGGTGCCCTTGGCTACCAGACTCTCAAGATCAAGTGGTTGCTCCGGGAAGATGCGCAGGGTTATCGCGTAGCCGTAGGGGCTGACGCTTCTGTCCACGATGTTGATACGCATGCGCGATCCCAAGAGCCGGGCGTCGACGAGCGGATTCATGGGTCCAATGCTCTCGCCGCTTTCTCGCAGGAGTAGCTCCACCGTTCGTGCAAGGGCCTCCTGGCTAAGGGCAGGAATCGAAAGGCGCTCGTCGCCGCGATAGACCCAGGCAGACTGCGTTCCGTTGATCATGATCTCGGTCGTTCCAGGCATGCGGCGATACTCGTCGATGGTCCCAAGGCCCACGACGGCTTGCAGAATACCGCCGAGCACCCCTTCGGCATCCATCGGTTGATTGCGGAGCTGCCGGCGCAGCCTTTCTTCGTCCACGACAGAGCGGGCGACCGATTCGGCCGACGCGGCGTTGCCTCCCGACGCCCCCGCCTCCATCAAGCGACGCCGCACCTCCTCGGTCAGACGGCTCACGGTGGCCGTGTCCGTGTCCTCCGCTTCCGACAGACCCTCGAAGCTATCTCGAACTCCGCGCCGCAGGGCAAAGCTGCGCTGGACGGGGTCTCGTTCCTCCATCATTTCCTCCCCAGAAAGGCAAATCGTGATGTCCGCGGCATGAAGACCTCCGGCAGCGGGGCAAGCTTACGAACCATCTCGGCCATGGCGACGGTGAAAGGGCTGCTCCGCTCGGAGAGCACGGCTGGCCGTCGCTCCACACGCGAGGCTTCTACCTCCGCGGTGGCCAGCGGGATCGCTCCGAGCTGCGGAAGGTTCCCCATCAGCTCGCGAATCTGCCTCACCGAAAGACCTACCTCCGGCTCGACCTTGTTGGCGATGAAGCGGACCTTCTTCTGCGTCTGCGCCACTCTGTCCAGGTCCGGCAGGGTCTCGGCGACCATCTCCACTGTCTGCGGGCTGGGCGTGGTCACGACGGCCACCAGATCGCCCTTGCGCAGAGCCGCCGCATGGGAGGGGAGGTTGAGATCCTGCCCGATGTCCACGACCACGAAGGTGTACATACGAGCCAGCGCGTCCAGGATGCGCTCGAATAGCCCTGGGTTCCCCAGATTGTCGTCAATCCATTGCTCGTCTATCGGTGGAGCGAAGAGCAGATTGAGCTCCCCTTCGTGGCCGCTGTGGCGCCGGTAGATCAGAAGGTTCTGGCGAATAAGCTCGGTCAGGGCCGGGTCGCGGGTCTCCACCGAGGCGCTTAGGCACAGTCGGAAGAGATTCCTCACCCGATCCTGTTGTGTAAAGGGAAAGAGACGAAACTGGATCGAGCCCGTGGCGCAGAAATCCACCAGCACCGTCGGATGATGGCCAATGAGGGCCAGCGTCGCGGCCGTCTCCCGAGCCATGGTCGATTTGCCGACACCTCCCGCTCGGCTGTAGAACACAATCACCCGGTCTCTGATGACCTGCAATCGGTCGCGCACCTCCCGCACCATCAGGTTCCCGCCGGGCCGGCGGAGCTGCTCGGCCTTGATCCGGGCCATCTGTATCTTTAGGACGAACTCGTCTCCCTCGAAAGGCGGCGTTTGCACGTCCAGGAAACCCATGTCTCGCAAGGCCGATGCCGCTCCACTTCCTTCTGACGTGAGCCCCAGACAGGTAGCTCCGCACGCGGATAGCACGGATTCCACGGTGCGACGCGAGAGACCCGGCAGATCGGCGTCGATAAGCGCGACGTCGGGCCGCTCCCGTTTAAGGGCCTCCATCAGGAGGGGCAAACGGGTGTACCAGCCAACCAGGATGATATGATACTGGGGATTGGCCCTCAGACATTCATAGATGACGTCGTGCCATTCGGCGCTGCCGGTCGCCAGTACCACGCGGGTCTGTTCGATTGGTTGAGTGTGCTCTTCAGCCACAGCCTTCTCCCTCAGGGTGTCAGGGTTGCCCAAGGTTCGCGCCTTTCACTTCGATGACGGGAAGCCAGCGGGTCCTGCCCGACTCCAGGATCTTCTCCTGCACCTCCGACCAGAGGAGAGCATCGGGGTCGGAGACCCGCACGGTACCTACCACGCAATCCCACTTCCTGATCGTGCCGGTCGCCGGATCGAGCTCCGAGCACTCTCCCCAAATTTCCTCCGAGTGCCAGCGGTCTGTCTCCCAGAGCTGGCGCTCGTACAAAACTCGCCAGCGCCGCGTCACCTCGACGCGATAGGCGTCGAGCCCGTCACCCACATCCGACACGCATTCGGCCGGACAGGGTTGACCGAAGGAACTCCAGGTGTAGACGTGGCCGGGGTTGTAGTCGTACTCCTCCAGTGTGGCGCCGTCTCCAAAGCTCCAGCGCGTCGGTAGCTCTTCGATCGCGATGACGTTCTGACCCTGGCCGGGATCCGGCTGACCGCCGGTCACCTGGTAATCAGTTTTCAGATTCACCACACTGCGCGGAGGAGATATCGTCAGGTCGCTGAACGGCGGCGGTGGCGGATAGCCCTTCCAGTAGGTGTGGCTGCTCTCCGTTGGCGGTGGACTGGCCGGCGGTGGCACAGGTGCGGGCCGGGTCGGCGTGCAGGGATGGTCGGCGGCGAAGACCCAGAACGCGTTGACGAGCACCCAGCTATCGCCCCGCACCTGCCAGTACTTGTTCCAATACCATTCCCCCGCGGCCAGATTGTTCTCTCCAGGGCAGGCAAACCGCCGCCATTGCGGAGCGGTGCCATTGTTGCGCCAATCGGGACCAGGCTCGGCGGCCACCGGCCCTGCTCCGGGAACGATGTCGCCGCGCGCAGTCGCCGTGCTGGTGGTCAACCCGTCGCGGAAGACGGCATAGACGCCGGTTCCCGTGTAGACGTTGTTGACGACGATGGTCGTCACGTAGTGATAGCCGGGATCGAGCGGTGGCCATTCCGTCGTATCCGCTCTAACGGGAATCGCCAGCGAGGGCAGGAGAAGCACCAGCAGCAGCATGCCCGCTATCCATGGACGTACTCTGCTCATCGCTCACTCCTCCCTGGCGAACCCACGAGAACATGGGATGGTTGCTTACCATACATGTCCGAACTCCCTCCTGCCTGCCCAAGCGATAGACCGGCCATGAGCACAATCGCCAGAACTGCCAGAGGCAAGACCACCTGCGCAGCGAGGGCGCCTATTCCACCGGTCAGCTCGTCGACGTTGACGGATGAACGCTGACGGTGCTGTTCTGCGACATCGGTGCGCATGCTCTCGCCCTTGATCTGGGTCCTACGGCTTGGTGTTCTCATTCGCCGGCTTCTCCGCCCCCGATGGGATTGCTTGTTGTGATGGCTGCTTTTCCGAGCGCCCTTCTCTGCCAAAGAGATCGCGCAGACTCAAAGTTCCGCTGATGGGCTTGCCAAACAGACTCCGGAAGACTCCCGCGTCGATGGTTAGCTCTCCCTCGGGAACAAGCACCTCGTCGACTCTGGACGGTGCTATAATCACGTCGCCCACCTGACCAGCGTAGGCGAGGACAGCGGCAGCCACCTTGGGCACCTCCACCGTCACCTGCTTGCCGTCGTAGAAGAAGACCTTCTGGTGCTGGAGGTAAAGGGTAGCCTTCTCTTTGGACCCTTTCCCCGACTCCTTAACGGTCGGGTCTTCCCAGATCAGGTAGACGTCCACGTATTCACCCGGAAGGATGCGGCCTCCCATCGCTACTTTGTCGCTGGGAGCCGAAAGTGGAAATAGCACGTTGCGCGGGTCGACGATGGCCGCGGTGACCCCCATGCCACCTGCATCCCCTCCCGTCGGCGGCTGAAGGTACGGTCTGGTGATGGGATAACCAGCAGGAATGAACGCTCGGGTAACCATGCCTATGATCTCTGACTGCTGACTGGCCTCGATCATCCCGGACAGCTTCGCGCCAGCTGGAAGCGAGATCACCTTGAGCCTCTCGGTCGTCAGGACCGTATTCTCGCCCAAGTCCGCCGCGGCCACGAACACCTGGACGCTGCGCGTGGCCCCCTGCACAATGAAGTACGCGGCCGCCATGGCGACGACAAGGACGACGTAGGCGCGAAAACGCAGGAAGTGCTTCACCATCTCTCGACCCATCCCTCGTATTGGTCAGCCGGACGCCGACTCTCGCACCCCCCACCACCCCCTTCTGGAACTCCTTCTCATCTAGGCTGGCGGCGCCCGGCTGACACTGCTAATAATCGCTCCAAACGGCAAGCGCAACAATCCGTTGGGCGCAAGTTGTGCCCAAGCGATTGACAAGGTGAGTGCTTGGAGCAAGGTGCTTTGTTGGGGAGATGATATGGACGGTCACGCTGGACGAAGGCTGGCACGCTGTGTCTCTACTACGCTTGCGTCGACTACACCAGGGGCGGGAGCCTCTCCACCTGCCCGATCGAGATGCTGCCCGCGCGCGAGTTCGAGGCGCTGATCCGACAGGTCCTCGCCGACCTAGGGACTCAGCCGGCCATCCTCCAGGCCTGCGTGGACGCCGTCAACCGCGAGGTGGTGGAGTCGGTGGCCGAACTGGAGACGACTCTGGCCCGTCATCGCGACGATCTTGGGCACCTGACGACGGGCATCCGGCGGCTGATCGAAGTCATGAAGCAAGAGGACCTGCTGGCTGAGGACATCAAGGAGGAGTACCGGCGTCTGGTGCGCGAGAAGAGGCAACTCCAGACGCGGTGCGAGAACTGAAGCTCGACATCGAGCGGTGACGCAAGCGGGTCCTGGACGCCGACCTGATCCGGCGCGGTCTCCAGGACTTCGAGCGTCGGGTCGGACTGCTGCCTTTGGAGGATCAGAAGGAGCCCTTCCGGCTACTGGTCCGGGAGGTGGTGGTCTGGCCCTTCGAGCCGGAGCGGAAGGCGTCCCAGGAGCTGCCAGCCGAGGCGGCCAAGACGGACGGGGCGAGGACCTTTACAACAAAAATCCGCACTCGGTGGTACCGAGTGCGAATCGCCCTCTACCGGTTGCTGAATGTGCCGAACTATCGAGTGTTAACCACTCGGGGAAAAGTACGGGATTTAGGGCAATTGGCTCCCCGAGCAGGGGAAAATCCCGAACTTTCTGGAATTTAACAATCCTCGCCGACGCAAGGCTCGCAGCGCGGGGAGCCTCAAGGCTCGCCTACCACTTCGAGGGCGCAGAGCCACCTGGGTTCTTCGAGCCGCCGAGCGCGCCGACTCGCTGCTCCACATTGTATCACAACCCGATCACCCTCGCACGGGAATGGCAAAGCATACTGGATGAGGGGCATTGCACTTCTCGGGCTGATCTGGCACGCAAGCTAGGAGTTTCCCCCGCCCGCGTCACTCAGGCGCTCGGCCTTCTTGATCTAGCACCCCCGGTCTTGGAGGCCGTCGTTGGCCTTGGCGACCCTTTGTCCGACCCCGTCGTCACCGAACGAAGCCTGCGCCCCTTGCTGAAGTTGCCAGCCGAGGAGCAAGGACGCGCGCTTCAAAGTATTGCTTCTTTGCAGCAGGACTGACGAGGGGACTGGCACTGTCGATCACAGTGTTGTGTATTTGCTCCAAGGATGCTATGCTTAGAGCAAATCCAAGGAGGTGCGCCAACGGCTCAGCGTTTGCTGCCGACTGGGAGCTGCCGGTGCGGCTGTGGGGGAGATACGGGGCGCGGCTCCTTCTTCCTGCCTGGCCACGACAAGGTCGCGGAGTCCGCCGTGATCCTCGTGGAGTACGGCGGCGTTCCAGAGTTTCTGCACAAACACGGCCATGCGCCCGGGGGAAAGAACCATCGTCAGTCACTGGCAGAGTGGCGAGATCGCGGCAATGCAGCCCGATAGGATCGCAGACCACATTTCGCCACTGTTTGAGAGGGAGCCATGACCGAGGAGGAGTTGCGTGCGCTGATCGGCCGCGGCGAGGACCAGCGGACCGAGTTCAATGCGGCCGAGGCAGACACCTCCGACATCGCGCGGGCGATCGTCGCCATGGCGAACCGCGGTGGTGGCTCCATCCTGCTCGGCGTGGGTGACGACGGCGAGCTGCTGGGGCTCTGGTACGCCCAGCCGCGCCAGATCACTCGCCATATTCGCACCATGCCGGACCTCGCCGCGTGGCGCCAGTAGGTAGTCAACGTCTCGCGCCACAACTGCGACCCGGCGGTGCCGATTACTTTGGAGCACGCAGAAGCCCAGGGGCGGGACGTCCTCGTGGTACACGTGCCCGACGGTCAAGACAAGCCCTATCGGGCCAACAGCCGCGTCTATGTGCGCATCGACCGGGAGGTGCACGAGGCCACGCGGGAGGAGATCGGCCAGCTCATGTTTGAGTCCGGCCGGGTGCAGTACGAGCGGCTGCCGGTGCCCGACGCAAAGTTCGTGGAGCTCGACGACGCGCTGGTGCGCGGCTACTTCGAGGACGTTCGCCACCTTCTCCACCCCGCGGACGCCGCGGAGCGCATGCGGTTGCTGGTGAATCTGGGCTTCGCCATCCCCCACGCCAGCCATGTGGTCCCCACGGTCGCCGGACTGCTGCTCTTTGGGCCCCGGCCGCAGGATCGCTTGCCGGCCGCGACCCTCAAGTGTGCCTTCTTCTACGGCCGGCACCTAGGCGCCCAGCTCCGCGACCGGGCCGACGTGGTCGGCCCGCTGACGCGAGTCATCGACGAGGGTGCGGCCTTCGTCGCCCGCAACCGCCGCCTGGTGCCCCGGATGGAGGGTGTGCGGCGGGTAGACGTCCCCGAGTACCCGGACTACAGCGTCCGCGAGGCAATCGCCAACGCAGTCGCCCACCGCGACTGGTCGCTCGAAGGCGCGAAAGTACGGCTGTTCATGTTCGACGACCGCCTGGAGATCTGGAGCCCCGGCAAGCTGCCGCCGCCGATCACGCTGGAGCGGCTGGGTTACGACCAGTTCTCGCGGAATAAGGTAATCGCCCGTTTGCTCGTGGAGCTGGGGTACATCGAGGAGGTGGGCCTGGGCATCCGCCGCATGCGGGAGGAGATGGCGAGCTTGGGACTACCGGAGCCGGAGTTTCGGGAGGACGGCTTCAGCTTCGTCATTACCCTCCGCAGCATTGCCACCCGCGAGGGAGTGACCGTCCCCGCCGACCTCTTCCGGGCGCTCGTGGAGCGCGGTGAGATCAATGAGCGGCAGCACAAGGGGCTTCTACATGCGCAGAAGCACGGCACCATCGCCCGCCGTGAGTACGTGGCGTTGACCGGAGTGTCAGAGCGAACGGCTGCGAACGACTTGGCTGATCTGGTGCGCAGGGAGTTGCTCGAACCGACCGGAGGCTGGGTCGGTGGACTGCATACCGATTGCGCGACCAGTCCGACTGAGAATCGTGCAGGTATCGTGCATTGGGCTGCACGATACCTGCACGATTTCGGCCGGCAAGCGGCGGACCACCACTGGTCAGGCGCCACGGTCACGGCAGGCAACTCTTCGGGTATGAACGAGATGATTGAGCTACGTTCGACAGAGGAGGGAGATATGGCGACACAAGAAGCAAGCGACAAGAAGCCGGCGGGAATGCAGGCCGGTAAGCGGTACAAGTGCGCGCAGTGTGCTAGCGAGGTGCTCGTCACCAAGCCGGGTCAGGGCACGCTGTGCTGCTGCGGCGAAGCGATGCAACAGAAGTAGGAGGCGAGAGATGGCGAATTTGCTCGGAAAGCGCATGACGTGTGCCGATTGTGGCGCGCAAGTGCTGATCACGAAAGGCGGACAAGGACAGGTGGAGTGCTGCAACCAACCGATGCAGTTGGTCGAGGCCAAGCCACTGCCTTCTGCCGACTAGTGTAGACAGGGATAATATGAAGGTAGGCTCCTAATCGGAGCAATGGAGCTGGCATGAATACCTACGAGTTCGTGAATATCGCGGCACAGATCTTCCCCGAGCGCGAGGCCCTGGCCTTTGAGGACCAACGCGACGACTACGCTACTCTGCAGCAGCGCATCGTTTCCCTTGCCGCTGGGCTGCGGGAGTGCGGTCTCGGTCCGGGACGGCGGCTGGGCGTAATGGATACCAACAGCAGCCGCTTCATTCAACTCTTCTACGCCACGTCCTTTCTCGGCGCCACCTTCGTCCCTCTCAACTACCGGGCCAAGAGCGAGGAGCTCGAGTACTTGCTGAACACGGCCGAGGTGAATTGCCTCTGCGCCGGGGCACCGTACGTCGAGTTGGCCTGCACCGTACGGCCGGCTGTAACTTCTGTCAAGGAGTTGATCAGCATCGACGGTCCGGCGGAGGGAATGCGCAGCTTTGACGAGTTGTTGCTGCCGAGCGTGGAGATCGAGCCAGCTGAAGTCGACGACAAAGAGCTCAACGTGATCATGTTCACCGCGGGCACAACCTCGCGCCCCAAAGGCGTGATGATCCGCTACGGGGACTTGGCGAGCTACGCCCTGAACACGGCCGAGCCGGTCAGCGAGGACGACCACTACGCTCAACTCCTGGTGGCCCCGTTCTACCACATCGCGGGACTGACCGCCATCATGCTTGCGCCGTACTCCGCGCGGCGTATGGTTCTGCTGCGGCAGTTCGATCCGGTGCGCTGGCTGGAGACGGTTCAGAAGGAGCGCATCACCCACGCCTTCGTGGTCCCGACCATGCTCAAGCGCATCATCGACGAGCCCAGCTTCGGTCGCTATGACCTCTCAAGCCTGGAGATGCTTTCGTACGGCTCGGCCGCAACGCCGCCGGGCGTGCTCTTGCGCGCTCTGGAGCTCTTCCCGCGCAATGTGGGCTTTATTAACGCCTACGGTCAAACGGAGACGACCGCCACGGTATCCATGCTGGGGCCGGACGATCACCGCATGGAGGGCGCGCCAGAGGAGATCGAGCGCAAGAAATCTCGCCTGCGCTCTATCGGGAAGCCTCTGCCGGATGCAGAGATACGCATCGTGGGGGAGCAGGGCGAGACACTCCCGGCCGGACAGATCGGTGAGGTGGCCATCCGCACCGCTCGTGCCACCCAGGGCTACCTTGCGAAGAAGGGCGAAGAGGGACACGTCGCTAAGCGTGACACGGAGGGCTGGCTGCACACATCGGATCTCGGATGGATCGACGATGAAGGGTACGTGTTTCTGGCGGGGCGTAAATCGGACATGATCATCCGTGGCGGGGAGAACATCTCGCCGGAGGAGGTCGAGGCCGTCCTGTATCGGCATCCCGCTGTGGAAGACGTGGCCGTCATCGGTCTACCCGACGAGGAATGGGGCGAGTATGTGGTGGCCATCGTGGTGCCGCGTCGGGAGAGTGCGGAGAAGCTGAGCGCCGAGGAGTTGATCGGCTTTTGCCGGGAACGTCTGGCTAGTTACAAGAAGCCCTCGGTAGTGCATTTGGTCAATGAGTTGCCGCGCTCCGATCTGGGCAAGGTGCGCAAGAACGTCCTGCGGGAGCAATTCAGCGCTCGCTAATCTAGAAGGTGAGGTCGCGCCGCAGATGTAGCGTACCCCTTATTCCATGATTGAAAAGGAGGCGTCTCGATGGGCTACGAGACGATTCAGTTTGAGCGCGATGGCGCCGTGGGCATCCTTACGCTGAACAGACCCGACGCGATGAACTCGCTGACCTTTGAACTGGTCAGCGAGGCTGGCCAGGCGCTTGCGGTCTGCGAGAATACGACCGAAATTCGCACTGTCGTCATTACGGGCAATGGCCGGGCCTTCTGCGCCGGCGCCGATGTCAGTACACTGCGGGATCGAGCCGGCAACGATGCAGGGCGCTTCTTGCACGAGCTAGCTGACGCCGCTCACGAGCAAATGATTTTGCCCATCCGTCGCATGTCGAAACCGGTGATCGCCGCGGTCAACGGTGTGGCCGCTGGCGCGGGGGTGGGGCTAGCGCTGGCATGTGACTTGTGCGTTGCGGCGGAGCAGACCAAATTCGTCCTGGCCTACTCCAACGTCGCCATTTCTCCAGACTGTGGCACCAGTTTCTTCTTGCCGCGGACAGTTGGTCCCGGCAAGGCCATGGAGCTATACCTGTTCAACGAGCCCATAACGGCTCAGCAAGCGCAGAGTCTAGGCATGGTAAATCGCGTGGTTGCAGCATCCGAGCTGTTGCCAACCGTACGCGACATGGCCCAACGGCTGGCTCAGGGGCCAACCATGGCCTATGGTCAGACCAAACGTTTACTCGACCGTAGCTTCACCAACGGTCTTGCTGACCACCTACATGACGAAGCGCTGAGCGTTGGCAATTGCGCCGCCAGCGGCGATCACGTGGAGGCCGTGGCGGCCTTTCTAGCCAAGCGCTCACCACAATTCAAGGGACGCTAGTCCTGACGATTGTTTGCGCACTGGTCATAAACCGTCGGCTTCGTCCCGAACAAATATTGCCGTGACACACGAGTTCTTGCGCGGAGGACACTTCTACATATGAAGACTCCATTGTGGCGAATGAAGACTCCATTGTGGCGGCCATCCGAGGAACGGAAACAGCAGGCGAATATCTCTCGTTTCATCGGACTGGTCAACACGAGGCACCAACTCCAACTCAACACGTACGCTGAGCTCTACGATTGGTCAGTCGAAAACATCCCGGCGTTCTTGCGTCACTATGGTCGTACGCCTAGATCCGCTCCTCCCGCTCCTACGATACGGTCGTCGATGATCTCACACGCTTCCCCGGGGCGAAGTGGTTCCCGGGCGCCCGGCTGAACTTCGCGGAGAACCTGCTGCGATACCGGGATAATCGGACCGCCTTCATTTTCAGAGACGAGACGG
Organism: Chloroflexota bacterium; assembly: GCA_004297765.1. Taxonomy (GTDB): domain Bacteria; phylum Chloroflexota; class Dehalococcoidia; order FW602-bin16; family FW602-bin16; genus FW602-bin16. The sequence continues at coordinate 9,563 of SCTZ01000043.1, read as the reverse complement.
AGCGCACCTCGAGAATGTCTTACGAGCAACTCTACGGGATTGTAACCGTTGGCATCTGAGTCCCCAAACTTAGTGACTAGTCATGACGGAGACCAAGCTCGTGCTCCGCAATTAGAGCGCGGTGTAACTCGCTGGTCCCCTCGACAAACTGGAATACTTTTGCATCACGGAAGTAGCGCGAAACCGGGTATTCATCAGAGCAGGAATATGCGCCGAAGATCTGGGCGGCATCGGTTGCCACCTTCATCAAGGTGTCGGTGGCGTACATCTTGGCCATCGAGCTCTCCTTCCGCGCCCGCTCTGCGCCCTGATCTTTGAGCCAGGCCAAGCGGTAGGTCAGATGCCGTGCCGTCTCGAGCCCGACTACCATGTCCGTGATCTTGGATTGGATGAGCTGGAACCGTCCGATCGGCTGTCCGAAGACAACGCGTTCCTGAGCGTAGCGCACGCTCTCTTCCAGACAAGCGCGGATTATGCCGCAGGCCCGTGCGGACACCCCGAGCCGACCGTTCTCGACGGCAGACATGGCCACCGCGAATCCCTGCCCCTCCTCGCCAACGCGATTCTCCACCGGAATCCTGCAGTCGTCGAAGATCAACTCGCCAGAGGAGAGCGGTCGAAAACCCAACTTGTTCTTGAACGGGCGCACCGATAGTCCCGGGGTGTCTTTGGGGAAGACGAAGGCCGTTATGCCCTTGTGCCGCCGCGCTTTGTCCATTTGAGCGAAGGAGATGAACCAGCTCCCGTACTCGAGGTTGCTGATCCAGGTCTTCATTCCGTTCACGACGTAGCTGTCGCCGTCGCGTTTGGCGGAGGTCTCCATGCCGGCCACGTCGGTGCCCGAATGCGGCTCGGTCACTCCCGCTCCGGCGAACACCTGCCCGCGTGCAAGCGGTGTCAGGTACCTTTGCTTTTGCTCCTCTGTGCCATAATGCAACAGACCGGACCCAGCGAGCCCGCTGGGGAAGCTGGCGATCGTTCCGAGACTGTGGCAATGACGAGAAATCTCTTCGACGAGTAGCGTCATCGACATGTAGTCCATGCCTGCGCCACCGTACTTCTCAGGAACCACGCCGCCAATCATACCTAGGGCCCCCATCTTGATGGCGATGTCGATGGGAAAGCGCTCCTCGCGGTCATACTCGGCGACCTTGGGGGCAATCTCCTTCTCGGCGAATTCGCGCGCCGCACGCTTGATGCTCAGTTGGTCCTCGGTAAACCCGAACTCCATCTTCCCTCCTTTGGCCTAGACTCATGAGTCCTATTCTTGTATAGCATACGCTAGTGGGTCAACCCGCAATTGATTGGAGATTGGCCACCATCGCGACAGAGCCGCCATGGTTGGCGCTACCGAACGGTGATCACCAGTTAAATGCGGCATGACCCACTAGTACTAGTTTCTGGTGCGAAATAGGCGCGCGCCTCACCCCAACCCCGGGCGGTCAGGGACGACCGCCCCTACGGGATGGCGTTTTGCACCAGAAATTAGTACTACAACCGTACTTTGCCGAATCTGTCATTCCGAGGCGCGCACGCCGAGGAATCCGCGCCCTCTAGCGCCCGAAATCGAGGGGCGCGGATTCCTCGCCTCCGCCGCGGCTCCGGCTCGGAATGACAATCTACGGTTGTAGTACCAGGAAGTAACTTAATACTGACGCATACCCAATGTTCGCTTGCTTTGGACACCGAGTTTGGCGCGGCGGCACCATTTCCCGGCGCTCAGGCTGACAAGGACCGCTATCGAGAACCGACAGTGCCCAATTGCCCGCCGCGACGCGGCTTTGTCGGCGATTACCAGGCAAGCATTGGGTATGCGTCAGAGTAACTTAATACTGTTGACAACTACCCAAACAAAGCCCTGGGCTACTTGCGCTCAACGAGCGCAGCCATCCCCTGGCCGCCGCCGATGCACATCGTCTCAAGGCCATAGCGCACGCCACGCCGCTTCATCTCGTAGAGCAGAGTGGCCATAATCCGCACGCCGGTGGCGCCGACTGGATGGCCTAGGGCGATTCCCGAGCCATTAACGTTGACGTTGCTGAAGTCGCTGATTCCGAGTTCCTTCAAGACCCCCAGCGCTTGCGCGGCAAAAGCCTCGTTCAGCTCGATCAGGTCGATGTCCCCGAGACGCAAGCCGGTCTTCTCTATCAGTCTCTTGACAGCCGGCACGGGTCCCAACCCCATATATCCCGGGTGCACGGCTCCCGCCGCCCAGGCCCTCAAGTAGCCCAAAGGCTCTAGTCCAAGCTCGTCGGCCGTGCGTTCTGACATCAGCACGCAGGCCGCGGCGCCATCGTTCATGCCTGAGGCGTTACCCGCTGTCACCGTGCCACCGGCCAGCACCGGCTTAAGCTTGGCCAAACTCTCCAGCGTAGTCTCCGGCCGTGGGTGCTCGTCGCGATCGACGATCCGCGGCGCTCCCTTCTTCTGTGGCACAGCAACCGGCACGATCTCGTTCGTAAACTTGCCATCTTTGATCGCCGCGCGGGCCCGTTGCTGGCTGAGCAAGGCGAACTCGTCCTGCGCCTCGCGCGTGATGCCGCACTGTTGGGCAACATTCTCGGCAGTAAAGATCATCCCTGGAATGCGACCAAAGCGCTCGGTGGACATCGTTTCGACTGCCCGCTCCCACCGATCATAGAATGGCACGGAGTTAAGCCTGAGCCCCCAGCGCGCGCCGGTGACGTAGTACTCCATGTTGCTCATGCTTTCCACGCCACCGGCCACCACGATACGGCCGTTGCCGGTCTGAATCTGCATCATGCCATCGCAGATCGCCTGGAGCCCTGAGCCACACTGACGCTCGACGCAGTACGCTGGCGTCTCAATCGGAAAATCTGCCAGCAGCACGGCCTGCCGCGAGACGTTCGGGGCCTCGCCGTTCACGAGGACGTGTCCCATAACAACCTCATCAACTCGGCTGGGCTCCAGGCCGATACGGCTCACGGCCTCACGGAGCACCAATGCCGCGAGATCCGGCGCCTGCACGTCTCCCAGCGCCCCACCGTAGCGCCCGATCGGGGTACGCACGGCGCTGACGATTACGATTTCATCCACAGTCGCCTACTCCTTATCCGTTTCCTATCGCTCGTACTTGCTGAGTATGGCGCGGGCGACGACGACGCGCTGCACCTGGTTAGTGCCTTCGTAGATCTGGGTGATTTTGGCGTCGCGCATCATGCGCTCCACAGGATACTCCTTAATGTAGCCATAGCCGCCCAGAATCTGCACGGCATCCGTGGTGACTCGCATCGCGACGTCCGAGGCGAACATCTTGGCCATGGCGGAGTACTTGGTGGCCTCGCGGTCGCCCTTCTGTAGCAGCACGGCTGCCTTGTAGACAAGCTCGCGCGCGGCGGCTACCTGTGTTTCCATGTCCGCCAGCATGAACTGGATGCCCTGTAGGTTCGATATCGGCTGGCCAAACTGGATGCGCTCGGTGGCGTACTTCGCCGCGAAGTCGATCGCCCCCTGGGCGATACCCAGTGCTTGGGCGGCGATACCCGGTCGGCTCTTATCTAGCGTTTGCATGGCGATCTTGAAGCCCTCGCCTTCTTTGCCCAGTAGGTTGCTCGCCGGGATGCGGCAGTCCTCGAAGAGCAACTCGCCGGTGGGCGAGGCGCGGATGCCCATCTTGTGCTCAATCTTGCCCACTTTGAAGCCTGGGCGGTCGCTCTCCACCACGAAGGCGCTGATGCCCTTCGTGCCTTTGCTCGGATCGGTGCTCGCGAAGACCGTGTAGATGCTGGCGACGCTGGCATGGGTGATGAAGTTTTTCTGACCGTTCAAGAGGTACTCGTCGCCGTGGCGCACGGCACGCGTCTTCGTACCAGCGGCATCGGAGCCGGCGCCCGGCTCGGTCAGTCCGAAGGCCGCGATGTGCTCGCCACTGGCCAGCTTCGGGAAGAAACGCTGCTTCTGCTCCTCGTTGCCGGCGATGACGATCGGGAACGAGCCGAGCCCTTGCACGGCGATCATGAGACCCGTGCTAGCGCAAACCTTACAGAGTTCCTCGATGACGATAATGAACGAGAGCAGGTCGGTACCTGTGCCGCCATACTGTTCCGGAAAAGGCAGTCCGAAAAGATCCGCCGAGCGGAGCGCCTCGACGATATCCCAAGGCCATTCCGCCTTCTCGTCAATCTCGGCCGCGCGCGGCGCCACCTTGTCCTGAGCCAGATCGCGCACCATGTTGCGCAGCATAATGTGATCTTCGGTTAGTTGATACATTGCCGCTACCTCTGCTTAATATTCGCGCGGTTGCTCTGCCATTTGGCACCGCTTCCTGGTCGTCAGGAATCTGGCCTGAGGAGACCGTGTGGCTAGACGACCGAGCGTTCGCGGTATTCGCCAAAGACCTCGCGGAAGACCTGGCAGATCTCACCGAGCGTGGCGTAGACTCGCACCGCCTCGACGAGGAAGGGCATCAGGTTCGCCTCTCCTTCCGCGGCCTGACGGAGCGCTGCCAGCCGCTCCTCGACGGCCGCATGGTCCCGCTGGCGCCGCACCTGGTTCAAGCGCACCAGGTGGCGCTGCTCGCCTTCGGGATCCATCCGAAGGATCGGGATCCGGGTAGGCTCGTCGCTCGTGAATTCATTCACCCCCACGACGAGGCGCTCGCGCCCTTCGATCTCGCGCTGATAGCGTGAGGCGGCGTTGGCGATCTCCAATTGGATGAAGCCGTCGTCAATGCAAGCGATCACGCCGCCCCGCGCCGCGATCTCATCGAAATACCGGTAGGCCGCTTTCTCCATCTCGTCGGTCATGGCCTCGACGTAGTAGCTGCCGCCGAGGGGATCGACGGTGTTCACGACGCCGCTCTCGTGGGCGAGGATCTGCTGCGTGCGCAATGCGACGCGCACCGCGAGTTCGGAGGGCAGCGCGATGGCTTCGTCCATCGAGTTGGTGTGCAGCGACTGCGTGCCTCCGAGCACCGCTGCGAGTGCCTGCAATGCAACGCGGGCGACGTTGTTCTCCGGCTGCTCCGCGGTTAGCGTGCAGCCGGCAGTTTGCGTGTGGAAGCGCAGCTTCCAGGAGTCGGGATGCTTCGCCCCGTACTTCTCACGCATCTGGCGCGCCCAAATGCGCCTAGCCGCCCGATACTTGGCGATCTCCTCGAAGAAGTCGTTGTGGGCATTGAAGAAGAAGCTTAGGCGCGGCGCGAATGAGTCGATATCTAGCCCTCGCTCGAGCGCTGCCTCGACGTAAGCGAAGCCGTCGGCGAGTGTGAAGGCGAGTTCCTGTACCGCCGTAGCCCCCGCCTCACGGATGTGGTAGCCACTGATCGAGATCGTATTCCATTTTGGCAGGTACTGCGTGCCGAACTCGATGGTATCGATGACCAGGCGCATGGAGGGTGCCGGCGGAAAGATGAACTCCTTCTGGGCATGGTACTCTTTGAGTATGTCGTTCTGGATCGTCCCGCCGAGCTTGGCCATGGGAATGCCCTTCTTCTCGGCCATGACGATGTACATCGCCCAGATCACCGCGGCCGGGCTATTGATAGTCATGGAGGTGGTGACATCGGCCACTGGAATCTGGTCGAAGAGGATCTCCATGTCCGCGAGCGAGGAGACGGCGACACCGCACTTGCCGAACTCGCCCTCACACATGGGGTGGTCGGTGTCATAGCCGTAGAGCGTGGGCATGTCGAAGGCGACGGAGAGCCCGGTCTGTCCCTGTTCGAGAAGGTAGCGGTAGCGGGCGTTGGACTCCTCGGCCGAGCCAAAGCCGGCGAACATGCGCATCGTCCAGAGGCGGCCCCGGTACATGGTAGGCTGGACGCCGCGGACGAAGGGGTACTCGCCGGGGAAGCCAAGGTCGCGAAGGTAATCGAAGCCGCCAAGATCAGCTGGGGTGTACAGACGCTCCACCGGGATGTCCGAGATGTTCGCGAAGTGCTTCTTGCGCTCAGGCGAGCGCTCCAGCGACTTGTGCAGTGCGCCGTGCTCCCACCTGTCCCTGGCCGACTGTATCATATTGAGATCGAGCTCGACTCCCACATCGCACCTCCGCTCACAGCACATTGTTTGGTTACCAGCACCTCACGGGCGCACGTCTTGCATAGATATCGTTTGCCGGCTTGAGTCCCGGTCCGCTTGGTTTCGCCTACTTCTTGAGCCGCCATAGGGTCACCTCTCTTTCTGTGGCTTAGCTGCACCGTACCGCTGGAGGAAGGCGTAGTCGTAACGGCGCTGCTCGAAGACCAGCGCCTCCCGATCCGGGAAGATCAGCGCTGAGATGTTCAGAAACTCGTAGATGTTCATGCTATGCCCTACCCGGCAGCTACTTCTTCTCGTAGTCGTAGAAGCCCTTGCCGGTCTTCCGTCCCAAGTGCCCCGCCTGCACAAGGTCGATCAGTAGCTGAGAGGGCTTTACCCACTCCTCGCCCGTCTCTTTGTAGCGCTGCTGGCGGGCGTTGTAGAGGATATCCAGCCCGCTGAAGTCAGCGAGCTCGAAGGGGCCCATAGGGTGACCTAGGCCGAGCTTCACTGCGGTGTCGATGTCCCGGGGCGTAGCGTAGCCGTTCTCGGCGAGCCAGAAGGCCTCCTGCGAGAGCTTGGCGAGGATGCGGTTGACCACAAAGGAGGTAATCTCCTTGTGGATCATGATCGGCGTACGCCCAATGCGCTTGGCCAGCTCGTAGCAGATCTGGGCGGTCTCCTCCGAGGTCCACTGCCCCTTCACTACCTCAACGAGCTTCATTACGAGCACGGGGTGAAAGAAGTGCGTGTTGGCCGCCTTGTCCTTGCGCTTGATACCTTCGACGAGCGACGAGATGACCATGGTTGAGGAGTTCGAGGCGAGGATAGTGTGCGGCGGGCAGATCTCGTCGAGCTTGCCGAAGAGCTCGCGCTTCGCCTGGCGGTTCTCGTAGATCGCCTCGAAGACGAAGTCGGCCTCGCCTGCCGCCTTCTCGAGGTCGCTGATCGGCGCCACGCGGCCCAGCGCCGCCTCCAACTCTTCCTTGGTCATCGTGCCCTTGTCGACACGCCTTGTGAGGATCGCACGATTTCCGGCGATGGACTTGGCGAGCAGCTCATCATTGACGTCGTTGAGCACGACGTCGTAGCCGGAGAGGGCGCACTGCTGGGCAATCTGGGAGCCCATCGTCCCCGCGCCGACGACGCAGATCCTCTTGATGTCGTCCACTTTCATCTACAGCCTCCTGTCGAATGTCACTCGGCGCTACTTTCTTTGCGGAGTGTTCTCTGATTGCCGGTACCCTACCGCCCTTGCCACGTGGGCTTGCGCTTCTCAAGGAAGGCGGCGACGCCCTCAGCCTTGTCCTCGGTGCCGCATGTAATTGCAATGAGGCGGTTCTCGAACTCGAGCGCCATGGGTAGCGGCATGTCGAGACCGTACTGTACAGCATCCTTCGCGCAGCGCAAGGCGACCGGCGGCTTGCCGGCAAGTTTTGCGGCGAACTTCTTGGCCTCGTCCATCTCAATCCCCCGACTGGCTGCCACTTGCACCCGCTGTTGAGAGTCGCATCTCGGTACACAACCGGTTCTGGCGCCCGCGCCACTAACTCCGCGATCGTCCGAGGATCTGCGATGGCGAGGTTAGAGCATCGTCGTCCAACTCGACCTGAAACGGCATTAGCAGACGGGCGATCATTCCGTAGAAGCCGATGGTCAGGGCCAGCTCGACCATCATATCTGGATCGAGGTGCTTTGCCAGCGCGTCGAAGGTGGCATCACTGACGCCAACATCCTTGACGGCCTCATCGGTGAAGCGCAGTACAGCCCGCTCCACCTCGTCAAAGGCGTCGCTGCACTTCCAATCCCTGATCCCGGCGATCTGCTCGTCGACCATCCCCACCTCACGGCCGAACGCGGCGTGTGCCTTCCGCTCGTACTCGCAGCCGACTATCTCGGCCTGGCGCACGATGGCCATTTCGCGTAGCCTGGGAGCGAGCCTCGTTTCGGTGAGCAAGGCGCGGCCCATCTTCACGAAATGAGGCAACGCCGAGGGGACGTGGGCAGCCATCTTCCACATGTTTTGCGGAGGCGCGCCATTCGCCTTCATCTTGGCAAAGAGTACGGCTACCTCCGGTGATGCGGTTTCTTGCTGCACGAACGGAATCCGTGCCATCGACACCTCCTCTACAGGGCCTCGAAGATTGCCGCCATGCCCTGCCCGCCTCCGATGCAGAGCGACGCGATGCCAAAACGCTCGCCGCGCCGCTTGAGCTCCCGAAGCAGTGTCAACACCAACCGGCCACCACTCATACCATTGGGGTGCCCCAGGGCCACCGCTCCGCCGTTCGGGTTCAGCCGGTTTTCATCAAGCTCATATCCTTGCCTGTCCAGCTCTTTCACGACCGCAAGGGTCTGTGCAGCGAACGCTTCATTGCATTCCAATATCGAGATGTCTCGCCAACCCATGCCCGCCATTTTGAGCACCTTGGGCACAGCGTACGCCGGGCCGATGCCCATGAATGCCGGATCAACGCCAACCACAGCAGATGTAACGTACCGCCCAATTGGCGTGTAACCCAGCTCCTTCGCCTTCTGGCTGGACATCATTAAGTGAGCGACTGCCCCGTCGTTGCGGCCTGAGGAGTTGCCTGCGGTCACCGTGCCACCAGGTTTGAAGGCAGGGGGTAGCGCAGCCAGCTTCTCCATACTCGTTTCGCGCGGACGCTCATCGACTTCGAACAGCACGGGCTCTCCTTTCCTCTGAGGAATGGTCACGGGCACGATCTCATCCTTGAACTTGCCGCTCGCGATCGCCTCGAGCGCTCGGCGGTTGCTCAGCAACGCGAACCGGTCCTGCTCCTCGCGGGAGATAGCATATCGCGCGGCGAGATTCTCGGCCGTGACGCCCATCACGAAGTTGGTATCCCGATCCGGCCCCGTCTCACGGTCGATGAAGCGCGGTGGCTCCATGCTAAACGGTTTCTCATTACTGTATCGGCTCAAGAGGAACGGCACGGTGCTCCAGCTTTCCACCCCACCTGCTACAATGACCTCGGCATGATTCGACAGAATCGACTGCGCTGCGAGGCAAATAGCTTGTAGTCCTGAGGCACACTGCCTTTCCACGCTCATACCGGGAACCGAATGGGGCAGGCCCGCCTTGAGGACGGCCCAACGCGCGCGATTCACGGCGGCCCCGTAGAGGACGGATGACCCGAAGTACACGTCGTCCAACATCGCCGGATCGAGTCGCGTCTTGTCGATCAACTGCCGCAGGGTTAACGCCGCCAACTCCTCTGCCCGGAAGCTGCTAAGTCGGCCACCCAGATTTCCGACCGGTGTCCGAACTGCGTCGACGATGACGACTTCCTTCATAGTCTTCTAGTTCCTTCCTTCACGCTATACTCCGTCATTACGTCAGCGCCGCCGCACGATGTTGCTGGCGCTCGGCATCCCAGTGTTGCAGGATGTTCTTCTCTGTCATTCGCGGCGAGGGCTTTCATTGCTTTGATAATCTGCATCGCCTCGTGACCTGAGTCGAGGCCGATGCTGACGTGCGGATCGGCGAAGACAGCATCTGGAGAGGCGATGACGATGTCCGCCTCGCTAGCGAAGTCTATCCCGCTCCACCCGATCGCC
>SCTZ01000042.1 GCA_004297765.1 Chloroflexota bacterium | reverse complement strand
GGCAACTTCAAGGATGTCAATATCGTGGGGACGGCCGGTCAGCCCTCGCTCTATCCTGGGGACATCGTGGTGCAGTACAACCTCATGCGCAATGACGGCATCTGGTCGGCCGACACGGTGACCGACCCCACCATCCCCTGGAGCTTTATCAAGACGCCTCTCATCGATGGGGACGGCACATCCTACGCAAGTGACAGCTTGGGGCGAGACAACGAGACCGCTGCTCTGCAAGGTCAGGGACTCGGAAGGCGTGTGGTGGCGCGCTACAACCATGTGGATGGTCATCAAAACGGGATCACTGGCGGTAACAACGGTGCCTTCGATCGCTACGCCCATAGCGACCTGGACGTTCACGACAACCTGATCGAGCGCTGTCAGGACGACGCCATCGAGTTGGACGGACAGAGCATCAACACGCGCGTCTGGAACAATCGGGTGCAGCGCTGCTCCGTCTTTGTCTCGATATCTCCGCTGAAGTACGGTCCCACCTATGTCTTCCGCAACGAGGCCTGGCAGATCGGTAACGATGGTGCAACGGCGGATCAATCCGGCAATCGGGCTGTCGGCGCGGGCGGCTTCAAGTACGACGGCAACAGTGTTCCTACAGCACGCATATTCATCCTCCACAACACCTTCTGGACCGATCGAGGAGAGCGAGATGGCTCGTACCTCGTGCAAGGGGGTAGTCAATGGGGCGGACATGGATCAAACGTCGCCTCGTTCTACCTGCGCAACAACCTCTTTCGCACCACGGGCTACACCTGGCGCATCGAGACGCCGGCCCACGTGCAGGGCAAGTGGGACGAGGACTACAACTACTGGGAGACCAGCGATCCCACCAAGGGCATGCGATACGGCAACAGGCCTTCTCGAGTCGAGGCGTATCGCAGCGCAAGCAACCAGGGGACGCATACTAACATCTGGAGCGACTTCGTCACGGCAACCGACGTCGATGGCGCATTGGTCGATCCTGCGAACGGTGATTTGAGACTGACGGGGAGCTCGGCCTTCATCGATCTGGGATTCCCGATCCCAAACCTCTCTGATCTGAGTGAGGTAAACTACAAGGGGGCGGCCCCAGATCTGGGGTCCGTGGAGCTTCAGTGAGACATGCGCTGGACCAGGTGTTGCCAACGATGTCACGAAGAAAGGCAATGGGTACTGGCATACATGCGCTTCACACAGGGAGGTATAGGCCATGCGCGTGTTAGTGACCGGCTGTGCTGGATTTATCGGATCCAGTCTGAGCGAGCGTTTGATCGAGTTGGGACACGACGTGACTGGGGTGGATTGCTTCACGGATTACTACGCGCGGTCGATCAAAGAATCGAACCTCGCAGGGCTACGACGTGAGCCGCGCTTCTCATTCCAGGAGGGCGACTTGGCGGTGATGGACCTATCACCACTCCTCAAGGGGATAGACTTGATCTACCATCAGGCTGCGCAGCCGGGAGTACGGGCGAGCTGGGGCCGCGAGTTCGATACGTACGTGCGGTCCAACATTGTGGTGACTCAGCGCCTCCTCGAAGCGATCAAGGATCATCCTGTGAAGAAGTTTGTCTACGCCTCCTCGTCCTCGGTATATGGGGACGCGGAAGCCTATCCAACCAGCGAGACCGTGGTGCCCCGCCCTGTGTCGCCCTACGGCGTGACGAAGCTGGCTGGAGAGCAACTGGTCTACCTCTACTGGCGCAACTACGGGGTACCTACCGTCTCGCTACGCTACTTCACAGTCTACGGACCGCGACAACGGCCGGACATGGCGTTCCACAAGTTCATCCGCTCGGTGCTGGAGGGAAAGCCGATCCAGGTCTACGGAGACGGTGAGCAAACCCGTGATTTTACCTATATCGCCGACGCCGTGGCCGCCAACGTGGCAGCCGGACAGTGCGAGTCCCAGGGGGTGGCGCTTAACATCGGCGGGGGAAGTCGGGTCAGCGTGAATCAGGTGATCAGACTGCTGGGGGAGTTGCTGGAGCGCACGCCACGGGTGGACTACGTCGACGTACAACGCGGAGATGTGCGCCACACATCGGCTGACACGCACCTGGCGGCCCAGTTGCTGGGATATGCGCCACGAGTGGATCTGGCTGAGGGACTAGCCAGGGAGGCAGAGTGGTTCAAGTCTCAATTCGATGCTGCAAGGTCGACCGGTCCCTCGGACCTACGCTAGAGGGTGTCTGAAAAGGCGGACCTCGCATCCCCACCCGCAGGGCCATGCAACGTGCCCCTACGGGAGGCGCGCTGTAGGGGCACATTGCATGTGCCCCGGGGGAGGCTTGGCGCCTATCCTAAACGAGTCGTATTGCGCGTAGCCCCTCAAACCCCGCGTACCACATAATACTCCTTCCCATTGGCGACTTCGTCATCCCGGACCCGAGACCGCGGCGGTTTCGGAAACCGCCGCGGTCTGGCCGATCACGAAGGAACTACCGTGTAAGAGAATCACACCCCGGCGCACACGATCCTATCTTCCACATCCGGCCCGCAACGCTCCTATCACCGAAGATCGCATACCCATGGTGCGATCGGCTGTAAGTGAATCAGGTCTCTCCAAACCGCATCCTGCCGCACCTGGCCCCGCAGAACACGCATTCGTCTAGGCTACTATCCAACGGGATACTCAGTGCGTCGTTCCGTAAGTGAGATGCCCTTTGTGGAACGTTCTTCAGCGGAAGGATCAAGGATGGACACGCTTCGATCTCGATGACATCGAGATAGCTGACGTGCCATCCCCTCGCCCTTCGCGAAGACTGACGTACGATTCCCTCTCCCTTCGCAAAGGGAGAGGGCGAGGGTGAGGGTCCCCCTGGTCTTCATTGGTCCGGGACGGCGACCCATCGGCGTCAGGGGCTGAACCCTCACCCTGACCCTCTCCCTTGTGCGCAAGGGAGAGGGAATAGCGCCGCCCGCTCGCTGTACTTGAGGAACGACGCGCTTGGCGCCAGGCAACGAATTCGGGGTACCCCTAATGGAGGCCTACCCGGCTAGGTCTTGCCTGGCATGCTTCTTGATACTGCTTTGACACAGGCATAGCCGGCGCTCTACAGCCCGTTACTGTGTCCCTGACCTTCCTGGAATAAACGATGAGGGAGCTGCACCTGATCTAGGAGCTACCGAGCAACCACGAGAAAGGAATAAAAGGCCCCGCGTGGTCGACACCCACCGGAGCCGTGGCAAGAGAAGCCCTGGCTGCCCCTGCACTGTTGATTATACAGAAGCGCACGGAGCTAGTCTAACTTTGTCAGACTAGCGGCTGTTCCTTTGCCGTGCCCAGGCGACGGTAGATTGAGCATGCCAGCCCACTAGAAGTAGCCAGCGGGCCAGTCTTGTCCGTCGCCAGATGAAAACAAGACCAATCAACAGCGAAGCCCCTGGAAGCGAGACTCACGACAGCCCCGGACGAGCACGCCTGTGGCACGCCCTTCTGGCGCTTTCCTGGGCCTGCGCAATCGTCTTTGTGCTGCTCGCTGTGCCGAGCGACTCGGCTCCTGCGGGTGACGTGAAGGGTCACAAGGAAATCCAGCTCTTCCCGGCTCCCTCAAGACAGACCACTAACCATATCTCCCCGCTGAACACACCAGAACCAACGCCGGCGCTGACCTTCCGGCCTATGGTTCCCCTCGCACCGATGGTAGGAGCCCCGACCACCCAGGAACGGTTGTTGAACCCAGGCTTTGAGGAGGGACTGGTGGGATGGGAGCGTCCCTCCTGGTTCAGCAACGTGGCTGATATCCAGAGCGTCGTTGTCCATTCGGGAGCCAGGGCCTTCCGGTTCGCGGGAAAACGCGCGGGGCCTTACCTTCAGCAAGACGTCGCCGCTGCCCCGGGCGAGGCGGTCACTTTCTCGGGCTGGGTCAACGTACCCGTACGCAATTACGGAATGAGCGGGATGATCGAGCTGCAGGTTCTCAACGCGAACAGGGGGGTGATCGCGTCCTACAGCCTCTACTCGTTCTCTGCCGTCACGAACGGCTGGATGGCTGTCTCTGACACTCGTGTCATGCCCACGTCAGCGGCGTGGGTCAGATTGCGCGTTCGCTTCTCTACATTGGATGGGACGGTCTATCTGGACGACCTCTCCCTTTCGCCCACCTCGCTCCAGACGGCCACACCAACCCCAACCGCCACCTGGACGCCCACGCTGACACATACGGCGACCGCGCCCCCCTCGCCAACTCAGACGCCGACCTCAACAGCGATTGCCACGACGACGCCGACGCCAACGCCAACGCCTACACACACCGCTACGGCAACCGAAACTTCGACGCAGATGCCAACTCCTACTCTGACTGCCACGGCAACCTGGACACCAACTCCCACCACCACACCGACACTCACCGCCACGAGAACCTGGACACAAACCTCCACCGCCACATCGACGCTGACCGCTACCAGAACCTGGACGTCCACCCCCACCGCCACACCGACACTCACCGCCACGGCAACCTGGACGTCTACCCCTACCGATGCGCCAACGCTCACGGCCACGACAACCTGGACACCAACCGCTACCGACACACCCACACTCACTGCGACCGTGACCTGGACCTCCACCCCTACCCCGACGGCAACCTGGACGTCCACGCCTACTCCGATGCCTACGTTGACGAGTGACGCCGTCGCACCTGGGATGTTCAGCCTGGGCACGACCTTCAATAGCATTGGCGTCGAGTTGCTCTACACCGGTGACACCAATGCCAATTCCACGGCCGCTTTGCAGTTCAAGAAGTCGTCTGATATCGACTGGCGGGATGCTCTCCCCCTCTGGCAGGTATCCACCGCCAGTCCATCCGCCTTCTATGGCTCCGCCCTACTCCTGGACCAGGCCACCGACTATGATCTGCGCGTCACCCTGGCCGATCCCGACGGCGTGAACGGCAGCAGTGTCCTGAGGGCAAGCATCACCACTCGCGCGGAAACTATCCCTTCCGCCGGTGATCTGGCCCCCAGCTATTACGTCCGCTCCAGCGGCAGCGACAGCAATCCTGGCACCAGCCCTACAACTGCCTGGCGCAGCGTGGACAAGGCCCTCCGCACTGCCCCTCCAGGGGCCGTCGTGCAGGTCGGTCCCGGCTTCTACACCGCCTCGCGCGCCACCCGCACGACGCCTCTAACCCTGCTGGCGCAATATCCGGCGGTCTCATACGACACTACCACGCGCAGTTGGATCCCTAGCGATCCAGCCACTCGCAGCGTCATTCAGTACGGTCTCGTCTCCAGCCCCTCAGGCTCAGGCGAGCCTAACTCCGGTGTCTGGCAGCCCGTCACCTTCACCGATCCGCTCTATCCCAACAACTACCCGGACGGAGTCCTGCCACCGCCAGGCAGCGTGCAGCACACCCTCTGGAAGTGGTCCCTGCCCACCCAGAAGCTACAGCAACATGCCCAGCTTGGCTACGCCTTCTCCCTGGGCGGGTTCCCCCAGCGCATCGCTACCTGGTCTCTGCCCTACTCCGGCTACTCCGGAGGAGGCGGCAACAAGGGCGATCAGATCAATACCCCGGGCGGCTTCGCCGAGAAGCTCTACACCAACAAGATCTACAACTATGGCTTCATGGTCCTGCCCAACGCCTCCGGCGGCTCAGACATCTGGCTGCGTCTGCCCGGGGACCGTGACCCCAACGACTTCTATCTAACCTT
>SCTZ01000041.1 GCA_004297765.1 Chloroflexota bacterium | reverse complement strand
ACAGATGCCCTCCGCTTTGAGGGCTGGGTAGTGATAGCCCCATTCGTTGGTCTGCTCGGAGACCTGGAGCGCGTCTACTGGGCAGACCGTGACGCAAATCTCGCAGCCTTTGCAGCGTGCGGCGTTGATCGTGACGGTCCCGGTTCGTGTTGCCATACTTGATCCTCCGCTGGTCTTGTCGCTCTCACGCCTGTTGAGCAGCGAGAGCTAGGGCAAGTTGATCTGTCAGCAATCATATCGATGCAGCGCGTACGCGTCCATATGATTTAGGTTCTATTTCGCACTAGCACCGAACGTGGCATGAGGCGCTTATTGCACGCGTGTTCCTCACCAAAATGGCACTGGCGGCTGTGCAAGAGCAGCCGCCAGTGGAATAATAACTAGGTGCGGAGTTTCTTCAGGCTAGGGAGCGTTGGGTGCCTTCTCGCAGACGGCATCTTTGCAGGTGGCCGCCAGCACCATGGTTCCGTCGTCGTCGCCGAGTGGCTTGTGAACGGTTGGCGTAAAGGTCCAGGTGGCATACACGCCAGGCCACTGATTGAATGACTCCATGGACGCCTTGAGCTTCAGAGTGTCCAGGCTGCCGGCCTTGTCGGCGGCGGCCTTCACCAGCGAGACACCGTCGTAGAACGAGGTCACGTTGAGGATAGACGTCTTGATTGGGTTCTCGCCGTTAAGCTTGGCTCGTACCTTCTCCCGGAAATCGATCGTCTTCTGCGAAAGCGGGCTCGACGCCGAGAAGGTGATGGGACGATGCGACTGAGCGTAGGCTTTCTTGAGTCCATCCGCTCCCACGCCCTGGACCACCGCCGAGTCGGCCAGGTTGGAGGTGCTGAGAACAGGAACATCCCAGCCCATCGACTGAAGGTTCTTCATGAAGCGAACCATGTCGGTGGAGTTGCCGGACCATACGATCAGTCCGTCAGCCCCGGCCGAGCGCGCTTTGTTCAGTTGCGGCGCGTAGTCGAGAGCGCCCACAGCGTATTCATCCTGCACGACCGGCGTAATGCCTTTGGCTTCGAAGAGAGGCTTGAGGATGCCCTGGGCTTCCTTCCCGAGGGCGGTGGATTCGGACAGGAGCGCGATCTTCGTCAGCTTGAGGCTGTTCACGGCATAGTCGAAGATCGTCTTGCCGATGAAGCCGTTGTGCGGAGAGACGGTGAATGCATATGGGAACTTGACCGGATCGGTCGCGGCTTCAGCCGCGGCTGAGGTCAGGTTCAGGACCTTCTGTTCTGTCAGGTAGGGATGGACGCCCATGGCCGGGCTGCTGAGGGTCGGACCAATAATGAAGGCGACCTTCTCTTTCTCCACCAGCTCTTCGGCCGTGGTTCGCGATTTCGTCGGGTCTCCGCCGTCATCGCGGATAACCAGCTCAACCTGCCGCCCGAGAATGCCGCCGGCCTTGTTGATTTCTTCGATGGCGATCTGGGTCCCCATGAGTTGCTGGTTGCCGACCGGGCCCACAGGGCCGCTCAGACCCAGGAGCACGCCGACTTTCACCGGCGTCGCCGGCGCCTTTGGAGCTGCCGACTGTGATGGCTGCGCCGAGGCTGAGGCTGATGCAGACGGTTGCGCTGACGACTTTGCGGACGCAGATGGCTGCGCGGATGATTGTGCGGCTGGCTGCTGGCTGCCGCAGGCCGAGAAGGTGAGTCCCAAAACCGTTACGAGGGCCAGCACGATGAACGCAAGGGGTCTCGATGTGTGCATTCTTTTCTCCCTACGAAGATTCGTTTTGGATTCCATGGCTTCCTTGTCCACGCACCTCCAGATATGGTTCTGCTCAACGCCTGGTCAATCAGGGCGGGCTCGACACACGTGTTGGAAACTCGCAGGGCGCGCCGTACTAGCTGATTGCGCGTCGCGGTTGCCGCCGCAGGCGCATTCAGCCGAGATGCGGAAGAAAGCATAGCAGTGGCCAAGAGTGGGGTCCATCTGACTTAGGTGCTATTTTTGCGCTTTTTCAATCACGCGACGGTTCGCCGGTGAATAGCAGCGAGTTCCCTAGCCCGCATGGGAGACGATTCCCTCGCCTACCGCCCAGCGGAAGATTGCTAGTCCGTCGCGCACGCCCAGAATGCCAATCTTCTTGCGGATGCTGCTGATGTGCAGGCGAAGTGTGTTATCGGTGAGGAAGAGGTTGCGGGCGAGTTGCTCGCGCCGCGGAGTTGCCTCTGCTACCTCGTTCAGCCCGTCCTGGTGCACGAGATAGTATTGAATGAAGATGTCTGTTTCTCGCCAGGTCAGACCGTAGTGTCCCCGCAGACGGTCGAGCCCTTTTGGGGTGATCCGCGCACGCATCAGAGCGTCGAGAATGCGCCCCTTGACCTCCGAGTCTTTGCAGTCCCCCAGCATCGCCGACAGGTCCGTGCCGGTGCGCCCGGGGTTCCCCATTGCAGTGGGCATGGGTTGTCCCGCTTGTGCCCGGACTGGCAGTCCCTTGCTGCCGAAGAGGGGCAGCAGCGCTGACTGTTGGGTGGAATCAAGCCGCCGCTGGCATAACTGCTGTACATAACGGGGGCGCAGGCCGCGACGCAGCGCCTCGGTGCAGAGCATGGCAACAATCCCTGGATGCCACAGGAAGAAGTTGAAGAGTCCTTCCTCTTCAGCGTAGGTCAGCACCTTCTCCAGAAGCTGGCTCCCGGCGTCCGTATCCCCGGATAGGAAATGCAGTTGCGCCAGGTGCAGGTCGACGCCCATGGCGTGGTAGCGCAGCTTCAACTGCGCGAATTGCTCCGCCGCGCGAGTCAACAATCGATCTGCCGCTGGAAGATCGCCGCGCTGCATTTCCACCGCCCCCAGCAGAGCACTGAGCCGGGCTGTCTCACTGCGCGCGCTACTGCTCTCAGCCTGAAAGAGTTGGCGCCGGGCGATGACCGCGGCGTCGTCCAGGCGCCCTTGCAGGAGACGAAGATAGGCCAGATCTGCCACCTGGCGCAGCGGCTCATCGGCCGCGCGGTAGGCGTCCTCGGCCTGGTCTAGTCGACCCAGGAAGGCGAGGGTCAGTGATTTGACCTGAATGGCGGCGTTGCCGATCGTCGGGGAAGAATTCTTTTCCGCCAGATCCACGGCCGTCGAGACGTGTTCCAGCGCTATATCCAGCTCCCCTTTGGCGGCTTGTGCTGCAGCGAGCACACAAAGCAGGCTGGCCTGCCCCAGGTTCTTGTGGGTATCGCTTCCTAACGGACGGTACATGCGTTGTGTTGTTTCGATGGCCTTCTCGATTTCTCCACTCTGCAGGTAGGCCCAGGATAGATGACGTATTGCTCGTAGCTCGCTGTGGGACCGGGTTGCCTCGTCGGCGATGAATGGTGTACAGGCAAGAGCTTGTTCAGCGGCACACACAGCCTCCTGGAAGCGGTCCTGGGCAGTGTAGTTCACGGTCAACCCGGCCCAGGCCTTGGCGGCCAGGGCCATCTCATTACCTTCGATGGCCAGCGCCAGAGCCGCCTGGAGCTGGACGTCACCCTCCTGGTATTGGTGCGCGACGTAGCTCAACGTGCCTAGCTCGTATTGAAGCCGTGCCTGGAGGGCGCGCTCGGGAAGTGTACCGGCTACGACTGAGGCTCGCAATAGAGCTTGGCGCGCCGGTCCAAGCTGTTCCTGAAAGCGCAGGACCTGCCCTTTATACAGGAGGAGCCACGGATCGCTCTCGATGGATGTCCCCGGGAGCATGCCGATCCATCGCAAGACTGTCTCGAAATGTCCCGAGCGAATGAGGGCGGGCGCGCCCTCACGGATCAGCTCCGCGGCGCCCGCCCAGTCTCCGGCCTCGCACGCATGATAAAGCGCGGATTCTGTCAGTCCGACACCAGCGAAGTACCGTTCAGCAGCCCGATGCAGAGCGACGAGCTCCGCTTGCCCACTCCGACGGCGCAGGCGCGCCTGGAGGAACTCGCGAAAGAGCGAATGGTAGACGTAGACCTCGTCTGTATCGCTAACCACGGAGACGAAGATCCGGTTCTGGTGGAGCAACTCCAGAATGCCCCACGAGTTTTTCGTTTCCAGCACGGCGTCACAGGCTCTCGGTGTTAGTTGCTGTAGAACGGAAGAGCGCTCGAGAAACTCCTGGACCGCCGCGGGTTGCCCATCGACGATACAGTGAGCAAAGTACTCATAAAGGGACCTGTTGGCATCGCCAAGGTCAACGACCATTGGGGCGCCGGAGGTGCCGCGGGCCATGATCTGCTGCCCAATCATCGGCAATACGGCCGGCCATCCGCTCGTGCGTTGTGTCAACTGACTCAGTTGCTGCGCGTCGATTGATATGCCATGATGGCGAGCGAAAAACTCCTGGATCTCCTCGGCGCTGAAGGCTAGGTCGCGTTCTCCTAGCTGAAGCAGATCGCCGTACTGGCGGAGTCGTAAGATATGGGCGATTCTTGGCTCGGCGCGGGAGGCGATACAAAGGCGCACATTCGGCGGCAGATAGCTGAGCATTGCTTCCAGACAAGCGCTCGTTTGTGGCGATTGACCGATATGTTCGAAATCGTCGAGGATGACCACGAGCTCGCGGGCCTGGTCATATCCGAGAGCGGTCAGCAGGACGTTGAGGATTACGCGCCACTGCTCTGGACCGTGGCCGCGTCGGTCTTCAGGAAGTGCTTTCGCGCTGGGCCCCCTGCGAAGGACGGCCTCCAGTAGGCGCGTGAGCAACATGACCGGGTCCGCGTCGGCCTTGTCGACGCGATACCAGATAGAAGGCTTTCCATAGGACTCGACGAAAGACGACAGGAGCGTGCTCTTGCCGTAGCCGGCCGCCGCGACGATCAAGGCGACCTTGCCCTCTTGCAGAGCAGCCGCCAAAGATGTGCATAGCCGTCCACGATGGATGACGTTGCGCCGCATCTCAGGGACGAACTTGACGGCAAGGATCGGGCTATCGACCACCTGTTTTGGGTCCATTGCCTTGTCTCCTCCCGGCGCGCTCAAGCTGCTGAGGTCATGCCGTTGCTATACTACCACGAATCGCTGCGATTTCAAAAGATGGCGGGCTCATTCTGGAAGCAGAATCGTGTTGTCCTCGCCTCCCTGCTTTGCTTTCCCTCTGGTTGTGAGAAAGACCCCGCATAGCACGATAGGGGCGCTGACAAAGACATAGGTGTTGACATGCTCACCGAGTAGGATGGATGCCCAGAGCAGCGTCGAGATCGGGGTGATGTTGGTGAAGATCGCAGCTTTGGTGGCCTCGATGTGAGCGAGAGCCCTGTACCACAGCAATTGTACCGCTACGGATCCGATTGTTGTCATATAGAGCAGGGCCATCACTCCGGAGGGGGTGAACCGATCAAAGTCGTTCCAGGCCGGATCCAGGAGGGCGAAGAGCATCATCAGAACCGCCCCGGCGACCGTGGCCCAGGCGACGATGGCCACCGGCGAAAAAGACCTGATCATCTTCCTCCCGACAATTGTGTAGACGGCCGAGCCCATGACCCCGCCAATGATTAGCAGATCGCCGGGGTTCACGCGAAGCTCGAGGATGTTGGTCAAAGACCCCTGTCCAACGAGGTAGATCTCCCCAACAAACGAGAGGAGAATTCCTATGGCTTGGAGGCGGCTGAGCCGCTCCCGCAGCCACGGAATGGCCAGCAGAGCCACCATCATGGGCAAGGTGGCGTTGATCAGCGAGGCGTTGCTGGCCGTGGTATGTTGAAGCCCGAGAAAGAGCATCGCGTTGAAGCCGAAAATCCCTGTCAGACCGAGCACGAAGAGAACCGGAAGGTGGGGAACGATGGCCCGCGTCGGCCGTTTCTCCTGCAGCAGCATCCAGGGCATCAGACAAGCAGAGGCCAGCACAAACCGTAGGGCTGCGCCGGTCAGCGGTGCGATCTCCTGACCGAGATACTTGGCGGCAACGAAGTTTCCACTGGACAGAATACAGGACAATAAGAGCTCGATATACGCGACATTAAGCTTGACGCTTTTCACGCTAGCTGTGTGAAAAGCTGTCCTAAGCAAGACTCACCAGCACAGATAGCCTCCGTCCACCCAAACAGTCGTTCCCGTGATGAAGCTGGACTCCTCCGAAGCCAGGAAGATCGCTGCACCAGTGAGCTCCTCCGGTTCCCCCCAGCGACCGAGAGGCGTTCGCTGGAGAAACTGCTCGTTTATGGTCGCAGATGCGCGGAAAGCTTCGGTCATCTCGGTAATCATGTTGCCCGGACCGATGCAGTTCACGCGGATCTTGTAGCGTCCCAGGTCGATGGCCATTACCTTTGTCAGTTGCTTGACGGCGGCCTTGGAGGGGCCATAGCCGGCCAGACGCGGGAAGCCACGCTCGGCAGATAGGGAAGCGATGTTGATGATGGATCCACCGTGCTCGGTCATGTGGCGGGCGGCGGCCTGACCGCAGAGGAAGACGCTCTTCAGGTTGACGTTGATGATGCGGTCCCAGGCCTCCTCGGGGTACTCCAGGAACCGGTGGGCATCGGCAATCCCGGCGTTATTCACCAGTACATCGATCTGCCCGTACTCATCCAGAGTACGGACCACCATCTGCTCCACCTGATCCCGCCGGGACACGTCGACCGCCACGGCGATGGCGCGTCCCCCGGCGGCCAAGATCTCGCCGACTGTCTCCTCAGCCTTGAAGAGCTGGATGTCGGCGATGACTACCCGGGCGCCTTCCCGAGCATAGGCGAGGGCGATGGCGTGGCCATTACCCTGGGCCGCACCGGTCACGACAGCTACTTTGTTCTGGAGTCTCATAAGATCATCTCCCGGCGCTAAAAATCCCCTCTCCCTTCGCAAATGGAGAGGGCTAGGGTGAGGGTTCCCCTTCCCCTGCCTGGGACATCGTCTCCAACACAGATTCCTTCTCCATCAGGATCCGATTCACCAGTCATCATTGGCTCCGGTCGGTGGTGCATAGGCTTCAGGGGCTCAACCCTCACCCTAGCCCTCTCCCTTTGCGAAGGGAGAGGGGACTAGTGTTCGACCACAGAGAAGACGCTATCTGTCATTCTGAGCGCCGCAGCGCGAAGAATCCGTATCCCCAGGGCGCGGATTCTTCGGCGCCTGCCCTGAGCAGAGCCGAAGGGTGCG
>SCTZ01000004.1 GCA_004297765.1 Chloroflexota bacterium | reverse complement strand
TTCTTGCCATTGCTCATAATAGGTAAGCATAACCGGCTCTATCCTTCCCTTGCTTGACAATTCACGCAAGAGACTAACTTGTAACCAATGCACGGCGGTCCGCCACTACGGATGTCGAGTTCGCCACTACGGATGTCGAGTAGAGTTGGCGGATGCACCATTCAGTCTAAAGCGCCGATGTTTCATCCGTGTTGCGGCCATGTAACAGATCTGAAACATGGGTGCTCACTTGCGGCCCAGCGGCAATCGCAGCGTCGCCACCGTCCCCTGGCCCTGGCGGCTGCGGATGAGCAGTTCTCCCCCGTGCAGCACGGCAACGCGTTGCACCAGGGCCAGCCCCAGTCCACTGCCCTCGGTCCCCTGGCTATCCTGTCCCCGGTACAGCTCCTCGGTCACGTGGGGGAGATCCTGGGCGGCGATGCCACGGCCAGTGTCCGTGACCTCGACCGTGGCTCGCGCTCCATCTTCGCCGACGCGTACCTCGACAGTCGCACCCGGATCCGAGAACTTCAGGGCGTTGTCCAGTAGGTTGTAGATCGCCAGTAGCAGAAGGTCTCGATCGCCCTGCGCTGGACTTAAGGACCAGGGGAGCCTCTGGACGTTGATCGTGATGGCTCGATCGTCCTGTTCCCGCGCCGATCGGGACATCTCCACGGCCTCCTGAACCAGCTCAGGCAGGCCAACGAGTTCCTGCTCCGCTTCGCCAAGGTCGAGGTCGGTCAGCTTGCGCAGGTCGTTCGCCAGCGTGCCCAGACGCTCCACCTGGCGATGGATGTTGAGGAGGGATGCGTGGGCCTGCGGTCCGGCTTCCTGCAGGTTGGTCAGCCCCGCGCGGATGGCCGTGAGGGGATTCTTGAGCTCGTGGTTGAGCCGGTGGACGAAGCGGCGATGGGCCTCCTCTTGTAGCCTATGCCCATCGACTCTTGCCTGCCGCAGCGCTGCTCGCCAATGGCGCAGCAGCCACCAGGCAAGGATGCCCAGGACGCTCGTTGCCAGGCCGACGAGCCCCGCGACGATGCCTGCGCTCGCCTGGAGACGAAAGACAAAGATAGAGGTCGGGAGCAGTTCGCTCTCCATGAGCACGGCCAGGGACGCGCCGACGATGCTTGGCGCCAGCAGGAGTCCCACTAGCCGCGTTGTCCTCACGCGTCCGCCTCGACCGATCCTACGAAACGGTAGCCTTCGTTCACGATCGTCTCGACGTAGCGGGGATGCTCGGCATTGTCTCCGAGGGTCTTGCGCAGCTCGGCCACGCGCACGTCCACGGCACGCGTGGCCACCGGGTAATCCCAGCCCCAGATCTCGTCCAGCAGCCGCTCGCGTGGGATGACCTCCCCATGGTGCAGCATCAAGTATTCGAGAAGGGCCAGGGACTTGGAGGTAAGGGGCAGTTCCCTGCCGCTGAGGAAGGCCCGGCGGGACGTGCGATCCAGGGTTAGGGAACCGAAGACGAGGCGTCTTGCGCTGGCCAGAGAACGCCTGCCGGAGCGGGCGCGACGCAGGACGGACTTGATACGGGCGATTAGCTCGAAGGGATCGAAGGGCTTGTTCAGGTAATCGTCCGCGCCTTCCTCCAGGCTCAAGGCGCGTTCGCTCGACGTACCCACCTGCGTGAGCATGATCACGGGTGTCCAGTTGCCCATGGCCCGGAGCCGACGACAGACCTCCCGTCCGTTGAGTCCCGGCATGATGACGTCCAGGACGACGAGGTCCGGCTGAAAGGACTGGATCATCCGCAGTCCCTCGGATCCGTCGCGGGCCGTCGCCACCGCGAAGCCGCCGCGCTCCAGGAAAGGCCGCAGCTCGGCGGTGATCGCCTCTTCATCGTCGACCAGCAGTATTTTCGCCATCGTACGGCTGGAGCATCCTCCTCGCGCATAGAATCCATCTATCGTTCGTGCCCGATGGGCGCAGAGCTACCGCTTGGACTGAGCGCTTGCCATGCATAGGGTATCACGTCGAATCCAGTGTGGCAAGACGCAGGGCGAAGACAATTGCATCGCCGGAGACCGCCGTGGTTTTCGAAACCGCGGCGGTCTGTTCGGCAGGATACCTCACTTGCGGAACGACGCACTCACAGACTATCTCGAAACGGTCTCTATGGTGGCTATGGGACGAACTATCACCGGATTCAGGGAGCGGATTGAACGGACGGGACCCGCAATCCGCTCAATCCGTTCCCCTGGGACTGTTGCCGAACTCGCCTTTATTTAGCAGACATACTATAATGGGGACGTAAGTTCGAGTGGGAATGGAGTGAGCGATGCTCGGCAGGAAAGTCCCCACGGCAAAGCTGTTTTACCA